>NZ_JBPPGJ010000025.1:0-68296 GCF_051594765.1 Oryzibacillus soli
GAACCACGCGTTCCCATCTCGAACACGACCGTTAAGCCCTCCAGCGCCGATGGTACTTGGACCGCAGGGTCCTGGGAGAGTAGGACGTCGCCAAGCACTGAGAAGCCTCTAAGCATATTGCTTAGAGGCTTCTTTGTTTTGTGCGCGAGGTCCTACGATGTAGAGTGTCCGAACCTACTTATCGTTGCAGCGAAGAAGCTAGCCCGGCACGAGATGTTGGACGCCGACCACCCGGCAATACCGCCATATGGCGGCCGTGGAGGTGCGGAATGGACGTCTCTAAGCGCAAACGAGCTCTTTGGTCTTTTGACCAGAGGGCTCGCCGTGGAGGTGCGGAGTTTGGAATCTAACGGTTGCCACCGGAGCTATTGTACCGAAAACGCCGTCAGTAGAATTCTAACTGTTATTAGCCGCGTTATTTAACCTGGATGCGCGCAGGAATCCCTGTTTACACGAAATAACGATCCCTGCAACCGTTAGACTCTCTGAATGGTCTATATGAGCTAAATAACGCTTGTGGTGATCGTTAGAGCACTTTTTAAGCCTTATACAACGAGATGTCTTGCGGGTTCAGCTTCACCAGACCGCTGCGGTTGATCCGGCGGCAGCTGCTGACATAGATCAGCTGCGGCAGCAGAAGGAAGTAGTGGGCGGCTGCAGCGTTCGCGAACCAGGGGAAGGGCAGCCATACGTACAATAGAGCCACCAGGGCGAAGCCGATGGTCAACCGGTGCCGGTTGGCCCGGTTCCAAGAGCTGACGGGAATGTAGCCGGAAGGCAGGTAGCCGTAGAACGGGAAGGTTGCGGCCCATCCCCAGGTCCGCGGGACCGTGCCCTGGGCGAACCGGAGCAGCAGCAAGGTGATGGCAGCATGCAGCACCAGCCCCGCCAAGCCTGTGCCGAGAAACAGTACGAGCCCATGAGCCTGCCAATAGATCACGTCCACAGCCAGCCACAGGAGCATGGCAGCCGCATAGGTCCAATAAAATGGATGTTTGCGCGTAAACCGGTATAATAGCGTATAATGATAAACAGTGGAGTCTTCCGAGATGCGGTGCTTTGCCATAGCCTTCCTCCTGTAAGTCTTCTATTCCATAATATCGGCATCCGGTCGGGCAGAGTATAGAGCCGCAGCCCCCGAATACGAAATAAATCCCGTACAAACACCATTCCACCCACGCCCACATAGAAATATACAACAAATACCGATTCCGAAACTTTGAAAGAGGGTTAAAAGGATAGATTTCGGACATACTGATAGGTAAAAGACTAGAGGTGAGAACGCCATGGAAGAACAAAAGGATCAGGTCTGCATCATCTGCGGCGGCTCCGGCCGGGATGGGATTACGATTGTGTCCGAGTTTATCTGCGAAGGCTGCGAGATGGAGATGGTCCGGACGGATGTGCAGGATGCCAAATATCCATTCTTCATCCACCAGATGAAACAAATTTGGTACAGAAAAAATGCCTAGACGGATTCGTGCTTTCATTCAAGAGGTTTTTTTCATATAGTAGAAGAGGATGAGAATACGATCTTATCCTCTTTTTTCGTGTGCAGAGAGAATGTGGAGGATCGACCCGATGAATCAGCAGACAGCCCCTTTGTTCGAAGCGCTGGCCGGCCGGCGTGCCAAGGGGGAGACCAGCTTCCATGTGCCGGGGCATAAATTCGGCGCGCAGCTGGAGCCGGAGGAGCTTGCAAGTTATGGGCCCGTTATGGGCATCGATTATACGGAGATTGAAGGCTTGGACGACCTCCACCACCCGGAGGGGGTCATTCTGGAGGCTGAGCGTCTCGCAGCAGAATGCTTCGGGGCGGAGAGGAGCTATTTTCTCGTCGGGGGTAGCACGGCGGGGAACTTGGCTTTGATCACCGCGGTGTGCGGGAGAGGGGAGCGGATCCTGGTTCAGCGCAATGCCCACAAGTCCGTGATACACGGCTTGATGCTGGCTGGAGCAGAGGCGGTATTCCTGCAGCCGGAGCTTGATCCCGATACCGGGCTGGCTGCAGGCGTGTCGCTCCATACGGTGAAGAGGGCGCTGGAAGCCTATCCCGACGCGAAGGCCTTGTTCCTGACCAATCCGAACTACTATGGGATGGGGGTTGATCTTCGCCCCTACGCGGATGCGGCCCATCAGGCCGGAATGCCGCTGCTGGTGGATGAAGCGCACGGAGCCCATTTCGGCTTTCACCCGGCGGTACCCGCCTCCGCCCTTTCCTGCGGCGCCGACGGAGTCGTCCAATCCACTCACAAAATGCTCACCGCCATGACCATGGGGGCGATGCTGCACCTTCAGGGCGACCGGCTAGACCGGAGAAGGGTGGAGCAGCGGCTGGCCATGCTGCAGAGCTCCAGCCCCTCCTACCCGCTGATGGCTTCCTTGGATCTGGCTCGCAGGCTGGCTGCAACGCAGGGCAGGAACCTTCTGGAGCTCAGGATCGGATGGCTGGCGGGGTTATTGAAGGATCTGGATCGCCTCCGTTTCATCCGTCCCGTGCGCCGGATACCCGGCACATCCCCTTATGAAACCCTGGATCCCTTCAAAATCACGCTGTACGACTCCTCGTCCAGCTTAACAGGCTTCCAGCTGCAGGAACGGCTGGGTCAGTCCGGGATCATCACAGAGATGGCCGATGACCGTCACGTGCTGCTGGCCTGCAGCTTGGCCACCGGGAAGGAGGAGCTGGACCGGTTGTTCCAGGTGCTTCAGCTCCTGGAGCGTGATCTGGCTGGGAATCGCGATATGGGCGGAGAGGCTGCAATTCCGGTTGTGCCATCGGTACAGGAGCTCCTCCAACAGAAGGATTCAGCGGCCTCGGATATCGGGGACCCAGTGCCCATGACGATGGAGATTCGATCGACGGGCGTGACGGCCGTACCGTTGGAGGAGGCGATAGGCCGACCTTCGGCGGAAACGGTGATTCCTTATCCGCCCGGCATCCCGCTTCTGTTCGCCGGAGAAGTGATCCGTCCCGCGGCGGCGCAGCGCATCCGGCAGCTGGCAAGGGCGGGGGCACGGTTTCAGGGCGGTCTGCAAGACCCGTCCGGTTGTAGTATACTAATCTTAAGTGAGAATGGAGAATAGCGGTGCCTAACGGATGGTTCATCAGTATCGAAGGCGGCGAAGGAGCCGGCAAAACATCGGTTATCCGCCATCTGGAGCAGGAGCTGACGGCGAAGGGCTATCCTGTCATGGTGACCCGGGAGCCAGGGGGCATCGAGATCGCGGAGAAGATCCGCTCGATTATTCTGGACAAGTCCCACACCGCCATGGACGCCCGGACAGAGGCGCTCCTATATGCAGCGGCAAGACGCCAGCACCTGGCCCAAAAGGTGATCCCCGCGCTACAGGCGGGAGCCGTAGTCATCTGCGACCGCTTCATTGACAGCTCGCTGGCCTACCAGGGCTATGCCCGGGGATTGGGCATCGACGAGGTGTACAGCATTAACCGGTTCGCCACGTCGGATCGCATGCCGGACCTGACTCTGTGGCTGGATGTGAGCCCTGAGACGGGCTTGTCCCGGATCCACGCCGATCAAGGCCGGGAGATCAACCGGCTGGATCTGGAGGGGCTCACGTTCCATCATAAGGTCCGGGAAGGGTACCGGGTGGTGGCGGAGCGTTTTGCCGGAAGGATCGTCAGGATCGATGCGGACCGTACTCCTGAGGCCGTCTGGTCCGAAGTGCGAAAAATCGTGGAGTTAAAGCTCGAAGCAGGAAAAGACCCCCGGGATGTCTAATTAGTTCCATTAGTACATTCCTGTCAAATCCTTCCCGCGTCTATAGGAACGCAGCTGGGCTTGGTTTCATATGATGCAGCAGGATGAATCCTATCAAGGTATTGTATAATGAAGGAGGAGGGTTTCGTATGAAGCTGGTCATTGCCGTCGTACAAGACAAAGACAGCAACCGGTTGTCCAATGCGCTGATCAAGGAAGGATTCCGGGCAACGAAGCTGGCAAGTACAGGAGGATTCCTGAAGGCGGGGAATACCACCTTTATGATCGGGATCGAGGACGAGCGCGTGCCGGAGGTGCTGCAGGTGATCCGGACGAACTGCAAGACCCGTGAACAGCTGGTGACCCCGGTTTCGCCCATGGGCGGAACGTCGGACTCTTACATTCCATTCCCCGTTGAAGTACAAGTGGGCGGTGCGGCCGTGTTCGTCATGCCGGTGGAACGGTTCGAGCATTATTAAGCGGACCCGTCCTTCTTGAAGAAAGGTTGGAGCCTTCATGAAAATCAATCCGGGCTGGCGCCCTCTCGGACAAGAGATTCGCAGAACGGAGTCTGCTCCGTCCCCCGCTGTGGAAGGCAAGAGCTTCTCCGACAACCTGCGCCAGCAGGATGAGAGGGCCGGCCAGGAGCAGCTGAACAAGCTGCTGGAGCAGATTCATCTTCAAGGCGAGCGGCTGAGCAAGTCCATGACCGTCCGGGAGCTCCGGCAGTATAAGCTCTTGATCAAGCAGTTTCTGGAGGAGACGGCACGCCGCGGCGTCGGGCTGAAGGATACCCGGGGTTGGGACCGGCGGGGCCGGACCAAGCGATACAAAGTATTGGATGAAATCGATGAGCACCTCTTGGCTATGGCCGACGAGCTTCTCGAGACGGAGCAGGGAAAGATTGAGATCCTGTACCGGGTCGGGGAGATTAAGGGGATGCTGATTAATTTAAGCTTTTGACTGCGGGGGAAGACATCATGTCGTTTCAATCGATACCGGGCCAGGAACGCGCCAAGCGGATGCTGCAGAACGGACTCCGGAACGGCAAGCTGTCCCACGCCTATATCTTCAGCGGTCCATCCGGCTCCGGGCGGAGCCGGATGGCCGTCCAGCTGGCGCAGGCAGTGTTCTGCACGGCCGGGACCGGAGATGCCTGCGGCACCTGTGTGGAATGCCGGAAGGTGGAGCACGGCAATCATCCGAACCTGATTCGGATCGAGCCGGACGGAGCCAGCGTGAAGATCGAGCAGATCCGGGATCTGCAGAAGCAGCTGGGCTACCGGTCCAGCGGGGAGCAGAAGAAGATCTACATCATTCACCAAGCCGACCGGATGACGGTGCAGGCCGCCAACAGCCTGCTGAAGTTCCTGGAGGAGCCGAGCGCGGACATTATGGCCATTCTAATCACGGAGAACGGACAAGCTTTGCTTCCGACCATCCAGTCCCGGGCGCAGTGGATCCCCTTTGCCCCCCTCCATGTGGAGGAGATGATCGAGATTCTGCACCGCCAGGAGGGCCATCCGCTGGAGCTGGTGAAGTCGGCGGCTCACGTGGCCGGAGGCGTGGAAGCGGCTCGTGCCTTTATCCAATCAAAGGAGTTTGCAGAAGCTCGAAACGTAATGTTACAATTGGCTCAGGAAACGCTCACACGTTTCCCCCATGTGCTGGTGACGGCCCAGCAGACCGTATTCAAGTCGGATCTGGCGGAGCGCTTGCCGCTGATCGTCGATTTATGGCTGTTGTGGCTGAAGGATATCATTCATTTGCGCTGCGGACGCAAGACAAGCATCGTTTATATAGATCAGATGGACGCTATGACGAAACCTGCGATGAGCCGGGACATGCCTTACTGGGTCCGCAGCATGGAGAAGATGGTGGAGCTGCAGCGTAAGCTGCGGGGTCCGGCCAATCCCCAGCTGGCCCTGGAACAGGCGATTATCGCCATGCAGGCATAGGTCCGCATTTTTATTTTGGAAAGACCCATTCTCTTCCTCGAAGAGTTTCATATAACAGGGGTGATAAGACGTGTATTCCGTAGTGGGCGTTCGCTTCAAAAAAGCGGGCAAAGTGTTTTATTTTGATCCGATTGATTTGCCTGTGGAAAAAGACAGCAGTGTCATCGTCGACACCGCCCGCGGGCTGGAATACGGCAAGGTCGTGATCGGGAAACGGATGGTTCCCGAGAATGACGTGGTGCTGCCGCTGAAGAAGGTGATCCGGATCGCGGACGAGAACGACGCCCGGATCGTCGACAGCAATAAGACCGCGGCCAAGGACGCCTTTGGCATCTGTCAGGACAAAATTCGGGACCACGGGCTTAAGATGAAGCTTGTGGACGTGGAATATACCTTCGACCGCAACAAAATCATCTTCTACTTCACGGCGGAAGGGCGCGTGGATTTCCGGGAGCTGGTGAAGGACTTGGCCAGCATCTTCCGGACCCGGATCGAGCTGCGCCAGATCGGCGTGCGGGATGAGGCGAAGCTGCTCGGAGGCATCGGGCCCTGCGGCCGGATTCTCTGCTGCTCCTCGTTCCTGGGGGACTTCGAGCCGGTCTCGATCAAGATGGCGAAGGACCAGAATTTATCCTTAAATCCTACCAAGATCTCTGGACTGTGCGGACGGCTGATGTGCTGCTTGAAGTATGAGCATGACAATTACGAAAGCGGGAAAACCGAGCTGCCCAAGGTGGGACGGATTGTCATCACCTCTCTGGGACAAGGTAAGGTCATCGGCTTGAACGTGGAGAACCGGACGGTCAAGGTCGTTCTGTTCGAGCAGAATAACCGGGTGCTGGAGCTGCCCGGAGATGATGTGGTGGAGCAAGACTAAGATACAGCGTCCATGCTGCAGGTTTCAGGATAGGCTCACTGAGGTGACAACGGTTGGATAAAAAAGAGATCTTTACGCAAATCGAAGCTATGGAAGAGCAAATGGGGAACATGTATGCGGACTTAACTAAGCTGAAGGCCACCGTGGTCGAGCTGCTGGAGGAGAACAAGCGCCTGGGCATCGAGAACCAGCAGCTGCGCAAGCTGATTCGTCCGGACACCTATCCGGATCCGGATGAGGAGCCTGTGGCTTCGTCCATTAAGCCGGAGGTGTCCTCCCCGTTAACCCGGGAGGGTTACGATAATCTGACCCGGCTGTACCATGAAGGCTTTCACATCTGTAATGTGTACTACGGTCACTTGCGTACGGAAGGCGACTGCTTGTTTTGCTTATCCTTTTTGAATAAATAGGGGGATTGGGGGCTTCCCCCAGGTCCCCCTTTTTGTGTGGGGCGATCCCCCTCATTCCCCCTTGGCCAAGGGGGAGGTGCCGGGCGCTATCCGCCCCGGCTCCCCCGGAAATGTGGCGTGGGAGGGACCTGGGCCGTCGTTGAAGGTACGTGGGGTGGGGGAGCGCTATCGTTCCCGCCCTTCTGCCGGGCCTGCCGGCTGGTGCCGGCGGCCGGGCAGAAGGGCGGGAACCCGCTGGAAGGTGGCGTCCTTCCGGAACGTGTTGCCCCTGCCGCCTGCTACTGGTGCGCGATGGAGGGGGGGCGTGCGGGGAGCCGCGTCAGGTCCGCTGGCCCTGAAGCTCTTTGTTCGGCGCAGAGCAAGTCTTGACGGGTGGTCGCTGAGCCTTACGCCCGCTCTCCCCGTCGCCATCCCCACAAGACTAAAGACAAGATCACAATCTAAAACCTGACGGGTTACCGCTGAGCCTTACGCCCGCTCTCCCCGTCGCCGGTTGCCTGCGGATTCCGCGGTCTACGCCCGCTTGTCCGCCGGTGGATACGAAAGATATACATAGAGGAGTCCCATACGCATGCTGCGAGATCATGAACGCGCGGACGATCTGCTCCGCAACGATCTGAAGATTATACAAAGCGACGAGGTGTTCGCTTTCTCGATGGACGCGGTGCTGCTGGCCCGCTTCTGTTCGGTGCCGGCCCGCGGCCGGATTATGGACCTCTGCACCGGCAACGGGGTGGTGCCGCTTCTGGTGAGCACCCGCACCCGCTCCGAGCTGTGGGGCGTGGAGATCCAGGAGCGCCTGGCCGACATGGCGGCGCGGAGCGTGGCCCTGAATGGGCTGGAGGAGCGCATTCATATCCACCAGGGGGACCTGAAGGACATTCACCGGACGGTTGGAATGGGCACATACGATCTGGTGACCGTGAACCCGCCCTATATGCCGGTGACGGCGGGGGAGCAGAACGCCAACCTGCATCTGGCTGCCGCCAGGCATGAGATCTACTGCACGCTGGAGGACGTAATTGCAGCCTGCAGCCGGTTGGTGAAATACGGGGGCAAGGTGGCCATGGTCCACCGGCCCACCCGGCTGGTGGATATCGTCACCCTGATGCGGAAGTACAAGCTGGAGCCCAAGCGCCTGCGATTCGTCCACCCGAGAGCGGAGGAGGAAGCCAACATGGTGCTGGTGGAGGGCATCCGCGAGGGCAAGCCGGACCTGCGGCTGCTTCCGCCGCTTCTGGTGTACGGTCCCGACGGCCATTATACGCCGGAGCTGCAGAGTATCTATTACGGCCAGGCGGACAGCCTGCGGCCGGATGAAGGAGCGTAACCCCATGCAGATCCAAAAAAGCTACGCCGATCGGCCCGGCTCCGAAGGGACGCTCTACTTGGTGGCCACGCCAATCGGCAACCTGGAGGATATGACCTTCCGGGCCGTCCGGACGCTGAAGGAAGCGGACATCATCGCCGCCGAGGATACCCGGCAGACCCGGAAGCTGCTGACCCACTTCGACATCGGAGGGCGGCTCGTCAGCTACCACGAGCATAACAAGCATGCCAGCGGCCCGGAGCTGGTCCGGCTCATGAAGGAAGGACAGACCATTGCCTTGGTCAGCGACGCGGGGCTGCCGGCTATCTCCGATCCGGGCGAGGATCTGGTTCGTCTGGCCGTCGAGGAGGGCATTCGTGTTGTTCCCGTCCCCGGCGCCAACGCGGCCTTGTCCGCGTTGATCGCTTCGGGATTGCCGACCGCCGGATTCCGGTTCGGAGGCTTTTTACCCAGAGAGAAGAAGGGGTTGAAGGAGGCTCTGGCCCCGCTGGCCGGAGATCCGGCGACTTTCCTCTGCTACGAATCCCCGCATCGGGTGGCGAAGACGCTGGAGGCTATGCTGGACGTCTGGGGCAACCGGCGGGTGGTGCTGGCGCGAGAGCTGACGAAACGCTACGAGGAATTTACACGAGGGACACTGGAGGAGGCCCTGGCCTACTTGGAGGAGCATCCGCCGCTGGGCGAATACTGCCTCGTGGTGGAAGGGGCCCAAGCCGGAGCGGCCTCCGGTGCATACGGGGTAGCCGATTCCGGAGACTGGTGGCAGGCGAAGAGCATTCGGGAGCACGTGGACCATTACGGGGAGCAGGGGCTGGACCGGAAGGAAGCCATGAAGAAGGCCGCCCAGGACCGGGGCGTATCCAAGCGGGAGATTTATCAGGCCCTTCTGGAGGAGGAGTAACGGCCGGACCGTTCCTTCCTCCCGGAGGACAAAAAATATCCCCAAGCGACTACGCCGGCTTTGCGCAGTTGCCCAGGGATCAGAGGAGATATTAAAAAGGTTAGAATTAACATTGGTTATAAAATCATTATACACTATAATTCTTATTTTGTCACAGGTGTTGGCATTTCTGTTAAGCAAACATTGCAAACAATTTTTCCTTTGAAATAGGACACATTCTCTGCGTTGCCGCAGAAGATGCAGGCAGGCTCATACTTCTTCAGCATGATGCGCTCACCGTCAACATAAATCTCCAACGCATCTTTCTCGCCAATGCCCAGTGTGCGGCGAAGCTCGATCGGAATAACAACACGGCCCAGCTCGTCAACTTTTCTAACAATACCTGTGGATTTCATCATGGCAATAGGTTCCCCTCTCAAATTTTTGTATGTGGAGTAGAATCGTCATCTTTCGACATCGTTCATGCTTTTATGATACCAACCATTCCCATAATAGTCAACCGTTTTTTGAGAATTATTCCAACCAAATGATGGTAATTTGGGGCTTTTGACACGAGTATCTCATAAATAGTTCCACAAAATCAATTTTCGTTTACTGCTTTAAAGTAAAATAGGGAGTTTCTGCCGAAAAAATGGCCGTCCGAATTGGAAGTTGGTTTACGACAGCATTCGACAAAAGCTCTATTGTCGTGTCGAATAATAGTTTCAGGGAAGTCGAAAAGGAGGCGGTGGAGGATGACAGTTAAATTGACAGAGGAAAAGGTGTTCAAAGACCCCGTACATAACTATATTTACGTGCAGGACCAAACCATATGGGAGTTGATCAATTCCATCGAGTTCCAGAGACTCCGGCGCATCCGGCAGCTGGGCACCTCCTATCTGACCTTCCACGGAGCCGAGCACAGCCGGTTCTCCCATTCTCTCGGTGTATATGAGATAACGCGGAAAATCATCTCTCAGTTTGAACGGAGCGGATATCCCGATTGGCCGGCGGAGGAGAGGCTTCTTTGCTTGTGCGCGGCACTCCTGCATGATGTCGGCCATGGCCCTTTTTCGCATTCGGTGGAAAAAGCTTTCGGTACCCATCACGAGGCCTGGACCTGCCGGATGGTGCTGGGGGATACGGAGATCAACCGGATTCTGCGGCGGGTCGATCCGGAGCTGCCCAAGAAGGTTGCCGCCGTCATCTCGAAGACGTACCATAAGGAAATCGTGGTCAGCCTGATCTCCAGCCAGATGGATGCGGACCGCATGGATTATCTCCTGCGGGATGCCTATTTTACCGGTGTGGACTACGGCACCTTCGATCTGGAGCGGATCCTGCGGATGATGCGGCCCTACAAGGGCCATATCGTGGTGAAGGAGAGCGGCATGCACGCCGTCGAGGATTACCTCATGTCCCGGTACCAGATGTACTGGCAGGTCTACTTCCATCCGGTCACCCGAAGCGCAGAGATTCTCCTCCATAAAATATTCGCAAGAGCCCGGGTGCTTTATGAGGAGGGGTACCGGTTTTCCTTTTTTGTCGAACCTATGCGGAATCTGTTCGAGGGGAAGCTGACCATTCCGGAATACATCAAGCTGGATGAGGCCTTCATGCAGATGGTGTTCACCCAATGGATGGAGGAGCGTGACGCGATTCTGTCGGACCTGTGCCGCCGGTTCCTCCACCGCTGCCTGCTGAAGTACATTCCTCTGGAGCGGATCGACGTCCCTGTGCTGGAGCGGATCCGCCACAGCATGTCTATGGAGGGCTACGATTCGGCCTATTATATGGAGATCGACTTCCCGGCGGATCTGCCCTACGACGTCTACCGTCCGGGGGAGCATGATGAGAAGCTGCCGATCCTCCTGCTGGACGCCAAGGACCAGCTGTTCGAGATCTCTCGCAAGTCGGAGATTGTCCGGTCCATCAGCGGCATCCGGCTCGGGCAGCACCATCTGTATTTTCCCGAGGAGCTGCTGGATTCCAAGGGCCTGCCCCAGGATCTGAGACGGTTTCTAGAGAAGCGTACCTAAGCCCACAGCGACATTCCACCAAAGGAGCAGAACTCATGTTTACCGATACGCACACGCATATGGACAACAAGTCCTTCGACGAGGACCGCCACGACGCGCTGATGCACGCGTATGAGAGTGGCGTTACCCGCATCGTCAACGTCGGCTTCAACCGCGAGACCATCCCCACCACCCTGAAGCTGTCCGAAGACTATGCCTTCATCTATGCCGCCGTCGGCTGGCACCCCCAGGATGCCAAGGATATGCGGCCGGAGGATCTGGATGAGATCGAGGAACTGTGCAAGCGGCCCAAGGTGGTGGCCATCGGCGAGATCGGCCTGGACTATTATTGGGATACCTCCCCCAAGGAGGTGCAGCACCGGGTATTCCGGGAGCAGATCCGGCTGGCCCGCCGAATCGGCAAGCCGATCATCATCCACAACCGGGATGCTCATCAAGACGTCCTTGCGATTCTGAAGGAGGAGAAGGCGGCGGAGGTCGGCGGCATCATGCACTGCTTCTCCGGAAGCTGGGAGACGGCCAAGGCGTGTCTCGACATGAATTTCCACATTTCGTTCGGAGGCCCGGTCACCTTCAAGAATGCCGTCCAGCCCAAAGAGGTGCTGGCCCGGGTGCCCATGGACCGCCTGTTGATCGAGACGGACGCCCCTTATCTGACCCCACACCCGCACCGGGGCAAGCGCAACGAGACCGGCTACGTCAAGCTGGTGGCCGAGGCGGCTGCCGAGATCAAGGGAATTCCCTTGGAGGAGCTGGCTCACCATACCACGGAGAACGCGAAGAAGCTGCTTCAGCTGAGTTAAAAAAACCGAAAAAAACCCGCCCGGGCTCCTCGGAGAGCCTGCAGGCGGGTTTCTTGCGGTTATGGACTAATCATCCTCCCGGGCGGAGGCTCTCTTGCGCAGCGGAACGTTCTTATAATAGTACACATACAGGAAGCCGAGCGCCACGGCGATTACGGCATGGAGCTTGTCGCCGTGGAAGAGGATGAGAGCGGCTCCTGCCAAGAGGTTCCAAAGGTTCAGGGCCCAGCCGGCAGTCGTCACGATGGCGTTGGTCCGGAGCCCCTTCGGCACCGGATAGAGTTCCAGCCAGAAGCTGTATCGGTGTGCCTGATCAAGGGAGGAGACCGTGGCGGAGGTCATCAGCAGCGCCACGGCGTAAATCAGCGGATCTGCGACGGCATTCTCCACGAAGATCAGGAGGAAGACGGCAACCGCCAGGATCCGCACCGTAATGCCGTACCATTCCGAGCGGAGGAAGGTCTTGAAGTACAAATAGCGATAGGTTTCGCTCTTGTCAAACGGCAGCCGGTTCACAGCCTCTGCCCAGAGTCTGCGCGCCTTGGGACGCGCAGGCAGCTTCGGCACGTCCGCGAACCAGCTGAAGAAGGTATAGTGCACCTTCAGGTAGTCGGCTTCCTTGCGGATCCAGACTTCCCATGGAATCCGGTGTGACGGCAGGATCCGCGCGGTGAAGGCATGAAGCAGGTAGAAGAGGAAGAACACCAGCGCGCCGTAGAAATAATCCTGCGTCAGGACCATGAACGCGAACACAACGGACATCACCCACCGCATGATGGATAGCGGAATCCGGTGGGTCCGGTACAGGAGCTTGCTCTCCGCCACCCGCCGGTCCAGGGAGGCAGCCTTGACGAACAGGACGGAGGCGGCTGCGTTCACGAAGGGCACTGCGGCCGTTCCCTCGCAATGAGCGTACAGCGGCCACAGGATCAAGAGCGCCCCCAGGGTCCAAGCGGCTTGGAACAGGTAGCTATAGACGCCGCTGTAGAGCCAGGTTCGCCCGAGCTTCAGCTCCGCAGGCATGAGGAACACCTGGTCCGCCTGCTTCAGGAAAGTCCGGTAGGGCGACAAGCCGATAACCGCAGCCAAGACCGGTGTGGTGATCCTCCAGTAGGGATAATCGGCCGGCAGCGTCTTGAGAACGGTCATATAGGCATAAGAGCCGATGATGAAGAACAGGAGCAGAAAGGCGGTCAGGCCGCTTCGAGCCGCATAGCTCCAATAGACGGCGGCTTCCTTCCAGAAGGCGGCGGCCCGCTTGGACCACAGCCGGTTCAGGTCCGTCATGCCGGACTCCCTCCTCCGGCCACCAGGCGGCAGAAGGCGTCGTCCAGCGTCCCCTGCCGGAGCCCCGCAGCTTCCAGGATCTGCTCCAACGGGCCTTGGGCTGCGATCTCCCCCTGGTGCAGCACGACGAACCGGTCGCAGTAGCGCTCTATGGTGGAGAGGATATGGGAGCTGATCAGGAAGCTGGCACCCTGGCGCTTCATCTCAACCATCAGGTCCAGGAGGGAACGGATGCCCAGGGGGTCCAGGCCGAGGAATGGCTCGTCTATGATGTAGAGGGGCGGTTCCACCAGGAAGGCGTTCATAATCATGACCTTCTGCTTCATGCCCTTCGACAGATGGCCGGAGAAGCTTCCCAGCTTCTCCTTCATCCGGAAGGTGCCGAGGAGCCGCTCCATCCGTCGCTCCCATTCGGCTTCCTTCAGACCGTAAGCCCGGGCCGTCAGCTCCAGGTGCTCGCGGATGGTCAGCTCCTCATAGAGCTCGGGGGACTCCGGCACGAAGGCGAAGGCGGACCGGTAAGGCTCCGGATCCTCCTTCAGGGTCAAGCCCCGCACGCGGATCTCTCCTTTCTGGGGTTGAAGGAGTCCCAGGATGTGTTTGATGGTGGTGCTCTTGCCGGCCCCGTTCAGGCCGATCAGCCCGACCATTTCGCCCTGACGGACGTCGAACGTTACGTTTTTCAAGACGGGTTTATGGGGGAAATATCCTCCGTACAAGCCCTCAATCCGGAGTATGGAATCGATTCGGACCACCTGCTTCGTTGGAATAAAGGTACTGGAAATCGCGTTCAGACCTCTCTAAAAATATTATGGGAAAAAGTCCCGGACGAGTCAATTTGTTCTCAAATGGCCTGTCCAAATGGGGCGAATTGATGCCGCTGTGCGATGGAAAGTTCACCATTTTTCCGAAAATCGGGGTCCGAATGAAGAAAAACGGAGATAATGGCTGAAACAAGTGGGATATGAAGCCAAAAAAGCGGGTTTTAATCGCATACATGGGCAATTTTGAGCCATATATAGACTTTTCGCTATTTACAACTTTCCTGTAAGGCATTATCATACAGTTCAAGATAACTTAATAATGCTTGCCAATTTTCCAATTCGCTGAGTTTCCACTATGGGAAACGGGGGAACCGAATGTGAACGACTGAGGTGCATGCTGGGCCTTAGTAACGGCACGGTTTTGGGGTGAATCCTTAGATGGCTGCTTCGCAGCCGCGTAGGTAGGGCGACTCTTACGTCCGAATCCGTCAGCTAACCTCGTAAGCGTTGAAGAGAGGACACTTGTCGTGCATTGATGAATTTATTTTGTCATGCCCAGCCACGAGAAGAGCTTCCTCTTCACGGGGCTTTTTGCGCTTCGTGTGACCTCTTCCTTCCCATTGCTCCAGAGAATTCGTAAGAAAGGACCAAGCATTATCATTACTCAATAGTCGCGTCAAACCCAGCATGCATCATACTTGACGGCGGGACTATGAAGGAGGACCGAATGAAGTGGGCGCAATCCCTGTAACAACGGAACCCCATGTAAGACGATCATCCAGCATGGCCTTCGCATTGCGATGGAAGCATGAAAACGGGCGTTTGATCGGAATCGCTGCTCTGATCTTCACAGCTCTGGCATTCATGTTTTTCATGTTGTTGTACGGTACGGCTACCAAGCGCGTATCCGTAGTGGTCGACGGACAAGAGACCGTGATGGTCACGAAGAGCTCTGTCCTGCAACACCTACTGGATGACAAAGCCATTCAGGTCGGCGAACATGACCGGATCTCGCTGCCTCTTGACACCAAGCTCAAGAACGGCGACGCCATCGTCATTAACCACACCTCGCCTATTCAACTGACCGCCGATGGCAAGACGGTGACGTTGTACACAACCGGAAAGACGGTTGCAGAAGCATTGGAAGACCTGAATATTCAAGTGGGCGAGCTGGATAAGGTAAGCCCCGGGCCGGAGTCGACATTGGCGTCCGGTGCTGATCTGAAGATCGTACGGGTGAAGAAGGAGGTCTCCGAGGAGACTGTCGCCATCGCCTACGATACAGTGACGCAGAACGATGGGAACCTGCTGAAGGGCAAGTCCCAGACCGTGCAGGAAGGCGTGGAAGGCTCCAAGGTCGTTCAGACCGAGAAAGTGTATGAGGATGGAGTCCTGGTATCGGAGAACAAGGTGGGCGAAACCGTAAAGGCCGAGAGCGTAAGCAAGGTCGTAGCGGTGGGCACCAAGGTTCCTGTGGTTACGGTTCTGTCGAATTCTTCTCCGAACGTGGATGAAATCACCAAGAGCGGGGTAAAATTTGGATATAAGAAGGTTCTGAACAACGTCACGCTGACCGCTTATTCGGCCGGCGCGGCATCGACGGGCAAGGATGACAGCCATCCCCAATTCGGTCTGACCTATACCGGCACCACGGTGACGGAAGGCCGGACGATCGCCGTCGATAAGAACGTCATCCCGCTGGGCTGGTGGGTGTACATCGAAGGGCTGGGCTTCCGCAGAGCGGAGGATATCGGCAGCGGCGTGAAGGGTAACACCATCGACGTCTACTTCGACAGTATGTCTTATGCCACCAAGTTCGGCACCAAGCGCGGGTATACCGTGTATGTCATCGGTCCGAAGAAGCCGACGGTTGATTAATTTCACAATGCGATTCAAGGAAGAGGCGGAAGCCTCTTCTTTTCCTATTTGAACAGACGATTGGCCGGGAGGAAAAGTTGCACCCTATGATCAAAGAAATTATCGTGGTAGAAGGCAAATCCGACACGGTGGCCATCAAGCGGGCCGTAGAGGCGGAAACCATCGAAACCGGAGGCTCCGCCATCAACAAGGACGTGTACGAGAAGATCCGTCTGGCTCTGGAGCGGCGGGGCGTCATCATCTTCACGGACCCGGACCATGCGGGGGAGCGGCTGCGCCGGCTCATCACCGAACGCTTCCCGGGCTGCAAGCAGGCCTTCCTGACCCAGGAGGAAGTGACGGTGAAGGGCGACGTCGGCATCGAGAACGCAACGCCGGAGATGATTCGCCGGGCGCTTGCCAACGTGAAGACGGACTTCGCCCAGGAGGGCTCCCAGATCGCCTGGGAGGACCTGATGGAGGCAGGCCTCATCGTCCATCCCCAGGCGGCGGAGCGCCGCAAGGCCATGGGCCGGCTGCTCGGCATCGGCTATTCCAACGGCAAGCAGTTCCATAAGCGGTGCCAGATGTTCCAGATCAGTAAGCAGGAATTCCAAAACGCGCTGGAGCGATTCCATAAAGAGGGCTACGAATGAATACGAAACCGAATGTGATTGCAGATGTCGCCACACCGGCGAGAACGAAGGAAGTCCTGAAAAAGTATGATCTGGCCGCCAAGAAGAGCCTGGGCCAGAACTTCCTGGTGGACTTGAACATCTTGAACAAGATCGTCTCCGCTGCTGGCTTGGACGAATCCAAGGGCGCCCTGGAGATCGGTCCGGGCATCGGGGCCCTGACACAGCAGCTGGCCAAGCAGGCGGGCAAGGTGGTAGCGATCGAGATCGACCAGCGGATGCTGCCGGTGCTGGAGGAGACGCTGGCTCCTTACGCGAACGCTGCCGTGGTCCACGGGGATGTGCTGAAGGTGGACCTGAACGAGGTGTTCGAGCGGCATTTTGCCGGAATGTCAGGCGTCAGTGTGGTGGCCAACCTGCCGTATTACATCACCACGCCGATCATCATGCGGCTTCTGGAGGAGCGTCTGCCGGTGGAGAACATCGTCGTGATGATTCAGAAGGAGGTGGCCGACCGGATGGCGGCCAAGCCCGGCACCAAGGACTACGGCAGCCTGAGTATTGCGGTGCAGTACTACTGCGAGCCTCAGGTGGTGACCATCGTGCCGCATACCGTCTTCATCCCCCAGCCCAACGTAGACTCGGCGGTGATCCGGCTGCAGGTGCGGAAGGAGCCGCCGGTGCAGGTGGAGAACGAGAAGCTGTACTTCGAGGTGGTTCAGGCCTCCTTCGCCCAGCGGCGGAAGACCATCAGCAACAATCTGCTGAGCCGCTTCTTCACCAAGGAGACGAAGCCCCGTATGGAGGCGGCGCTCCAGGAGGCCGGAATCGACCCGTCCCGGCGCGGGGAGACCCTGAGCCTGCAGGAATACGCCTCGCTGACCGCGGCGCTGTCCCGGGCAGGCGTGACGCTATAGCAATTGCAGCTCCCCCGCCTCTTAGGGCGGGGGAGTTTTTCGTTCCGTGAGAAGCATTCCACAATAACCCGACCCGCACCAAACGCCCATCCCCCTCATACGATACACGAAGGAGGGGATTTCGCACATGAAGCAAGGTGACCTGGTTGTCCGGAAATCCTATGGCGGTGACGTCATTTTCAAAATTCAAGAGTTTACTTATCAAACGGCGCTGCTCCGGGGGATCGATTACCGGCTGTTGGCCGATGCCTCGGTTGCCGATCTGGTGCCGGCTTCCCAAACGCTTCTGGACGAGCACGAGCAGGACATGCAAAGAAAAAGCGACGAGATGCGCAGCTGGATGACTCGGGAGCAGCCGGCGGGAGCGGATCGTCGATCCGCCCGCGGGGGGAAGCCCGACCGGAACAGCTACCCGTATTTTGAGGTGCCGGGTAAGGTGCTTCATCTCGACGGCGATCCGAATTATCTCCGCAAGAGCATGGCGCTGTACGGAGAGCTGCGGGTGCCGGCCGAGGGCATCTACGTGCCGGAGACGAACATGGCGGATGCGCTGGTGCGCCTCCTGCCTCAGGTGAAGCCGGATATCGTCGTGGTCACGGGGCACGACGGCATTCTGAAGGAGCGCAAGGATGCCAGCATGCAGAGCTTGAACAGCTACAAGAATTCGCAGAATTTCGTCAACGCGGTCCGGGTAGCCCGGCAGTACGAGCGAAACCGGGATTCGCTGGTTGTGATTGCTGGGGCGTGCCAATCCCATTTTGAAGCGCTGCTCCAGGCAGGGGCCAACTATGCCAGCTCCCCTGGCCGCGTGCTGATCCATGCGCTGGATCCGCTATACATCGCCGCCAAGGTGGCGTTCACTTCGATCAAGGACACGGTTCCGATTATGGACGTCCTCCAACACACGATGAGCGGCCTGGATGGGCTGGGCGGCATTGAGACAAGGGGAAGCCACCGGATGGGGCTTCCCAAGCTCAAGCAGCCTTAGAAGCCGTCCTGGCGCCCCAAGGGTTGCCAAACCCTCCGAAGTCGGGAACAATAGAGAGAAAGACAAGCGACGGGAGATGAGGGAATGGCGGTACGGTTTGCCATAGTAGGCTCCGGCTGGAGGGCCGAGTTCTTCTTAAGAATTGCGGAGGCGCTGCCGGAACGGTTCCGGGTGACGGATATGGTGGTCCGGGACCCGGCGAAGGCGGAAGCGGTCTCCCGCAGATGGGGAGTCCGCGTCCATGCGGATGCCGGAGGGCTGCCTGCGGACGGCTGCTTCGACTTCGCCGTCGTGTCGGTTCCGCGGCAGGCGGCGCCGGAGCTGATCCTGGAGCTGACGGAACGGGGGATCCCCGTCCTGTGCGAAACGCCTCCGGCTCCCGACCTGGAGACACTGCAGTCGCTTCATCGGAGGCTTCCGAAGGGGGCAAGGGTGCAGGTGGCGGAGCAGTATATCTTCCAGCCCCACCATGCGGCCCGGCTTGCGATCGTCCGTTCGGGGCGGCTCGGAACGGTGACCCAAGCGCAGGTGTCGGCGGCCCACGACTACCACGGAATCAGCCTGATCCGCCATCTGCTCGGCGCCGGGTTCGAGGAGGCGGAGATCGAGGCTTACTCCTTCACCGCCCCGATCGTCGCGGGGCCCAGCCGGTCCGGTCCGCCGGAGCGGGAGGAGCTGGCCGACTCCGAGCAGACGATCGCCCGGATCGACTTCGGCGGCAAGCTGGGCGTGTACGATTTTACACGGGATCAGTATTTCTCCTGGATTCGGGGCCCCCGGGTCCTGGTTCGGGGAGAACGGGGCGAGATCCACAACGAGGAGGTCCGGTACCTTCGCGACTTCCGGACTCCGGTGGAGACCGGTCTCCGTCGTATCCAAGCCGGAGCGGGAGGGAATCTGGAGGGGTTCCACCTGAAGGGGATCCTGCTGGGCGAGGAGGAGATCTACCGCAATCCCTATGCCCCCGGACGCCTGTCGGACGATGAGATTGCTGTGGCGACCTGCCTCGGCAGGATGGGGGAGTATATCGGCGGCGGCTCATCCTTCTATTCGCTGGCCGAGGCTTCCCAGGACCACTATCTGAGTCTCTTAATCAAGCAGGCGGCTGCAAGCCGACAGAAGATTCGGACGGAACGGCAGATTTGGGCCGATCCCGTCTGATAGCCCGGACACGAAAGGCGGACCGATGCGGACCGCCGTTTTTTTTGTGCGGCTTGATGATGGGGAAGGCTGCAAGATCAACCGCTTGAGTCTAGCAAAGGCTCGCCCTCTCTATATTTCCACGAGTACCGTGGTAGAATCGCACACTCTCTCAACCGAATCTTGCATAAGATGAACTATCAAGATGAGAGAGGAGGCGATCGGGATGGGAGAGTACAACACCGCAGTGCAAAGTATCCTGAGCCAGATCGGCGTCGGTACGCCAAATATCCGCATCCACTTTGACGGAACATTTCACACCGGAACCTACATGGGCATCATGAACGGCTCCGTTGTCATCAACCAGGGTGGATTCCTGCGCTTCATCAAGCTGTCTGCCGTCACAGGCGTAGACATTCTGTCTTAATCTGTAACAGCGCAAGAAGGTGAGAGGCCCGGCCTCTCACCTTCTTCTTTTTGGCCGCTGGAGCAGCATGACCGCTGCAATCCGGTCGTACCGGATGTAGACGGCGGACCTGCGCTTCAGGGTGAGAAGCAGAACCGAGTCATGATGGTGAATCCCCATGTACCGTCCGTCGAGATACCGGCGGTCGAAATAGATCCGGACTGGCGTCCCCCAGGACATCAGCTGGATGATCCGCATCCGCAGCGCCTCCTTTCCTATGCTTACCAACAGCATATGGCGCGCGGCGGTCCTCCGATTGGACGATAAAACGGCTGCGGGGATGGATAGATCCTTCACAATAGGGAATCGTAATAACATTGCCCGGCCGGGCTGGTAATTTTCAGGCAATAAAAAATCGTTGACAAACACTTCGTACCGCTGATATAATATTTGGCCAAAATTTGACAAAATGCCGCAAATCAGGTATAATCAAATTGGAAAGAGGTGGTAGCACTCAATGGCTAAAAATGCGCTATTGGAGATCAAACGCACCATGGAGACCCACGTTGGCCAGAAGATCATGCTTCGGGCGAACGGTGGGCGCCGGAAGACCATTGAACGTTCGGGAGTTCTGGAAGAAACCTACCCTTCTGTTTTCATCGTCAAGCTGGACCAAGAGCAGCAGACCTTCAAGCGCGTGTCCTACAGCTACGCCGACATTCTGACGGAGTCCGTCGAGGTGACCGTATGCAAGGATGACGGGCAGGTGCGGATCACTTACATACAGAATTAGCGACATAGAGCGGCGAAATCCCGGGGGATTTTGCCGTTTGTGCTGTCCAGGGATAAGGGTCCTCATCTTGGCGCACAATAGCCGCATACACACATTTTATGCCGGCTATCAGCGGCGCAGGAGGTGGACAGCCATGGGCAGGAGACGCCGCGGCGTCATGTCCGAGGAGCTCAAGTACGAGCTGGCCAAGGATCTCGGCTTCTATAACAAGGTTCAGCAGGAAGGCTGGGGCGGGATCACGACCAAGGATGCCGGGAATATGGTGAAGCGGGCCATCCAGATTGCGGAGCAGGCTTCCCGGGGACCGCAGGGTCCCTACGGCAGATAAGAGCATGCATCGGTTGGGCCGGAGCGGGAGCGCTTCGGTCTTTTGGCGTACAGGGCTTGGAGCTTACGGAAAGGCGCCATGTGCTTTTCTGCCTTCGGTTTGTTATAATATGTAAAGCTGAAGGGGCTTATAGCCGAAAGAAGGTGCGGGAATGAAAATCATGGAGAAAGCCGCCGCCAAGATCAATCTGACCTTGGATGTGCTGCGCAAGCGCGACGACGGATACCACGAGGTTGAGATGATCATGACCATGGTCGACCTGGCAGACCGGATCGAGATGCAGGAGCTGCCGAGGGACACCATCATCATATCCAGCCAGGCCGGATACATTCCGCTCGACGAGAAGAATCTGGCGTTCCAAGCGGCTAAGCTGATCAAGGACCGGTATGAGGTGAAGCACGGCGTATACATACATTTGGACAAAAAAATTCCCGTCGCCGCCGGCTTGGCGGGAGGAAGCAGCGATGCCGCCGCCACCCTGCGGGGGCTGAACCGCTTGTGGAGGCTGGGCATCGGAGATCAGGAACTTCGGGAGCTGGGCGCCGAATTGGGCTCGGACGTGCCCTTCTGTGTCACGGGCGGGACGGCCGTGGCCCGGGGACGAGGGGAGAAGCTGGAGTTCATCGATTCGCCGCCGGGATGCTGGGTCGTCTTGGCCAAGCCGCCCATCAACGTATCCACCGCCGATGTGTACGGCAAGCTGCGGGCAGACCGGATCGAGCGCCACCCCGATACGGCTGCAGTGATAGAGGCCATCCGGCAGAAGGACTTCCAGGCGCTGTGCGGCGGGCTCGGCAACGTGCTGGAGGAGGTGACCCTCTCCTTGTACCCGGAGGTGCGCCAGCTGAAGGACTGCATGGTCCGTCTGGGAGCGGACGGCGTGCTCATGTCCGGAAGCGGTCCCACGGTGTTCGGAATCTGCGCCAAGGAGTCCAAGGCGACCCGGGTCTACAACGGGCTGCGGGGGTTCTGCAAGGAAGTCTATGCCGTCAGGCTTCTGACGAAGGAAAACAATTAGGATTTTGCCCTTATGTCACCTTGATGTAAGAATAATTTTCATGAGAACCTTGAACATTTACGGACAAAAATGATATATTCTCATTATAATATTCGGATTTTGCTATGCATGATTCGCATCAGGGGGTGCGTCGATGAAGAAATTGAAAAGAAGCGCAAGATTGGTGGAAATGACGCAATATTTGCTGTTCCGCCCCCATACGCTTATTCCTTTGACTACATTCGCCGAGCGCTACAGCTCGGCTAAATCCTCGATCAGCGAGGATCTGGCCATCATCAAGGAAGTGTTCGAGATGGAGGGCCTGGGTGATCTTCAGACCTTGGCGGGTGCCGCCGGAGGCGTGAAGTTCATTCCGCGGGTGCCGAAGGCGAAGTCGCTGGGCTTCATCCAGGACATCTGCCGGCAGCTGGAGCAGCCGGAGCGTATTCTTCCCGGCGGGTACATGTACATGTCCGACCTGCTGGGCCGGCCTATGGTGCTGAACGAGATCGGCAAGATGTTCGCCACCGCCTTCTCCGGAAGGGACATCGACGTGGTGATGACCGTGGAGACGAAGGGCATTCCCATGGCTTACGCCGTGGCGACTCATCTGAATCTGCCGGTGGTCATCGTGCGGCGGGACAATCGGGTGACCGAAGGCTCCGCCGTCAGCATCAACTACGTCTCAGGCTCCAACAAGCGGATCCAGACCATGTCTCTCTCGAGACGGGCGCTGAAGGAGGAGTCCCGGGTGCTGATCATCGACGACTTCATGCGCGCGGGCGGTACGATCCACGGCATGATGGACCTGCTTCAGGAGTTCCGCGCCACGGTCAAGGGCGTCGGGGTGTTCGTCGAATCCGACGAAGTGGAAGAGCATCTCGTGGACGAGTATGTGTCGCTGGCCCGGCTCTCCGGCGTGGATTCCAAGACGCGCCAGGTGAAGGTTGTGCCGGGCAACTATTTTGACGAGGAAGAAGTCGGGGAGGACTGAACGACATGTTGAAGACCATAGCGACTCCGAACGCCCCTGCGGCGATCGGCCCTTATTCCCAAGCGGTGGTGTGCGGCAGCCTGCTGTTCACCTCCGGTCAGATTCCCTTGAAGCCGGACGGGCAGCTCCTGCAGGGCGGCATCAAGGAGCAGGCGGAGCAGGTGTTTAAGAATTTGGAAGCGGTTCTAACGGAGGCGGGTTCCAGCTTCGGACAAGTGGTGAAGGCTACCGTCTTCCTGAAGGATATGAACCAGTTCGGCGAGCTGAATGAGGTGTATGCCTCCTACTTCGGCGATCACAAGCCGGCGCGCTCCACCGTAGAAGTGGCGCGGCTTCCGAGGGATGTGCTTGTCGAAATCGAGCTGGTTGCAACGATAAATGTCGAAATAGTTTAAGTTGTAGGATTATTTAAAAAAATACCTAAAAACCTTCAAAAAAAAGAAGGAATTTACCAGTTGTTGTGGAAATATACAGCAAGTCTCGATAAGTTCAAAGGTGGTGAACAGAGAAGTGCAAATTACCGACGTAAGACTCCGCCGAGTCAACTCCGAAGGGAGAATGAAGGCCATCGCCTCCATTACCATCGATAATGAATTCGTGGTTCACGACATTCGCGTCATCGACGGGAACAATGGAATGTTCGTCGCCATGCCGAGCAAGCGGACCCCGGACGGAGAGTTCCGCGACATCGCTCATCCGATTTCCTCCTCCACCCGGGAGAAGATCCAAGCGGCTGTCCTCGCTGAGTACGAGAGGGCGGCAGTGGATGAGGACGTAATGGAAGAAGGAGCTTAATAGCAAGTTCGCTATGGGAGCCGCTCGGCTCTCTTTTCTTTTGCCCCAAAGTGAGATATATTCAATATGGACTTTATACAAACGGAGTTGATGGATTTGAATATATTTAGTATCGTTTTGGCCGCAGGCCAAGGGAAGCGCATGAAATCGAAGCTCTACAAGGTCCTGCACCCCGTTTGCGGCAAGCCGATGGTGGGACACGTGCTGGATGCGGTGGAGAGTCTCCAGGCAGCCCGCAAGATCGTCGTAGTCGGGCATGGAGCCGAGATGGTGAAGGAAGTTCTGGGAGACCGGGCCGAATATGTGCTGCAATCTGAGCAGCTGGGCACCGGTCATGCTGCGTTGCAGGCGAAGGATCTGCTGGCGTCCGAGGACGGCATTACCTTCGTGGTGTGCGGGGACACCCCGCTGATCCGGGAGGAGACGCTGCGCAGCATGGTGGAGCTGCATCAAAGCCGGGGAGCCGCTGCGACGGTGCTGACGGCGGAGTTCGCCAACCCCCACGGCTATGGCCGGGTCCTAAGGGATGCGTCCGGGCAGGTGTCGGCCATCGTCGAGCAGAAGGATTGCTCGCCTGAGCAGGCGGCGGTCCGGGAGATCAACACCGGCAGCTACTGCTTCGACAACAAGAAGCTGTTCGCCGCTCTGGCGCAGGTGAAGAACGATAATGCCCAGAAGGAGTATTATCTGACCGACGTGATCAAGATTCTGAAGGACCAGGGCGATACGGTGCTGGCCCATTGCACGGACGACCTGGCCGAGGCTATCGGCGTGAACGACCGGGTAGCGCTTTCCGAGGCGGAGGGCCTCATGCGCAGCCGCATTATCAGGCAGCATATGGTGAACGGGGTTACGGTCATAGACCCGGGGAACACTTATATTGAGAAGGACGTGCAGATCGGGGCGGATACCGTGCTTCTGCCGGGCTGCATCCTGAAGGGGACCACGGTGATCGGCGGGGACTGCATCATCGGCCCGTTCGTGGAGATGACGGATTCCACCGTGGGCAGCGGCGTCCACATCAAGCAGTCCGTGCTGCTCGAAGCTTCGGTCGGCAACAGCGTCAGCATCGGCCCCTTCGCCTATCTGCGTCCGGGCGCCAAGCTGGCGGACTCGGTCAAGGTCGGCGATTTCGTAGAGATCAAGAACGCCGTGATCGGCGAAGGCAGCAAGGTGCCGCACTTGAGCTATGTCGGCGATGCCATCGTGGGCAGCGGCGTCAACATCGGCTGCGGCGTCATTACGGCCAACTACGACGGCTTCAATAAATCGACTACGGAGATTGAGGACGGCGCCTTCATCGGCAGCAACTCCAACCTGATTGCTCCGGTCAAGATCGGCAAAGGCGCGTATGTGGTAGCGGGCTCCACCATCACCCAAGAGGTGGGGGAGAACGACGTGGCCATCGCGCGTGAGCGCCAAGTGAACAAAAAGGGGTATGCGGAGAAGATCCGCAACCGCTTCAAGGCGAAGAAGGATCAGGACAAGGAATCACATTAACCTTTCTGGATACCCAGCAAGGCCGACTTCCGAGGGGGAACCGTTAGTGGCTTATCTAGACCCGAAATTGAAGATTTTCACCTGCAACTCCAACCCGAAGCTGGCTCAGGAAATCAGCGCCTACATCGGCCTTCCTCTGGGGGACGCCGAGGCGCTCCAATTCAGCGACGGAGAGATCCGCATCAAGCTTAATGAAAGCGTACGGGGCTGTGACGTCTACGTGATCCAGTCCACCTGTTATCCGGTCAATGACAACCTGATGGAGCTTCTCGTGATGGTCGACGCCTTGAAGCGTGCTTCCGCCAAGAGCATCAACGTGGTCATGCCGTATTACGGCTATGCGCGGCAGGACCGCAAAGCGCGTTCCCGTGATCCGATCACCGCCAAGCTGGTTGCGAAGATGATCGAAACCGCAGGCGCCAACCGGGTCATCAGCATGGACCTGCACGCCACCCAGATCCAGGGCTTCTTCGACATTCCCGTGGATCACCTGCTGGGAGTCACCATCCTAGGCAAGTACTTCCGCAACAAAAGCTTCCCGAACGTAACCGTCGTCTCCCCGGACCACGGCGGCGTCGTCCGCGCCCGCAGGCTGGCCGACTATCTGTCCGCGCCGCTGGCCATCATTGACAAGCGCCGCCCGGAGCCCAACGTCTCGGAGGTCATGAACATCATCGGCGACATTAAGGGCCGCACGGCCATTCTGATCGACGACATCATCGATACGGCCGGCACCATGGTGCTGGCGGCCAACGCCTTGAAGGAATACGGCGCCGAGTCCGTATACGCCTGCTCCACCCATCCGGTCCTGTCCGGTCCGGCCATGGAGCGCATCGACAAGTCGCCGCTGCAGGAGCTGGTTGTCACCAACACCATTCCGCTGCTTCACCCGGAGCCGTCCTCCAAGGTGAAGGTGCTGTCTGTGGCTCCGACCATCGGGGAAGCGATCATCCGCATCCACGAGCAGCTGCCGATCAGCAAGCTCTTCGAGGATTAAGGGACAGCTGGATGGAACCTCCTGATTTTGGGCATACTAGAAGGTAGATTGCTGGTTCTACTGGTATCGATCACTAGTGCAGCCGAAAAGGCCAGGAGGTTCTCACATATGGTACTGTCATTGAAAGCGGAAGTCCGCGACGGCTCGACGAAACATGCGGTGAAGCAGCTTCGCTCTTCGGGCAAGGTTCCGGGGGTGGTATACGGCAAGAAGGTCGGCAGCACGACCATCGCTGTGGAAGCGAAGGAGCTCCTGATGCTGCTTCGTTCCAATCCCCACGCCATCGTCGAGATGGATCTCCCGCAGGGAGGCAAGCAGCCCGTCATGATCCATGAGGTGCAGCGGGACAAGATCACCCGGAATCTGCTGCATATCGACTTCCACCAGATCAACATGGACGAGCCCGTCCGCACCTCCGTCACCTTGGAGCTGGTGGGTGAGCCCAAGGGCGAGCAGGAGGGCGGCATGCTGCAGGTGCAGATGCACGAGGTCGAGATCCGCTGCTTGCCGGCGCTTATACCCGGGGCCATCCGATACGACATCTCGGCCATGGAGCTGGGCGACACCGTCCTGGTGCGGGATCTGGTCATGCCGGAAGGCATCGAGCTGAAGTCTCACGCGGAGGATGTGGTGGCGACCCTCTTGGCGCCGCAGAAGGAAGCGGAGGAGCCGGATGAGGCAGCTGCACAAGCGGAAGCCAAGGGCAAGCCTGCTGCAGAGGCCGTGCAGCAAACGGCGGAGACCGTATCCTGAACAGAAAGAACGGGCGGCAACCTTCGTTGCGCCCGTTTTTTATTTTGATATCCGAGGTAAGAGGGTTCCTGAGCAGCGATAGAGCGCTTACATTCCTTCAGTAACCGGGCCGTGAGATGAACGTGTAGAGGCTCCTCCGGTAATAAAGGTTGCCGATCTTGATGAACTCCCGGGATATGCCTTGGACGAAACCGATATCCAAGTGCCGGCGGCCATTGTACACCTGAACGGGAATGCCGTGCTCCATATGGTCGAGGAAATGGATGTCCTCGCTCAATACTTGGCCGAAAGAATACACGATTAACCTCCTTATGGAAACGGATTGTGCGTATCGACAGCATGCCGTTTGCCCGGGCTCCACCGGTTGTTGAAGGATCCGCGGGGCCGGTATTTCGAATAGAGGCTTATATGAGATATGACAAAGGATACCATGCAAAGGTTTGATCTGAAAATCATGTTTTTGTAAAAAATCTTCATAAATGGCGTCAAAGGGGAGAAACCGGATGAAATGGTTTGTAGGGCTGGGAAATCCAGGGAACCAATATGAGAAAACGCGTCACAACGTCGGGTTCATGGCGCTGGACCGGGCGGCGGCGGAATGGGGAATCGCCTGGAAGCCCCACGGGAAGAGCAAGGCCCTCGTCGGAGAGGGGAACGTCCAGGGGGAGAAGGTCGTGCTGATCAAGCCACAGACCTATATGAATTTGTCCGGCGAATCGGTCCGGGGCTTCATGGACTTCTACAAGGCGAAGCTGGAGGATATGGTGGTGCTCTACGATGACCTCGATACCCCGTTCGGGCAGATCCGGCTCAGGTATCAGGGAAGCGCCGGCGGGCACAACGGCATCAAGTCCATCATCGCTCACACAGGCACGCAGACCTTCAACCGGATCCGGATCGGAATCTCGCGCCCGCAGCCGGGCTTCGACATCGCGAACTACGTCCTGGCCGACTTTCGCAAGGAGGAGTTCAAGGAGCTGCCGGCGGTGCTGGAGCGGACCGGGGACGCCATGACCTTCGCCCTCTCCCATACCTTCGAGCAGACCATGGCCAAATACAACGGGTAACGAAAGTGCGGCGCCCGTATGGAAACCCTCCTGTTCAGGGCATACTGTCAGGTATACCATGAATGCGGGAGGCATACATATGGCCATAAAGTACATTTGCCGTCATTGCCACACAGATATCGGACAGATCGACAGCGACGCGGTCAGCGAATTCCAGCTGGGCTTCCATTTCTTGACCCCTGATGAGCGTAGAGATATAATAGCATATAGCCAAAATGGCGACGTAACGGTCAAAGTGACATGCGATTACTGCAGGCAGGCCCTGGAGACCCATCCGGAGCTTGTGCTCGTCGCCAATCCGCTTCAATAAGGCATAGCAGTATGGTGACAAGGCCTTGGCGAGGATTCGCCCGGGCTTTTTTTGGATGCCAAAAAGAAGAGCATGCTCCGCCTCTTACCGGGGGCCGGGGCACAATCCAGTATGTCCGCAAGGTATAAGGAGTGGTTCTACGTTGCAGGCCTTGATACATGCCTTTTCCCAAGATCCCGACTTCCGTTCCATCGCATCAGGGCTTGCGGGCGGACTTCGAGAGCAGATCATCTCAGGCCTCTCCGGTTCATCCCGGCAGGTCATGATCGCGGCCCTAGCCGTAGAAGCCCAGCGGCCGGTCGTGGTGCTAACGCACAATATGTTTGCCGCCCAAAAAATCACGGAGGACCTGACGGAATGTCTCTCCTCCGATCAAGTGATCCTGTTCCCCGCCCAGGAGCTGATGGTGGCGGAGATGGTCGCCCAAAGCCCGGAGATGCTGTCTCGGCGAATTGACGCCCTGACGCGCCTTGCCGCCGGCTTTCGGGGCGTTCTTGTCGTTCCTTACGCCGGGCTGCGGAAGCTGCTTCCGCCCCAGCAGGTGTTCGCCGAAGCCTTAATCCGCGTGAAGACCGGGGAGACGGTCCAGCTGGACAGCCTGCTCCGCAGGATGTCGGCCATGGGCTACGAGCGGTCGGACAAGGTGGAGAATAAGGGCGAAATGAGTGTCCGCGGCGGCATTCTGGACTTCTTCCCGATGACGGCTCCCAACCCGTACCGCATCGAGCTGTTCGATGACGAAGTGGATTCCATCCGGACCTTCGATACGGCCGAGCAGCGGTCCATCGAGAAGCTGGACGAGGTGGAGATCCGCCCTTGCAAGGAGCTTCTCGCCGATAGTAAGCGATTCCAAAGCGCGGCCCAGCATGCCTACGAGCTGCTGCAGGACCAGCTGTCCAAGATGTCGGACCGCTCAGCCAAGACCAAGCTGCAGGAAGAGATCATGCAGGAGATCGAGATGCTCCGGCAGGAGCAGTATTTCCCCGCTATGGCCAAGTATATCTCCATGCTGTATCCCGAGCGCCAGACGCTCTTGGACCAGCTGCCGCCGGATACGGTGCTCGTCATCGACGAGCCGGCCCGGATCGTGGAGACGGCCAAGCAGCTGGAGCGGGACGAGGCCGAATGGATTACCGGCATGCTGCAGGAGGGCAAGAGCCTGCCTGCCTTCGTCATCTCCAAGCCGTATGAATCGCTTCTGCACCGCAAGCCGTTCCCCTGTGTGTACTTGTCCCTGTTCCTCCGCCAGGTGGCGGGGGCCAGCCCGCAGAACATCGTCAACGTGCCTTGCCGTCCCATGCAGAACTTCCACGGCCAGATGAACGTGCTGAAGTCGGAGATGGAGCGGTGGAGGAAGACCGGCTCCAAGGTGCTGCTCTTGGCCCAAGGCCGGGAACGGATCGATAAGGTCCGCCGCGTGCTGCAGGATTACCATATTGAGGAGCCCGAGCTGATTCTGGATGGCAACCTGCAGGCCGGCTTCGAGATTCCTTCCGTCCGGCTGGTGGTCATCACCGAAGGAGAGCTCTTCACCCAGAAGCAGCGCAAGGCCCGGAAGATCGACAAGAAGCTGGAGAATGCCGAGCGGATCAAGAGCTATCAGGAGCTGAAGGTCGGCGATTATGTGGTTCATGTAAACCATGGCATCGGCAAATACGTCGGCATCGGCACGCTGGAGATCAACGGGATCCACAAGGACTATATTCATATCTTATATGCCGGAGGCGACAAGCTCTCCGTCCCGATCGACCAGATCGACCTGATTCAGAAGTACGTGGGAGCCGACGAAGGCAAGGAGCCCAAGATCTACAAGCTGGGCGGCACGGAGTGGAGCAAGGTCAAGAGCAAGGCCCGCTCGGCCGTTCAGGACATTGCGGACGACCTGATCAAGCTGTACGCAGAGCGGCAGTCCCGTCCCGGCTATGCGTTCAGCAAGGACACGCCGTACCAGAAGGACTTCGAGGGGATGTTCCCCTACGAGGAGACCCGGGACCAGAGCCGGGCCATCGAGGAGATCAAGGTGGACATGGAGCGTTCTCGTCCGATGGACCGTCTGCTCTGCGGCGACGTGGGCTACGGCAAGACGGAGGTGGCCATCCGGGCCGCCTTCAAGGCGGCAATCGACGGCAAGCAGGTGGCTGTGCTGGTACCGACGACCATCCTGGCCCAGCAGCATTACGAGACCTTCAAGGAGCGGTTCTCCGGCTTCCCCTTCAACGTTCAGGTGCTGAGCCGGTTCCGGTCCAAGAAGGAACAGAACGAGACGATCAAGGGAGTCAAGAACGGAACGGTGGACGTCGTCATCGGCACCCATCGTCTCTTGTCCACCGATATGGTATGGAAGGACCTGGGCCTTCTCATTGTGGACGAGGAGCAGCGGTTCGGCGTGTCTCACAAGGAGAAGCTGAAGCGGCTGAAGACGAATGTGGACGTGCTGACCTTGACCGCTACCCCGATTCCGCGGACCCTGCACATGTCCATGCTGGGCGTCCGGGATCTCTCCGTCATCGAGACCCCGCCGGAGAACCGTTTCCCGGTTCAAACCTATGTGGTCGAGTACGGCAACGCGCTGGTGCGGGAGGCCATCGAGCGGGAGCTGGCCCGTGAGGGGCAGGTGTACTTCCTGTACAACCGGGTCCAAGGCATCCAGCAGATGGCGGACCAGATTACCATGCTGGTACCGGATGCACGGGTGGCGGTGGCCCACGGGCAGATGTCCGAGCAGGAGCTGGAGAAGACCATCCTGGACTTCCTGGACGGAGAATACGACGTCTTGGTCAGCACCAGCATCATCGAGACCGGCGTGGACATCCCCAATGTGAACACGCTGATCGTCCATGATGCGGATAAGATGGGCTTGTCCCAGCTGTATCAGCTCCGCGGCCGGGTAGGCCGGTCCAACCGGATCGCCTATGCGTACTTTACCTACCAGCGGGACAAGGTCCTGACCGAGGTGGCGGAGAAGCGGCTGCAGGCCATTAAGGAATTCACCGAGCTGGGCTCCGGCTTCAAGATCGCCATGCGGGACCTGTCCATCCGGGGCGCGGGCAATCTGCTCGGAGCGGAGCAGCATGGCTTCATCGCCTCCGTGGGCTTCGATCTGTATTCGCAGATGCTGGCCGAGGAGGTCCAGAAGCGCAAGGCCGAGCTGGGCGAGCCCCAGCCGGAGAAGCGGGCCTTCATCACCCAGCTGGACGTGCAGCTTGACGCGTATCTGCCGTCCGATTATATTTATGACAGCATGCAGAAGATCGAAATTTACAAGAAAGTGGCCACCGCAACCTCGCTGGATGAGGTGGAGGATCTGGAGGAGGAGCTGACGGACCGGTTCGGCGACCTGCCCCAGGCAGTACGCAGCCTCATGACGGTAGCCCGGATCCGAATCTACGGCTCGGAATATCAGATCGAAGCCATCAAGCAGCGTGGAGAAGACTACGAGCTGATCTTCCAGCCCGCCGCCGCAGAGCGGGTGGACCCGAAGAAGCTGGCCTCTCTCCAGAGCGCCTTCGAGAACCGGATCCGCACCGTACCGGGAGCCGGCCACCAGCTTCTGTTCAAGGGAAAGGGACTTACGCCGGAGCAGTCTATCGAATGGCTGGAACGGTTCTTGGTACAATATAAAGATGCTCTCAAACCGAAAGGGGAATTAGAGAATGTTGCAAACTCTTAAGAAGGCCCGGGCGCCCAAGCTGATGCTGGTGGCGGTAATGGGAGCTGCGTTGGCGGTATCCGGATGCGGCAAGAAGGAAGGCGAAAGCGGCGGGTCGAAAACCGTCGTGGCTACGTACAAAGGCGGCGAGATTAACCAGACCGAGATGAATACGTTCGCGAGCATCTTCTTCTCGCAGTACGGTCCCGTGGAAGGCAACGCTCAGCTCCAGGAGTATGTGCTGAAGCAGCTGGCCACCATGAAGATTCTGTCCGCCCGCGCAAGCGATGCCAACAAGAAGGCGGCGGAGACCGAGGCGAAGGACCAGATCAAGCAAATGCAGGACATGTACGATGCCCAAGAGAAGGGCTCCTTCGATAAGCAGTTGAAAGAGCTGAAGGTCACCAAGGCGGATCTGGAAACCTACATCACCATGAGCGGTTCAGTGGTGAAGGAAGCGAGCAGCAAAGTGACCGATCAGCAGGTGAAGGACAACTACGACCAGAAGCTGAAGGTCGACCCCCATGCATTCGATGTGGCGTCCGTCGCCCATATCCTGGTTGCCCTGAAGGATCCGAGCGATCCGACCGGCGCCAAGGATCTGCGCACGAAGGATGAGGCCAAGAAGCGTGCCGACGAGGTGAAGGCGAAGCTGACCGCAGGCGGCGACTTCGCGGTGCTGGCCAAGGAATATTCCGACGATCCGGGCTCCAAGGATAAGGGAGGCAAGTACGAGAACGAGAACCTCGGCACAACCGCATGGGATCCGGCCTTCAAGGAGAAGGCGATCCAGCAGCCGGTGGGCCAGATCGGCAGCCCGTTCGAGAGCTCCTTCGGCTACCACATCATGAGAGTGGACAAGCGTGAAGCTCAGACCATCGATGCCGTCAAGGAATCGCTGAAGAGCGAGTTGGCCGATGCCAGCATTAGCGATTTCATGACCAAGGAGCTGCCGACTCTGGACTTCAAGGTCACCGCTCCGGCAGCATCGGCTTCTCCTGCCGCATCGTCCGCCGCGTCGCCGGCCGCTTCACCTGCAGCCTCTCCGGCAGCATCCCCGGCAGCATCGCCGGCTGCGAAATAAGGTACCAGGCACCCCTCGGGGTGCTTTTTGTTTTTCTGAGGAGAATGAACTTGGCAAGAGCTGGCGGCATTGTATAAGTTAAATTTGGACATAATGTAAACACCGGGGGGAAGGCAGCCGGCCCAGTGGCGGATGCATAAGAAGGGACCCGCCAGGTCAAGGTAAGACGCGCATAAGACAATGGGAATCGAAGAATACTATGGACAAGTACTCGATCTCCCCTCCACAAGTGATACAGCTCGCATCATGAGAAACCAACTAATCTTCGTGGAAAGCGAGGCATCAAGAGGCATGAAAGCAACTGGGATTGTTCGTCGCATTGACGATTTGGGCAGGGTTGTCATTCCGAAGGAAATTCGCCGGACATTGAGAATTCGTGAGGGCGATCCCCTCGAAATTTTCGTAGACCGCGATGGAGAAGTCATCCTGAAGAAGTACTCGCCGATCGGCGAGCTGGGCGATTTCGCCAAGGAATATGCCGAATCGCTGTACGAAAGCACAGGCCATATTACGATGATCTCCGACCGCGATAATATTATCGCCATCTCCGGCGCCTCTAAGAAGGACTATCTGGATAAGCAAATCGGACCGCTGGTGGAGACCAGCATGGACCAGCGCAAGGCTTCGATCGAAGCTACAGCAGGCCAATACGAAATCTGCAAGGACTTGGAGGAAACCTACAGCTCCTTCGTCATCGCCCCGATTGTGGCGGGCGGCGACCCGATCGGATCCGTTATTCTGATCAGCAAAGAAGAAGGCGTGAAAATGGGCCAGATGGAAGTCAAAATGGCGGAGACCGCATCCGGATTCTTGGCCAAGCAAATGGAGCAGTAAGACCAGGTTGACCATAGCCCTAGAAAATACGCTTCCTTACGAGAAAAAGTCGACTTTTTCTTGGGGGAAGCTTTTTTTGTGCGGAAGAAGGGAAGGCAGGTTCTGGCAATGCCCGGCGGGATTGGTTATAGTAAGAATATTGCATGGGAAATAACGCCATGGGAAGGATACCGTAGCATCATGGCAAGGATGAATCGGATGAAGGGTGGCGGGCTGTTCCGCGGGGCAGCCGTTCTGGGGCTTGCGGCAGTGGTGTCCAAGCTGCTGGGGACGCTCCAGAAGATCCCCCTGCAGAATATCGCAGGGGACGAAGTATTCGGAATTTACAACGCAGTGTATCCCTTGTACACGTTGATCTTAACCTTGGCGACGGCGGGCTTCCCCATCGCCGTCTCCAAATTTGTGGCCGATGCGGTCGTCTCGGACAAGCCCCGGGAGGTGGAGCGGGTCTTCGGCACCGCCTTATGGATGCTCAGCTTAACCGGTGTGCTGGGCTTCGCCGGGCTGTACGCCGGGTCGGATGCCATCGCCGGCGCCTTCGGCATGAGGGCGGCCGCGCCGGCGATCCGCAGCGTGTCCTTCGCCCTGCTGGCCGCTCCGGCCATGGCGGCCGTAAGGGGATTTTTCCAGGGGCTGCAGGATATGGTGCCTACGGCTGTCTCCCAGGTTGCGGAGCAGACGGTCCGGGTGGCCGTGATGGTGACGCTGCTTCTGGTTCTGATGGACCGTGGAGCGGCGCCCTCCGCCATCGCAGCGGGAGCCACCTTCGGCTCGACGGCGGGGGTAGCCGGCGGCATGGCCGCCGTACTGTGGTTCTGGCTGCGTTGGCGGAAAAGGGGAAGTCCGCTGGCAGAGGCAGGTGCAGGCGGCGGTCCGGCTCCGGGGGAACGCGGGCCTGATGAGGTTCCGGCTAGGGCCGGCAGGCGCTTGACCGGGGATGCCCCGGAGGAGCGGACGATGGGGCTGGTGCGGCGGTTTGCCGTGTTCGCCATCCCGGTGTGTCTGGGCTCCATCGCCCTGCCGGTGCTGACCCTTGTCGACGCGCTCACCATGCCCCGGCTCCTGGCCGGCGGCGGCCGGATGACAGAGGCCGCCGCCGCTCACCTGTTCGGCATCTATAATCATGGGATGCCGCTGGTGCAGCTCGTCACCATGATCGCCACGTCCATGGCGGCGGCTCTCGTGCCGTCGGTGGCGGCTGCCGCGGCGGCTCAAGACGGCCGGCTCCTGCAGGCGCGGACGGAGCCGGTGCTCCGGTTCACGTGGCTGGTGGGTCTGGCCGCCGCCTTCGGCCTGGCCGCCACCTCGCTGCCCGTGAACGTGATGCTCTTCGAGTCGCCGCAGGGCTGGCAGGCGATGGCGGTGGTGGCGTTCACCGCGCTGTTCGCCACGCTGCACGTGGTGACGGGCAGCATGCTCCAGGGCCTGGGCGCGGTGATGGTGCCGGCCCGCAGCCTGTTCATTGCCGCGGGCCTGAAGCTTGCGGGGAACCTGCTGTTGGTTCCCCTGTGGGGCTTGCAGGGCGCGGCGGCAGCGGCGGTGGCGGCCTATGCGGCGGCAGCGGCGCTGAACCTGCGGGCCCTGCAGGGGCTGGTCCCGCAGGCGGTGACGCCGCCCCGGGCGCTGCTGGCGCCGCTGGCGGCCGCAGCCGGCATGGGCGTGGCCGTGCTGGCGGTGGAGGGGGCCCTCCTGGAGGGCCTCCACCGCTTCACGCCCCTGCCGGAGCGGCTGCGCTACACCGCAGCCGCGCTGGCCGCCGTGGCCGCCGGCGCCGCCTTCTACGCCGCGGCGCTCTTCCGGACGGGCGCCGTGCGGCCCGCCGATCTTTTATGGATACCGGGCTTCGACACCAAGTGGAAGCCCGTTCTCTACCGGCTCCGGCTCCTGCCGAAGAGCCGCGACTAACCCCACATGAAAGGTGGTACCGTTTCATGCCTGCAACCCTTACGGTCGTCGGACTGGGCTCCGGCGACGACAACCAACTGACGCTGGGCGTCCTCCGCAAGCTGGAGTCCGCCCAGCGCATCTATCTGCGGACGGCGGAGCATCCCGTCGTCCGCTTCCTCCAGGACCGGGGCCTCGCCTTCGAGACCTTCGACGGTCTGTACGAGGCCCATGACGACTTCGGGGCGGTGTACGAGGCCATCACCGCCGAGCTGCTCCGCCTGGCGGCGGAGGCGGACGGCGGCGACATCGTCTACGCAGTCCCGGGCCACCCCTTCGTGGCCGAGCGCACGACGATGCTCTTGAAGGAGCGCTGCCCGGAGCAGGGAATCGGCTTCGCAGCATTAGGCGGGGAGAGCTTCCTGGACCAGGCCTTCGCCCGGTTCGGCTTCGACCCGATCGAAGGCTTCCAGCTGCTGGACGCCTCGGATCTGTCTCCCCGGACCTTGAACCCCCGCCTTCACACCGTCATCGGGCAGGTCTACGACATGTATACGGCCTCTGAGGCCAAGCTGTCGCTCATGGAGCTGTATCCGGACGAGCATCCGGTCTGGGTGGGCCATGCCCTGGGCGTGGCGGAAGAGGAGAAGCTGTTGCAGGTTCCCCTCTACGAGCTGGACCGGATCGAGGGCTACGGCAACCTGTCGCTGATCTACGTTCCCCGGTCGGAGGCAGAGGCTCTGACCAACCGGACCTTCGCCCGCCTGCACGAGATCGTGCAGATTCTGCGCAGCCCCGGCGGCTGTCCGTGGGACCGGGAGCAGACCCATCAGAGCATCCGCAAGAATCTGATCGAGGAGACCTACGAGGTGCTGGAGACGCTGGATGACGACGATCCGGACGCCATGCGCGAGGAGCTGGGGGATTTGCTCCTGCAGATCATGCTGCATGCACAGATGGAGGAGGAGGAGGGCAGCTTCACGGTCTTCGACGTGATCGAAGGGCTGAACGAGAAGCTGATCCGCCGCCATCCCCATGTGTTCGGTACCAGCGGAGCCGAGGATGCGGAGGAAGCGCTGGTCAAGTGGAACGAAGTGAAGGCCGAGGAGAAGCGCAAGAAGGGGCTGGAGCCGGAGAAGCTTTCGGCGCTCCACGGGGTGCCGCGGGATCTTCCGGGCCTCATGAAGGCCTATAAGCTGCAGAAGAAAGCCGCCGAGGTGGGCTTTGATTGGGAGAAGATCGAGGACGTCTTCGACAAGGTGGAGGAGGAGCTCCAGGAGCTCCGGGAGGAGCTGGGGCCGGAGGGCTCGAAGGATCGCCAGCAGGCGGAGCTCGGCGACCTGCTTTTTGCCGTGGTCAACCTGGCCCGGTTCGTCAAGACCGATCCGGAGGAGGCGCTGGCCCTCACGAACCGGAAATTCGTGCAAAGATTTTCGTATATTGAGGAGCAGGTGCGTTTAAGCGGCAAAAAATTGGAGCAAACTAGTTTACTAGAAATGGAAAACTACTGGCAGGAAGCGAAAAAAGTTTTGCAAGACTAGGCGCTCCGGCAGGATTTTCCGGGCTGGCAAAGAATACTATCTCATATCGGCTATGGTGAACCATGATTTCATTTAGGAGGAAGAACGATGAACAAGACAGATTTGATTAATAACATCGCAGAGAAAAGCGGCTTGACCAAGAAGGATGTTGAAACCGTTCTGAACGGATTCCTGGGAGAAGTAACCGATGCGCTCTCTTCCGGCGACAAAGTTCAACTGATCGGCTTCGGCACCTTCGAAACCCGCAAGCGCAACGGCCGTACCGGCCGCAACCCGCAGAACGGCACCACCATCTCCATTCCGGAATCCGTGATCCCGGCCTTCAAGGCAGGCAACAAGCTCAAAGAAGCGGTTAAGTAATGAGGCTCGACAAGTTTCTTAAGGTGTCCCGGCTGATTAAGCGTCGGACGGTGGCCCAGGACGTATCCGACCAGGGGCGCGTGATGCTGAACGGCCGGGAAGCCAAGAAGAGCAGCACTGTGAAGGTGGGGGATGAGCTGTCCATCCGCTTCGGACAGAAGAGCGTGACGGTCCGCGTCGAGAGCATCGCCGAGACCTCGCGCAAGGATGAAGCCGCCGGCATGTACACGGTGCTGAAGGAAGAAACCCATAGCGATTGATGACACCACAAGACAGGCCGGACACGCTCCGGACCTGTCTTTTGCTTTGCGGCCGGTTGGTGGCGGAGGCAGGGCAACTCCTCCAGGAAGCAGGAAATGGAGCTGCGGTAGGGAATGTAGTCTTTATTGGATGATGTTGACAGGAAGGGCAGGAACCGGGATGCAGAAGGAAGGCTTTTTGTCGAGGCTGGCAATCGGGGTACCGCTGCTGCTATTCATCGGGTTTGGATGGCTGGTGGCCAACTTTTTTCTCTACCTCATGGTCGGACAGAGGTTTTATATCCATCTGACAGAGGTAGCCGCCGCCGTATTGGCGGGATTCGTATTGCTCTGGGTGACGGGGGTGGGAAAGCCTGCTGTCCGCCGGCGGCTATTCCTGGCAAGTCTGGCCGTGGGCATCGGTATCGTTACGGTTCACGAGATTCAAGCGGGCTATCGGCACAGCTTGGCATCAGTCACCGACCAGGTGGATTTGTATGAATACCGGCCGTTCGCGGAGCACACCAAAGCTGTCGTGCTGGGAGAAGCCTCCACGCTGAAGCTGACGGGAGAGCTGCCCCGCTTGGACGGCGCTACGGCTCTATACCCGCTGTATTCGGCCTTCGCCCAGGCGGTATATCCGGAGAAGGAGTATCTTCCTTACGGAGGGAATAGCGAGGTTGTCTGCTCCACCACCTCCGAAGCCTATAAGAATCTGTTGTTGGGAAGGGCGGATCTGATTTTTACGGCAGGCCCGTCGAAGAAGCAGCAGGAGGAAGCAGCGGCCATGGGGAAGGAGCTGGTGCTCACCCCGATCGGGCGGGAGGCCTTCGTGTTCTTCGTGAATGTGCGCAACCCGGTCCGGAATCTGACGCTGGACCAGATCAAGGGCATCTATTCTGGAGAGATCCGCAGCTGGTCTGGCGTCGGCGGGGAAAAGGAAGCGGTCCGCGCCTTCCAGCGCCCTGAGGACAGCGGCAGCCAGACCATGCTGCAGAAGCTGATGGAGGGGCGGCCGCTTATGAGTCCGCCCAAGGAGGATGTGGCGAGCGGCATGGGGGACATTATTTCCCGTTCCGCCGATTACCGGAACTACCGCAATGCTATCGGGTACAGCTTCCTGTTCTACGCCACCGAGATGGTGAAGGAGGGGGAGATTCGTCTCCTGGCCGTCAACGGCGTGGAGCCGTCCCGGAGCACCATCCGCAGCGGAACGTACCCGCTGGCCTCGGAGTTCTATGCGGTGAGCCTACGTGACCCCGGGAATCCACATGTGAAGGAGTTCACGGATTGGATCCTGTCGCCCCAGGGACAAGTGCTGGTCGAGAAGACCGGCTATATTCCCATCCAATAACCGCCGGTTCTATTTTCGGACTACCCCCCATACCATAGTTGTGAGGAGGGGTACGAGCCATGGTCATGGAACCCAATAAAGTGAAGCGGCAAGAAGTGAAGATGTTAAACCGCAAGCTGCTGGAGATTTCGGGAGTGCTGAATGTGGAGAGCTTCGACAGCGAGGAGTTTCTGCTCGAAACGGAGATGGGCTTTCTCGCCATCCGAGGAGTCAACCTGCACATCAAGAACCTGAATCTGGAGCAGGGCCTGGTCGCCATTGAGGGATTGGTGAACGAATTGGCCTACGTGGACGGCGGCGGAGCAGGCGGCAAATCCAAAGGCTTCTTAGGGAAGCTGTTCAAGTGAGCTTACACGTCCAGATGCTGACGATGGGGCTTATGCTGGCCAGCGGCGTGGGGATCGGCATTCTATTCGATCTGTACCGCGTGCTGGCGCATGAGCTTCGGTTCCCCCGGTGGCTGATCCCTCTCTTAGACTTAGCCTACTGGGCGGCTGCCACGTTCGCCGTCTTCCGGGTCCTCCTCTTCAGCAATTTCGGACAGGTCCGCTTCTTCGTCTTCCTGGGCCTGTTCGCCGGCTATACGCTCTACTTCCTGGGGCTTTCCCGAACCTCTGTCAAGCTGATCCGCTGGATCATCGGGGTGGTGGAGGCGATGGTGCGCTTTTTCGTCAAGGCCTTCCACATCCTTGTCATAACGCCCGTCATGGCCCTATATAGATGCGTTGTTGTCATTCTAAGGTATAGTACGAAGGTCGCTATTTTCATATGTAAACTTGTGGTACAATTGCTCTATCCTGTGCGTCTCCTCTTCCGATGGATCGGACGGGCCCTGAAGCCTTATCTGAAGGTGCCGGGGTGGATTCTGAAGCCATGGCGCCGGTTCACCGGCTGGTTGAAGAGATAGCGCTATCGTTATGGACAGGGGGATTACCACGAATGGCCAAGCTAGCAGGAGCCGGTATTTCTCCGGTCTCCGAACCCAAATCCAACCGAAGTGGAAGCCGCAAGCGGATCCGACTGTTGCTCGTCGGCGTGCTGGCTTTAGTGATATGGGCGGCCGGAACGGCCTGGACCCAGATGAAGAATATTCATCTCGGATCGGAACGTCTCGGTGCTCTCGAGAATAAGATGAACCAAGCACAAGACACGAACGCCAAGCTCAAGCGGGAGATTGAGCGTTTGTCCGACCCGGAATACCGGGCGGAGCGGATGCGGAAGGACATGCATTTGTCCAAGGAAGGCGAGACGGTATTCGAGGTGCCCCGGTCCAATCCATGAGGGGCTCTTTTGTTGACCGTATTTCAACCTTCGGGTATAATTCACATATCCAGTTCTTTTCGTTATGACGGGTGGAGCTTTTGTTTAAACTTTTAAGGGAGGAACAATTACCTTTATGGCAATTGAAGTAGGCAGCAAGCTTGAGGGAAAGGTGACAGGCATTACCCATTTCGGAGCATTCGTTGAGCTTCCGGAAGGACAGACGGGCCTTGTTCACATCTCGGAAATTGCGGACAATTACGTGAAAGATGTAAATGATCACCTGAAGCTGGCCGATAAGGTCATCGTGAAAGTGATCAACGTGGACAAGGACGGGAAAATCGGCCTTTCTATCAAGCAAGCCGTCGACAAGCCTCCGGGTGAAGAAAACCGGGCTCCCGAACGGCGGAGCTTCCCTCCTCGCGACCGGGGAGAAGGCGGAGACCGTGGAGGATTCGGCGGACCGCGCGGTGATCGCGGCGGATTCGGCGGCGGACGGGGTGACCGTGGCGACCGCGGTGGACGTTCCTTCGGACGAACACAACCTACCTTCGAAGACAAGGTGTCCAAGTTCTTGAAGGACAGTGAAGAGCGCATGTCTTCCCTGAAGAAGAACACGGAAGGCAAGCGTGGCGGCCGCGGAGCGCGCCGCGACTAATATTCCCTTAACCATGATGCCGCCGGTCGTTGAGACCGGCGGTTTTTTGCGCGTCATCCAGGTGGATGAAACCTTCAGGCCGCTTCAGCCGTATAACCTGATAACCCCATAATGGATAGACCCGGAGGAGCCTGTCAGCTTGTTTTGTCCTGCCCGAAGCAGGAGCAAATCAGAGCTGTCAGGCTCCTTTTTGTCTGCGGGGCTAGTCTGGGGAAGGCTGACCCCTGGATCAAGGTCTTTTACCCTAATCGGGGAAGTCTAAGGAAAAGAAGGAGGAATCATCACATGCTGATCTACGAGTTGGCCCTTATCCTATTAGCATCCAAGCTGGCGGGAGACTTGAGCGTCAGACTGGGGCAGCCCTCCGTACTGGGCAAGCTGCTGGTCGGAATTCTCCTGGGTCCATCTGTCCTGGGGCTGGTCACGAACACGGATATCTTAAGAGAAATCAGCCAGATCGGCGTGCTGCTCCTGATGTTCATTGCCGGTCTGGAGACGGATGCGGGGGAGTTCAAGAAAACCGGTAAAGCCTCCGGGTATGTCGGTCTTGCGGGAATCGCGGTTCCCTTCTCCTTCGGATGGATGGCGGGTCTGTACCTGGAGCTTCCGCAGCTGCAAGCCGTCTTCCTGGGGCTGCTTCTCTCGGCGACCAGCGTCAGCATCTCCGTCCAGGCGCTGAAGGAAATGGGGCGCTTGAAGTCGAAGGAGGGCGCTACCATTCTGGGGGCTGCCGTCATTGATGACGTGTTGGTCATCATTATCCTGGCGTTCGTTATGTCCTTCGCCGGAGGAGACGTGGAGCTGGGAACCGTCATCCTGAAGAAGCTGGCGTTCTTCGGAGTCGCCATCCTGATTGCCTGGAAGGCTGTGCCGTGGTTCCTTCGGAAATTCGCGCCGCTCCGGATTACCGAGGCGGTGATCTCCGCAGGGCTGATTCTCTGTTTCCTGTACGCCTACATGGCGGAAGCTGCGGGAGTGGCCGGGATTATCGGGGCATATATCGCCGGGGTAGCCATCAGTATGACAGAGCATAAGCACGAAGTGTTCGAAAAAGTAGAGACGATCGGCTACTCCATCTTCGTCCCCGTCTTCTTCACCTCTATCGGGGTGACCGCTCAATTTATGGGCCTTGCAGGACATCTGCCGCTGATAGCCGGACTGAGCATTCTGGCTGTCGCTACCAAGCTGGCGGGCTCTGCGGCCGGGGCCCGGCTGGCCGGCTTCCCGGGCAGAGCCTCTTGGGGGATCGGCGCCGCCATGGTATCCCGCGGTGAGGTAGCGTTAATCATCGCGGCCATGGGGATGGATGCCGGACTGCTCCGGGAGGACATGTTCGCGGTGCTCGTAGCGGTGGTGCTGATCACGACCATCGTAACCCCACCTATGATGAAGGGCTTCTTCAAGGAAAAGGCCTTGCAGGAAAAGGCCACCACTTGACGGTGACCCCGCCTTTCGGGTATACTCATGCTTGTTCCACTGCGGCGGTGTAGCTCAGCTGGCTAGAGCATTCGGTTCATACCCGAAAGGTCGGGGGTTCGATTCCCTTCGCCGCTATATGATTGTTACGCAAGAATCCTTGCCATCCGGCAAGGATTTTTTTGTTTATTCACCCCACTGTGGCGTTGGCTGCCCCGGTGATCCCGTGATCAGAACGCCGCTCCGTCGACCTGCAACCCGAAGTCGACACCATTTCCGCCCCGCCTGCCGTTGAGAAATGCGGATTAGTGCGGAATTCCTCCGGCACCCCCTGCTGGAAACAGGGATGAAAGCTTGCCCGGCTTGGCCCCTCCGGCATCGTCTTGCATGTCGGAAAGTTTTTGGTGTCTACCACGTGATTATGACAAACTTCCTGATAGATTCCACTTATAATAGGGAACACATTACGAGAATAGAATCTAAGGAATGGAAGGTGTGGAACAATCCATGAGCAAGCCGAACAAGATTCACCGACTTGAACAATCCATCCCTGCCGCCGCCGGCCATACCGCGCAAGGCTTCAAGACTTTCCTGATGGAAAACCGGCTGGTCCAGGCCTGGATGATCCGGAAGTGGGCGCTGCTGTTGGTCGCGACGGGATTTTTGCTGGGCCGGGCTACGATCCTGGGGGATCTGATGCCCTTCGCCATCGCCTATTTCGCGGTCATCTACTATGTCCGTTCGGAAATTACAACTTGGGTCGGCACCGCTCTGGTGGTGGGAAGTCTGCTGTCCGTGCCTTCTCACACGGGATACCTGGTAACGGAGCTTCTCGTCTTCCTCTTAATCCAGAAGGGAATGGAGAAGTTCGAACGGGCGGACCTGTCGCTGGTTCCCGTCATCGTCTTCGCCTCCTCCTTCCTCGTCCAGCTCTTCTCCTATGTCATGATGACGGAGCTCTCCTGGTATACGCTGATGATGACCGGCGTGGAAGCGATTTTGTCCTTCGTCCTGACGCTCATCTTCATTCAAGCGGTACCCGTGCTCACCCAATCCAAGCAGAAGACCAGCCTGAAGCACGAGGAAATCATCTGTCTCATCATCATGCTGGCTTCCGTCATGACCGGTACGGTCGGTTGGCTGATGAACGGAGTGTCGGTGGAGCATGTTTTCTCACGGTACCTGATCCTGCTCTTCGCCTTGGTCGGGGGAGCGCCGCTGGGCGCCTCCGTGGGCGTCATCACCGGGCTGATCCTGAGCCTGGCGGATATTCAGGCGGTGTACCAGATGAGCCTGCTGGCTTTTGCGGGATTGCTGGCGGGTCTGATGAAGGAAGGGGGCAAATGGACCGTAGCCCTGGGCATGCTGCTGGGCTCGTCCATCCTGACCGTGTACGTGGGAAGCCAAGATACGATCATCGCCTCCACGTGGGAGACGGGAATCGCCGTGGCGCTGTTCCTCCTGACGCCCCGCGGTCTGGTGCAGACCTTGGCCAAGTACGTGCCAGGCACCCAGGAGAACATGAAGACCCATTACGAATATGCCAAGCGGGTTCGTGACATTACGGCGGGCCGGGTGGAGCAGTTCTCCGAGGTGTTCCAGCAGCTCTCCAAGAGCTTCAAGCAGCTGACCGAGCAAGGGCAGGAGCGGAAGCGGGAGGAGGAGGTCAGCCATTTCATGAACCACGTGGCGAACAAGACCTGCACCTCCTGCTGGAAGAAGAACCATTGCTGGGACAAGCAGTTCTATGACACCTACGCCTTCATGAGCGACATGATGTCGGCCGTCGAGAAGGACGAGAAGATCACGAAGAAGGACATCACCCCCGAGTGGAAAAAAGCCTGCTCCAAAACGGACCAGGTCCTGGAGGTGATGAAGCACCAATATACGCTGTACCGCCATGACCTGCAGTGGAAGAAGCAGATTCTCGAGAGCCGCCAGCTGGTCTCCGACCAACTGATCGGCGTGTCCCAGGTCATGGAGGACCTGGCCAAGGAGATCAAGCGGGAGGGACAGGAGCTGTTCCTGCAGGAGGAGCAGATCCGGCACGCCCTGGAAGGGCTCGGACTGTCCATCATGGCCATCGACGTCATCAATCTGGAGGAGGGCAACGTCGAGATCGAGATCATGCATCAATATACGAAGGGCTTCGACGAGTGCCGGAAGATCATCGCCCCGCTCCTGTCGGACATTCTGGGCGAGAACATCGCCGTGAAGAAGGAAAAGTATTCGGAGAAGGGTGAAGGCTACTGCACGGTATCCTTCGGCTCGGCGAAGGAATATGAAGTGGAGACGGGCATCGCCGGCGCGGCGAAGGGAGGAGACCTGCTGTCCGGGGACAGCTTCAGCACGGCGGAATTAGGCAACGGCAAATTCGTGGTGGCCCTGTCGGACGGCATGGGCAACGGGGAGCGCGCGCGGGCGGAGAGCAGCACGGCACTCACCATATTGCAGCAGCTGCTGCAATCCGGCATGGATGAGAAGCTGGCCATCAAGTCGGTGAATTCGGTGCTCCTGCTCCGTTCGCCGGATGAGATGTACGCCACAGTGGATATGGCTCTCATCGATCTGTACAGCGCCAACACCACCTTCATGAAGATCGGCTCCACGCCCAGCTTCATCAAGCGGGGCAACGAGGTGCTCCAGATTACGGCCAACAACCTTCCGGTTGGCATCCTGCAGGAGATCGATGTGGATCTGGTCAGCGTGCAGCTCCTGCCGGGGGATGTTCTGATCATGATGACCGACGGCATCTTCGACTCACCAGGCTATGCGGTGAACAAGGAGCTGTGGATGAAGCGGGTCATCGGGGAGATCGACACCGACAGCCCCCAGGAATTCGCGGATTGTCTCCTGGAGCGGATCGTGCGGCAGCAGCACGGGGAGATCTCCGACGATATGACGGTGATCGTGGCCAAGGTCGAGCGGTACCGCCCCGAATGGTCCACTTTCCGGTGGCCGGGTCTCACCAAGCTGGACCGCCCCAAGACCGTCAGTTAAGAAGCGCTTCGGCGCTTCTTTTTGTTGTAGTAGAGTGGGTGCGGTACGGTTCGAGGGTGTAATTCGCAGGGGAGGTCTATTCTTCCATCCGGGTGGGCATACTAGAGTTAGTAGAATTCCAACACATGAAGACCCGGAGGAATGGACATGAAGCAGATTATCTTGATTACGGACGGCTGCTCCAACGTAGGAATCGATCCCGTTATTGCGGCGGCGGAGGCCCAGGAGGAAGGGATCGTCGTCCATGTGATCGGTGTAATTGATCAGGGAGAGATCGGGGAGCTGGGAGCCGCGGAGATTGCGGATATCGCCAAGGCGGGAGGGGGCTTGAGCCGGATCGTAACTCCGAGCCAGCTGTCCCAGACCGTACAGATGATGACGCGCAAGACCGTGACCAGCACCATCCAGCAGGCGGTCCAAAAAGAGCTCCGCCACATCCTTGGCGGAGGCGGCGAGCTGACGGAGCTTCCGCCCGAAAAGCGGGGCCATCTGGTGCAGGCCGTCGAGGATCTGGCGGAGAACGTCAGCCTGAAGGTGGCGCTCCTGGTGGACGCCAGCGCCAGCATGAAGCCCAAGCTGGCAGCCGTCCAGGAAGCGGTTCAGGACCTGATGGTAAGCCTCCGGGCCCGGACGGGCTTAAGCGAGCTGTGCGTGTTCCGGTTCCCCGGCTTTCACGGAGCCGACACCCACCTGGACCTGGACTGGACCCGGGAGCTTGCAAAAGTGCCCAACTTGTTCTATAAAATTAACATGAGAGGCACCACACCGACAGGTCCCGCCCTTCTGCATGTCATCCGTCATCTGGCGGGGCGCCCGCAGGAGGAGCGGGCGGCGGGCAAGGACGGGATGCTGAGTGAATACGTCATCTAACCCGCCGCTGTACGTCGGCATGCGGGTCCAAGGCAAGTGGAACGGCGGCGAATACCGGATCGAGAAGGGGCTCGGCGAAGGAGCCAACGGCAAGGTCTACCTGGTGAGCCGGGGTGAGGCCTTGGTCGCCATGAAGGTAGGCACCGACGCCATGGATCTTCAGGCGGAGGCTAATGTGCTGAAGGTGCTGTCCAAGATGGAAGGCTCCTTCCGCCGGTTCCTGCTCGATGTGGATGATTTCCATATGGAGGGGAAGGATTATCCCTTCTACATCATGAAGTATGTCCGGGGCAGACAGCTCCAGGAATACATGGGTGCGAAGGGCAAGGACTGGTTTCCCGTGGTGGGGCTCCGGCTTCTCGAGAAGCTGGCCGAGCTTCATGCCAAGGGGTATGTGTTCGGTGACCTGAAGCGCGAGAACGTGCTGGTCTCCGAGTTCGGCCATGTGGAGCTGGTGGACTTCGGCGGGGTGACCCCGATGGGCAAGGCCGTCAAGCAATTTACGGAGCTGTATGACCGGGGTTACTGGAATGCGGGTATACGGAGCGCGGACGGCGCTTATGACGTATTCGCCTTCGCCGTCCTGTGCGTCCATGTCTGCGGTGGACCCAAGACGAGCTTCAATAAGGCGATCCTGCCCCAAGTCCGGAATCTGGACGAGCTCCTGGCGGAGATCCGGTCGGATCCCCAGCTGAAGGAATACGCGCCGTTCCTGCTCCGGGCTCTGAAGGGGGAGATCCCCTCGGCCGGACAGGCTCTGGCCGAGTGGCGCGGGCTACTGAAGAACCGGACGGGCCATACGCCTGCGGGGATGGGGCAGCTGCCTACCCTGTGGGTGAAGGCGGGCTTCGCGGCATCGGTGATGTTGTTCGCCGCCGTCTTATGGTATTATTGGTAATGAGTTTTTGATGAACGGATGGGATGGGATGGTGGATCCCGACTGAAAGGACCGGCACCATGGATGTATTGGGCAAGCTGAACCGTATCTTGGAAGATGAACATTTGCTCCAACCGGGAGACCACATCGTGGTGGCGGTATCGGGAGGCCCCGATTCCACCGCGCTGCTGCAGCTCCTTTTTTTGCTTTCCGGACGCTGGGGCTGGACGTTGACGGCCGCCCATGCGAACCACGGCTTCCGGCCGGAGGAGTCGGAGCGGGAGGCGGCATGGGTTCGGGCCTTCGCGGAGGAGCGGGGGATTCCGGTTGTCTATCAGGAGCTGCAGGTGCCTGCCTATCTGAAGCAGCATGGGGGGAATCCCCAGGATGCGGCGCGCCTGCTCCGGTACCGCTTCCTGCTGGAGACGGCCCGCCGACTGGGAGCCGGGCGGATTGCGCTGGCCCATCATGCGGACGACCAGGCAGAGACGGTGCTCATGCGCCTCCTAAGGGGGACGGGCATATCCGGATTGGGCGGAATTCCCATGCGGAGGATGGAGCAAAATGTGGAACTCGTCCGGCCGCTGCTCCGTATTACGAAGAATGAGCTGCTGGAGGAGCTGGACCGGCAGGATATCGGGTATTGTACCGATTCCAGCAACACCAAGCTGACGTACACCCGCAACCGCATCCGGCTGGAGGCACTTCCCTACCTGGCCCGGTTCAACCCCTCCGTGGCGCAGGCGCTTAACCGTTTGGCCGGGTTGGCGTCGTCGGACGACGATTATCTGAACCGGGAAGCGGAACAGGCCTTCCGGCGCATGGCGCAGGCTGTGCAGGGGGGATTACGCCTGGACCGGAGGGACTACGCCACCCTCCATGTTGCTTTACAAAGGCGAGTCCTTAAACTAATATTAAACTATGTCTCTTCAGGAACAGAGCCCCAAGACTTCGAGGAAGTGGAGCGGATCCGTTCCGGCCTTCTTCAGGAGGGGAAGCCCAACGCCGTGTGGCAGACGGGCGGACTCCGGGTGGTCCGCGCATACGACGAAGTCCGTGTGGAGCAGGCGGAGCAGATCTCAGCCGGCCTGGCGTATTGCTACACTATGGAGGAAGCGGACGGGGAGTTATGGATACCGGAAGCCTCCTGCAGATTGGTGTTCCGAACGGTACCGGCTGCGGAGCTCATCTCCGGACCCGATGGGGAGCAGGCCTTCTTCGACGAGGACGCGCTGCGCTTTCCGTTAACCGTCCGGAACCGGAGAGACGGAGACCGGATGCGGCCCGATGGTTTAAACGGCTCCAAAAAAGTGAAAGATATCTTCATTGATCACAAAGTGCCGCAAGCCGTCCGAGAACGGCTTCCGCTCCTTGTGGACCGGGAGGAAAAGGTGCTCTGGATTCCCGGGCTCCGGCGTTCGGGTACGGCCAAGGTTATCGACGGCACCCGGCGCGTCGTGTGTGTTCATTATCTTCCGGCCTGAAGCAGGTTGTTCGGGACCGGGGGAATGTACCATTTTCAGCTTTCATAGTATAACGTAGGAGGGTCACCTTTGCGCAACGACATTGAAGAAGTACTTTACTCCGAGGAACAGATCCAAGCTAAGGTCCGGGAGCTGGGCGAACAGCTGAGCCGGGAATATGAGGGGCGCAATCCCCTGGTGATTTGCGTGCTGAAGGGTGCCTTCATCTTCATGGCGGACCTGTTCAAGAACATTACCATTCACTGCGAAGTGGACTTTATGGCCGTTTCGAGCTATGGCGCCTCCACCAAGTCCTCCGGCGTGGTCAAGATCATCAAGGATCTGGACGTACCGGTGGAAGGCCGGGACGTCATCATCGTGGAAGACATCATCGACAGCGGCTTGACGCTGTCCTATCTGATTGACGTGCTGGAACGCCGCAACGCCCACTCCATCTCGGTGGTGGCGTTGTTCGATAAGCCCGGACGCCGCACGGTGGAGCTGGAGCCCGACTGGAAAGGCTTCACCATTCCCGATGCATTCGTGGTGGGCTATGGCTTGGATTATGCGGAGAAGTACCGGAATCTGCCCTTCGTTGGCATCCTGAAGAAGGAAATCTATACGACCTGAAGAACCGGATGATCACACCGATGTTCCGGCTGCCGCCGGCTAGGGACGCACGCTCTGGATGCGTTTTCCGTCAAATGCGGTTTGGTTGTGAAGCCGAGACATGCTGTGGTAAAATAAAACAAGTGTGCCGCATGAGAGGAGGTAGGGGATGAATCGGATCCTCCGCAATACAGGATTTTATCTGCTAATCTTTTTGGTTGTGATCGGGATCGTCCGTTTTATCAGCTCGCAGAACGATCTGGAGTCCACCATCCCGTACAATCAGTTCCGCGAAGAGCTGGTGAATACGGCGAAGCCCAATGCAACAGGCAATAAAATCGATCGGGTCACGATCAAGCCGGAAGGCTATACGTATCTGATCAAAGGGGAATACAAGGACGGCAAGCCGTTCAAGACCCGCGCACCGCTGAGCGATCATGTGATTGAGCTGCTGGATGCCAGCGGGGTCAAAGAAGAACACCTGAAGATGGACGGAGACAGCATTTGGATCTCCTTTTTGACCTCCATCATTCCATTCGTCATCATTTTCATCCTATTCTTCTTCCTTCTGAACCAAGCCCAAGGTGGCGGGGGCAAAGTGATGAACTTCGGCAAGAGCCGAGCCCGCTTATATAATGAAGAGAAGAAGAAGGTCACGTTCGAGGACGTGGCCGGGGCTGATGAAGAGAAGCAGGAACTGGTGGAAGTCGTCGAATTCCTGAAGGATCCCCGGAAGTTCGCTGCCGTGGGCGCCCGCATTCCGAAGGGCGTGCTGCTGAACGGTCCTCCGGGTACCGGTAAGACCCTGCTGGCCCGGGCTGTTGCCGGTGAAGCAGGCGTACCGTTCTTCAGCATCAGCGGTTCGGACTTCGTGGAGATGTTTGTCGGTGTCGGCGCCTCCCGTGTCCGTGACCTGTTCGAGAATGCGAAGAAGAACGCGCCTTGTATCATCTTCATCGACGAGATCGACGCCGTCGGACGTCAGCGGGGCGCAGGCCTCGGCGGCGGACATGACGAGCGCGAGCAGACCTTGAACCAGCTCTTGGTCGAGATGGACGGCTTCGGTGCCAATGAAGGCATCATCATCATCGCCGCCACGAACCGTCCGGACATTCTGGACCCGGCGCTGCTGCGTCCGGGACGCTTCGACCGTCAGATTACGGTGGACCGTCCGGATGTGAAGGGCCGCGAAGCGGTGCTGAAGGTCCATGCACGGAACAAGCCGCTGGCGAAGGACGTACGCCTGGACTCCCTGGCCCGGTATACCACCGGCTTCACCGGTGCGGACCTGGAGAACCTGCTGAACGAAGCCGCTTTGATCGCCGCCCGCCGGAACCGCAAGGATATCTCCATGGCGGAGATCGAGGAAGCCTTCGACCGCGTCATCGTCGGTACATCCAAGAAGAGCCGCGTCATCAGCGAGCGGGATAAGAAGACCGTCGCTTACCATGAAGCGGGTCATGCGATTATCGGCTACTACGAGCGCAATGCTCATATGATTCACAAGGTCACCATTGTTCCCCGCGGACGTGCAGGCGGTTATGTCATGATGCTGCCGAAGGAAGCGGAGGATCCGTTGGTGATCACCAAGGCGGAGCTTCTGGACCAGATTACCGGTCTCTTGGGCGGCCGGGTATCCGAGGAGCTGTTCATCGGCGAGATCGGTACCGGTGCGTACGACGACTTCCGGAAGTCCACCGAGATTGCCCGCCGCATGGTGGTTGACTACGGAATGAGCGATAAGCTGGGACCGATGCAGTTCGGCCATTCCCAAGGCCAGGTCTTCCTGGGCCGCGATCTGGGCCATGAGCAGAACTACAGCGATGCCGTCGCTTACGAGATCGACCTGGAGATCCGCAGTATCGTCATGCGCTGCTACAACCGGGCCAAGGAAATCTTGTCCGAGCATGCCGACAAGATCCACCTGGTGGCGCAGACCTTGCTCCGCAAGGAGACGCTGGATAAGGATGAGATCGTCAAGCTGATCGAGGAAGGTTCCCTGGGCGACGGAAACGACGTGGACCTGAAGAACCTGCTGGCCTCCGACGACGTGAAGATCAACATTCACAGCCAGGATGACCACAAGGAAGACGACAAGGACGGGAACGATTCCGGCCAAGCATAAACGGGAGACCGGCAGCCTTTCGGGCTGCCGGTTTTTTCTTTTTCCAAGCGATTGGCTCCAGGGACTGTCCCTGGGGGTTGTAGCGTGAAATTCCGATGAAAAACAGGAAAATAGAGGGTCGATTGGTGGTTGACACACGGGGTTAGGTTGTGTACAGTAGGTTTAAACTTATTCCAAGATAGCTGGAATCCACCGTTAAGGTCCGGAGTGAAACCGGGGCTGGCTTGCTCATAATAACGGTACGCATCATATGAAGGGGGAGGAGTCGTCCATGGAAGCCCTGGCTCTGGAACGCAAGGCTGAGCAGAACCGCGAGCTGAAGGAACGGATCCTGCAGCTGAAGAAAGAACGGAACGCCATCATACTGGCCCACTATTACCAGCGGGATGAGATACAAGAGATCGCCGATTTCCGGGGGGATTCATTCCTCTTGGCTCAGAAGGCCGCCACAACGGACGCCGAGGTCATCGTGTTCTGCGGCGTTCATTTTATGGGGGAAAGCGCCAAGATCCTGGCCCCCAACAAGACCGTCATCATTCCCGATGAACGGGCGGGTTGTCCGATGGCCGACATGGTCAATGTAGACGGCTTAAGGAAGCTGAAGGCTCAGCACCCTAACGCCAAGGTCGTTGCATACATCAATACGTCGGCCGAGGTGAAGTCGGAGACGGATATCTGCTGTACATCCGCTAACGCCATCAAGGTCATCGAAGCGGTAGATTCGGACGAAGTGATCTGGGTGCCGGATAAGAACCTGGGGGATTACGTCTCGAAGCATACCGGCAAGAAGATGATCATCTGGGAAGGCTACTGCAATACCCATGACATGCTCACCGTCAAGGACGTGGAAGAGATGCGGGCCATGTACCCGAACGCCCAGTTCGTGGTCCATCCCGAATGCCGACCCGAGGTGGTTAAGCTGGGGGATTTCGTAGGAAGCACCACTGCCATCATCAAGTACTGCAAGGAATCCGACTGCCAGGAGTTCATCGTCGGCACCGAGGACGGCACCGGCTACCAGCTGCGGCTGGACAGCCCGGAGAAGAAGTTCCACTTCGCCACCAAGTACCTGGTCTGCCCGAATATGAAGGTCAACAACCTGAAGAAGGTGGCCAAGTGTCTGGAGACGTTGTCCCCGCAGATCTACGTTCCGCCCCATATCGCTGATAAGGCAAGATTGTCGTTAGAGCGCATGCTGCTTGTGAAATAAGCAGCATGCGCTACTTCCTTGTTAAAGACAGGTGAATCGAACCATGATACCCCGTTATTTGGTCGACGAGAATTTAAGAGAGCTGCCTGTAGTGGAGACGGATGTCATCGTCATCGGGGCCGGCATCGCCGGCTTGTTCGCGGCCATCAAGGCGGCGGAAGAGCGCAAGGTGCTCATGATTACGAAGAAGGCGCTCACCGAGAGCAACACCCGATATGCGCAAGGGGGAATCGCGGCGGTCATCTCCGACGAAGATTCCTTTGAATTTCATCGCCAGGATACCCTGATCGCAGGTGCGGGCCTCTGCGATCACGAGGCCGTGGACGTGCTGGTCCATGAAGGACCCGACGGCGTCCATGACCTGATCCGGTATGGTACCCAGTTCGATCTGGAGAATGGGGAGCTGGCGCTCACCAAGGAAGGGGCCCACAGCATGCGGCGGATCCTGCATGCGCATGGGGACGCTACCGGTGCCGAGATCGTCCGGGCGTTATCGGAGAAAGCGCTGCAGCATCCCAATATCGAGGTGTGGGACGATCACTTTGTCATCGACCTGATCACGAACAGCAACGAATGCTGCGGGGCCCTCCTGCAGAAGCCGGGCGGTCAGCGCCTGGTTGTGCACGCTTCCGCGACCATTCTCTGCTCCGGCGGAGCCGGTCAGCTCTACCGCTATACGACGAACCCGGAGATCGCCACCGGTGACGGCATTGCCATCGCCTACCGGGCAGGGGCATCCGTTCGCGACGTGGAGTTCATTCAGTTCCATCCCACCGCGCTGTGCTATCCTGGTGCGCCGCGTTTTCTCATCTCGGAGGCCGTCCGAGGGGAAGGCGCCGTGCTGCGCAACATCAAGGGAGAGCGCTTCATGGAGCAGTATCACCCGCTCCTGGAGCTGGCGCCGCGGGATGTGGTCGCGCGGGCCATCGTCAGCGAGATGGAGAAGACCAAGTCCACCTTCGTCTATATCGACATCACCCATGAATCCAGCGAGAAGGTCAAGAGCCGGTTCCCGACTATTTACGAGACCTGCCTTCAATTCGGCTTGGACCTGTCCTCCGATTGGATTCCCGTTGCCCCGGCAGCCCACTATATGATGGGCGGGGTGGAAACCGATCTCTTTGGGGAGACTACGCTGAAACGGCTGTTCGCCTGCGGCGAGGTATCGTCCACCGGGGTACATGGCGCCAACCGCTTGGCCAGCAATAGCTTGTCGGAGGCCATCGTCTTCGGACGCCGGATCGTGGACCGGGTTCTGAAGCTGAAGGACCGGGTGGAGCTGCCTGAGACGACCCTTACCGACCGTGATGTACGCACCGAGCCGATCCAGCAGGCCATCGTAGAGAAACGGCTGAAGCTGCAGAAGATCATGCTCCGGTATGCCGGTCTGAAGCGCAGCGGCAGCGGGATTGAGAAGGGCTATGAAGAACTGAAGCGGCAAAATCATATATTCGATGCCTGTCTGACCAAGCGGGAGGAGATGGAGTTCGCCAACATGCTGACCTGCTGTCTCCTGATCCTTCGTGCGGCCGGAATCCGGGAGGAGAGCAGAGGCGGACACTACCGCGACGATTTCCCCGAGCGGGACGATCTGCTGTGGCGCAAGCACATTGCATTCAACCGGGAAAAAGGCGTATTGGAGGAGCGTATGTCCGATGTATAACTTGAATCTTCAGAAGTTGGAGAACCAGATCCGGCTGTGGCTGGAGGAGGATATCGGCACCGGCGACATCACCACGATGACCACCGTACCTTTAGACCAAGAGTCTAAAGGTATTCTTCATGTGAAAGAGGGCGGCATCGTTGCAGGCATTCCGGTAGCGGCCGCCGTCTTCCGGGTGGTGGATCCGGAGCTGGAGTTCCGCCCGATGGTGGCGGACGGCGACCGGGTAGAGAAGGGAACCGTCCTCGCGGAGGTGCACGGCAATACGCGGAGCATTTTGCTGGGCGAACGGCTTGCGTTGAACCTGATGCAGCGTCTGTCGGGCATCGCCACCCGGACGAGGCAGTATGTGGATGCGCTGGAGGGGCTGCCGGCTCGTCTGGTGGACACCCGCAAGACCACACCGGGGCACCGGATGCTGGAGAAGTATGCGGTTCGCGTAGGCGGCGGCCATAACCACCGCTTCGGCTTGTATGACGCCGTCATGATCAAGGACAACCATATCAAGGGCGCAGGCGGCATTCCCCAGGCGGTGGCCGCAGCCCGCAGCCAGATCCCCCACACGATGAAGATCGAGGTGGAGGTGGAGAACTTCAACCAGCTTCAACAGGCGTTGGAAGCGGGAGCGGACATCATCATGCTGGACAACATGAAGCCGGCAGACATGAAGGAAGCCGTCCGGTTCATGAAAGAAAAAAGCCCGCATATCTTGATAGAGGCGTCGGGGAGCGTAACCTTGGAAACCATCAAGAGCATTGCCGAGACCGGGGTGGATGTGATCTCCGTCGGGCGGCTGACCTACTCCGTCCATGCCCTGGACATCAGCCTCGACCTGAATGAAAGGAAGGACCAACACCTATGATCCTGGTCGTCGACGTCGGCAATACCAATATCGTACTCGGGGTGTACGAGGGCAAGAAGCTCCTGCATCATTGGCGGATCAGCACCAACCGCTCGGCTACGGCGGATGAGTACGGCATTACGATCTTTAACCTGTTCGCTCACAGCGGGCTGAAGCTGGAGACCATGGAAGGCGTGATTATCTCCTCTGTGGTGCCTCCTCTGATGTTTGCCTTGGAAACCATGTGTAAAAAATATATCAAGAAGGATCCCTTGATCGTCGGTCCCGGCATCAAGACCGGGCTCAGCATCCGCTACGAGAACCCGAGGGAGGTCGGTGCAGACCGCATCGTCAACGCGGTGGCGGGCCTGGAGCTGTATGGCCCTCCGCTCATCATCGTGGACTTCGGCACGGCCACCACCTTCTGCTACATCGACGAGCAGGCCCAATACATAGGCGGCGCCATCGCCCCGGGCATCGGCATCTCCACCGAGGCCTTGTACCAGCGGGCGGCGAAGCTGCCGCGCATCGAGCTGGTGAAGCCGAAGAGCACGGTAGGACGGAATACGATCACCTCCATGCAGGCGGGGATCATCTACGGCTTCGCCGGACAAGTGGACGGAATCGTGCAGCGGATTAAGGAGGAGTTCGGCACAGAGCCGACGGTGGTCGCCACCGGAGGACTGGCGGAGCTCATCTCCGCGGAATCGCGGACCATTGATATCGTGAATCCTCAGCTAACCCTTCAGGGACTGCAATTAATCTACGAGCGCAACCGGGCGGAAGCATCCTCCACCCGATAAGGGAGGACGTCCGGGTTAACGACATGAAGGAGTGAGCATTGTTGAAGGACCAATTGATAAGAGCGACGGGCCTTAACGGTAAAGTGCGGGCGTTCGCCGCAAGAACCACGGGTATCGTCGAGGAGCTGAAGCGCCGCCATACCACTTCCCCGGTGGCGACGGCGGCACTCGGCCGGACCATAACGGCCGGCGCCATGATGGGGGCTATGCTGAAGGGGGAGGAGAAGCTCACCATTCAAGTGAAGGGCGGAGGACCCATCGGCGCCGTCGTCGTGGATGCCAACGCCAAGGGCGAGGTGCGCGGGTATGTGGATGAGCCCGGCGTCATGCTGCCGCCGAATGCGGTCGGCAAGCTGGACGTGGCCGGGGCCGTGGGAACGGACGGTTTTCTCTATGTCGTGAAGGATCTGGGGCTGAAGGAGCCGTACAGCGGAAGCATCCCGATCCATTCGGGGGAGCTGGCGGAGGACTTTACCTACTATTTCGCCAAGTCGGAGCAGACGCCGTCCGCCGTATCCCTGGGCGTCCTGTTCGAGAAGGGCGAGTATACCGTCAAAGCAGCGGGAGGCTTCATCATTCAGCTGCTTCCGGGCTTGACGGATGAGGAGATCGATGAGATCGAAGGCCGGCTCGGCAGCCTGCCCCCGATAACGACCATGCTGGACGACGGGCTGGAGCTGGATGAGATTCTGGCCAACGTGCTCGGGATGGTACAGATTCATGAGACCATGGATCTGCAATTCAAGTGCAAGTGCTCCCGGGAGCGGGTGGAGCAGACACTGATCAGCCTAGGCCGGGAGGAACTGAACAGCCTGATCGACGAAGAGGGCAAGGCGGAGGTGCACTGCCACTTCTGCAACGAAACCTATCTGTTCGAGGGGCCCGAGCTTCGCAAGCTGTCGGAGCAGCTGGGGGCCTCCAAGTAATCCGCTCGTCCGCACGGAGCTAGGTAGAGAGAGGCACAAGAGGAGATTAGGATGAGAAACATCAAGCTGTTATGGGGACTCACCGTGATCCTGTCGGCAGCGGTGCTGGTGCTGGGGCTCTTGGTCATCCGGCTCTCCGGAAGAGAGCAGGGGCTGCCGGACGCAGCGGCCCCGGATCCGGAGGCGGAGCGGGTGGTGGCCAAGATCGGCGGAAGGGAATTTACGCTTGGCGTGCTCGAGGAGCAGCTCATGGATAAGCACGGGGCCGAGCTGATCAACCAGCTGCTGGACCGGGAGGCCGTGCGTCTGGAGAGCGAGCGGATTGCGGTGAAGGTCACCCGGGAAGAAGTGGACCGGGAATTGAAGCGGATGCAGCAGGGCTACGACAGCGAAGAGCAGTTCTACGAATCGATGAAGACCCAAGTCGGCATGTCGAAGGAAGAGATCCGCGAGGATGTCTACTACAAGCTGCTTCTGGATGCGGTGGCGACGTCCAGCATCAAGGTATCGGGTGCGGAGGTGGACGCGTACATCAAGGAGCATCCGGAGGAGTTCCATATGGCTTCGCTGCTTCGGATCGGAGTCATTGTGAACAAGACGGCCGACCAGGCCAAGAGAACCCTCGAGCTGTTCAGATCCGGCAAGGATTTCGCCCAGCTGGCCAAGGAGAGATCCTTGGACACCGCTTCGGCGGCGGAGGGTGGTGATTTGGGCTGGGTGGAGGATAACGATCCCTTCATTCCGCAGGAGTATCTGAAGGCCGCCCGTACGCTGAAGGTGGGGGACGTTGCCGGACCGGTGGAGACCGATGGCGGCTTCGCCGTAATCCTGCTGAAGGATAAGAAGGATCAGAGCAAGGGCTCCATGGAGGAGATCCGGGCAAGAGTCACCAAGCAGCTTGCGCTCCAGAAGGCCCCTCCCCTGCAGGATATCCTCCAATCGCTCCGTAAAAAATACGATGCCGTTATTCTCGATCCGGCCTTGAAATGACGGGGACATGAATTCCTGTTGACAATTACCACAACACTTGGTAATATTGAAATCAATAAAACCTAGTAGATTACTCGGAATAACAAACGTTAACAGGAGGGACTTTATCATGGCTAAATTGGTCCAGAACATTACTCAATTAATCGGCGACACCCCGCTGGTCCGTCTGAATAAGATCGTTCCGGAAGACAGCGCGGAAGTTTATGTGAAGCTGGAATACCAGAATCCGGGCTCCAGCGTGAAGGACCGGATCGCTATCAGCATGGTGGAGGTTGCCGAGAAGGAAGGCAAGCTGAAGCCGGGCGCTACCATCATCGAGCCGACCTCCGGCAATACCGGCATCGGTCTGGCTATGGTTGCCGCAGCCAAGGGCTACAAGGCCATTCTGGTCATGCCGGAGACCATGTCCATGGAGCGCCGCAACCTGCTGCGCGCCTACGGCGCCCAACTGGTGCTTACTCCCGGAGCCGAAGGCATGAAGGGAGCGATCCGCCGTGCGGAGGAGCTGCAGGCCGAGAACCCGGATTATTTCATGCCGCAGCAGTTCAAGAACCAAGCGAACGTGAAGGTTCACCGCGAGACCACCGGACCGGAGATCGTCGAAGCCATCAAGAGCTACGACGGCAAGCTGGACGCCTTCGTGGCCGGCATCGGTACCGGCGGCACCATCACCGGCACCGGCGAGGTTCTGAAGCAGAACTTCCCGGGCATCAAGATCATCGCCGTTGAGCCAAGCGCTTCCCCGGTGCTGTCCGGCGGCAAGCCGGGCCCGCACAAGATCCAAGGCATCGGCGCAGGCTTCGTTCCGGATATTCTCAACACCGAGATCTATGACCAGATCATCCCCGTCGACAATGACGACGCCTTCGATACCTCCCGCCGCGTTGCGCGCGAAGAGGGGATCCTGGGCGGCATCTCCTCCGGCGCCGCTATCTTCGCCGCGCTGCAGGTGGCGAAGCAGCTGGGCAAGGGCAAGCGGGTCGTAGCTGTTCTGCCTTCCAACGGCGAGCGCTACCTCTCCACTCCGCTGTACCAATTCGAAGACTAATCCGGAGGATGGACCATCCGGTACCCGCCTGTCTGAAGCGTCGCTTCAGACAGGCTTTTTTTTGCAGGAAGGCCGGGATTGCCGCTTATTCGGGTTGACTTTGGTCGTGTTACACCACATACTAACCCTAATTAATGCGAAGGTTGGGGGAGGACGGGCAGTGAACATCACATCAAGGCAGGATTGGGACGGATGGCGCGCCTCCTGCACCATGCTGCCTTACGTACTGGCAGTGAAGCTTGCGACGGGCCGGATGCCGGGCTGGGACGAACTGTGGAGCCGGGCGGGCCGGGAGGCCTTCGTGCTCGAGAGCGGCAAGGGAGGCCGGTATACCATCGCCGGCATACATCCCGTTTCCGTGATCCGGGGCAAGGGGCGCACTGCTCTGATCCGGGAAGGTACCGGAGAGTCCGGATCCGAACGGCGGGAGGAAGGCGCCCCGCTAGATCTCATCCAAGCCTGGATGGCTCCTTACCGCTCCCCCAAGGTAGAGGGGGCGCCGAAGTTTACGGGCGGCTGTGTCGGCTTCTTGGGCTACGACGTAGTCCGCTCGCTGGAACGGCTTCCGGAACGGGCGGCGGATGACCTGGGCATCCCGGACTATGTGATGATGCGCTTCGAGGAGATCTGGATCGTGGACCAGGAAGAGCAGATGCTCTACTGCTGCGTCCAGACTCCGGTCCCGGCCCAAGCTTCCGACGATTGGACGGATGCCGCCTATGCCCGGGCGGCGGAACGGGCAGAGGCTATGCGGGAAATATGGCTCCAGTGGCAGAAGGGCGATGCGGCGGCGGCTGCTGCGGAGCGAAGCCGCACCATGGCCGCCCTCTTGGGAGAGGAAGAGGATCCGTCATCTTTTGATCCGGAACGGCTGGAGGGGCTGGAGAGAGCCTTCGACAAAGAGGCGTTCATGAGCGCGGTAGAGCGGATTCGGGAGTATATCGCAGCAGGGGACGTGTTCCAGGTGAACCTGTCCGTCCGGCAGAGCCGTAGGCTGATCTCGCGCCCGGAGCATCTCTACGAATGGCTCCGGGTGTTGAATCCGTCTCCCTATATGGGAATGCTCCGGCTGGGTGACTTCGATCTGGTATCCGCCTCGCCGGAGCTGCTGGTGCAGGTGGAGGGCCATCAGGTGCGGACCCGCCCGATAGCCGGCACGCGGAAGAGGGGGGCCTCGCCCGAGGAGGACCGCCGGATGCGGGACGAGCTCCTGCACAATGAGAAGGAGCGGGCCGAGCACATCATGCTGGTGGATCTGGAGCGCAATGATCTGGGCCGCATCTCCAAGTACGGCACGGTTCGGGTGACGGAGCTTATGGCCATCGAGTATTACTCTCACGTCATGCATATCGTCTCGGAGGTCACGGGGGAGCTGGCAGAGGGCCGGGACGCCTACGATGTGGCGGCGGCGGCTTTTCCCGGGGGAACCATCACGGGCGCTCCCAAGGTCCGGACCATGGAGATCATCGAGGAGCTGGAGCCCGTCCGCCGCGGACCGTATACCGGGTCTATCGGCTGGATTGACTATAATGGCAACATGGAATTAAATATAATTATCCGTACGCTGCTGGCGTGCGGGGATCGTGCTTACGTGCAGGCCGGGGCGGGAATCGTCATCGATTCGGTGCCCGAGCGCGAATACAAGGAATCGCTGAGCAAGGCCAAGGCCTTATGGAAGGCCGTCGACATCTGCGAGAAGAACCGGCTGTGGGAGTAACCCACAATACAGAGGAGGAACTCCGAATGATACTGGTGATCGACAATTACGACTCGTTTACGTACAACCTGGTGCAATATTTGGGCGAGCTGGGCGAGAAGATAGAGGTGCGCCGCAACGACGAGATCGATATCGAAGGGATCGAGAAGCTGGCTCCCGACCATATCCTCATCTCCCCGGGACCCTGCACCCCCAATGAGGCTGGCGTGAGCTTGAGTCTGATCGAGCACTTCAAGGGCAAGATCCCGATTCTGGGCGTCTGCTTGGGCCACCAGTCCATCGGCCAGGCCTTCGGCGGCGACGTGATTCGTGCGGAACGCCTCATGCACGGCAAGACCTCGCCGATCCATCACGACGGCAACGGCTTGTTCGAGGGGCTTCCGAATCCCTTCACCGCCACCCGGTACCATTCCCTGATTGTGAAGCGGGAGACGCTGCCGGACTGCCTGGAGATCACCGCCTGGACCGAAGAGGGCGAGATCATGGGGCTGCGCCACAAGGAATACCCTATCGAGGGTGTCCAGTTCCATCCGGAATCCATCATTACGGAGAACGGGCTGACCATGCTGCGCAACTTCCTGCAGAAGAGCGCGATCCAAGGAGTCTAACGATGATGCAAATTGCCATGAACGGCGCCTTGTGCGCCTCGGAACAAGCCGTGGTCTCGGTCTATGATCACGGTTTTCTGTATGGGATGGGTCTGTTCGAGACCTACCGGACCTATGGAGGAGCGCCCTTTCTGCTGGAGGAGCATCTCCTCCGGCTTGCCGACGGCTGCCGGGAGCTGGGGATCCGGTACGAGCCCCGTCCGGAGCACATCCGTCAATTGACGGCGAGTCTGTTGGAAGCCAACGGGCTGGAGGACGGCTACTTCCGCCTGAGCGTGTCCGCCGGGACCGAAGCGCTGGGCCTGCCGGCCGGCGATTATGCCGAGCCCCGGGAGATTCTGTACGTGAAGACGCTGCCTCCCCGGGATGCGGAGCTCTACGAGACCGGCAAGGCGCTGCAGCTGCTGGAGACCCGGCGGAACACCCCGGAGGGGGATATGCGGCTGAAGTCCTTCCACTACATGAACTCCATCCTGGGCAAAAGAGAGCTGGCCCGCTATCCCCGGGCCGCCGGTGCCGAGGGTCTCTTCCTGGACGATATGGGCTTCGTAGCCGAGGGTCTCGTCAGCAACGTCTTCTTCGTCCAGGACGGCGTGCTGCGCACTCCGGCCCTGGAGACCAACATCCTGCCGGGCATCACCCGGGACTGGGTGCTCCGCACGGCGGTCGCAGCGGCCGTTCTTCCTACGGAGAAGGGCTTCTACTCCTGGGACGAATTGCTGGAGGCGGACGAGATATTCGTCACGAACTCGATCCAGGAGCTGGTTCCGGTGACCCGGCTGATGGATCCGGAAGGCCATGAGGGGACTGTTTCGGACAGGAAGGCGGGGCCGGTGACCCGGCGATTGTCGGAGCTGTACCGGGAGGCCACAGGAGGAGGGGGACGATGACCCGGAGGATCCTGAAGTGCAGGGGCCGTGACCTGATCCTGGGAGAACGGACCCTGATTATGGGCATACTGAACGTTACCCCGGATTCATTTTCGGACGGAGGCCAGTACAACCGTTATGAGGATGCGGTGGCCCGCGCCCGCCAGCTGGTGACGGAGGGAGCGGACATCCTCGATATCGGCGGCGAATCCACCCGGCCCGGTTCGGAGCGGGTATCGGCGGAGGAGGAGCTCCGGCGGGTGATCCCGGTGATCCGGGCCGTGGCGCAGGAGGTGGGGGTGCCGATCTCCATCGATACCTACAAGGCCGGGGTGGCCCGTCAGGCACTCTTGGCCGGCGCCCATATCATCAATGACGTATGGGGCTTCAAGGAAGACCCCGATATGGCGGCGGTGGCGGCGGAGTTCGGCTGCCCCGTCATTCTGATGCATAACCGCAAGGATGAGAACTATACGGATTACATGGCGGATGTCCTGGCCGACCTGGAGGCCAGCATCGGTCTGGCTCTGGCCGCCGGTGTCGAGCCGGGGCAGATCGTGCTGGACCCGGGCATCGGCTTCGCCAAGGACCAGACCCAGAACCTGGTGCTGCTGCAGCGTCTGGGGGAGCTGAAGCGCCTGGAATACCCCCTGCTTCTCGGGACCTCCCGGAAGCGGGTGATCCGCAATGTGCTGCAGCTCCCGCCGGATGACGTTGTGGAGGGAACGGCTGCCACGGTGGTGTTGGGTATCGCGCAGGGAGCAGATATCATCCGCGTGCACGATGTCCGTGAGATCAAGCGGGTGGCGCTGATGACGGACGCCATTCTGCAAGCGAAGCTGCCGTAAGGCGGGAGAGGAGGAGCAAGATGGACCGATTGATTTTGAACCGGATGCAGTTCTTCGGGTACCACGGAGTGCTGCCGGAGGAGAACCGGCTGGGCCAGAGGTTCTATATCGATGTCGAGATGACCTTGGACCTGGGTCCCGCGGGCCGGACGGACGACCTGAACCTCACGGTGAACTATGCCAAGGCGTATGGCCGAGTGAAGGAAATCGTGGAAGGTAAGCCGTTTCAGCTTATCGAGGCGCTGGCGGAACGGGTTGCATCTGATCTGCTCCAAACTTATACTAGTATTTATGAAATCGCCGTCCGGGTCACGAAGCCACATCCGCCTTTTGACACCCACTTTGACGGAGTGACGGTAGACATTCACAGAAAGCGGGCTTAAGGCAGCAATGGATGGTTGGAATATAGAATGGACCCTGGCCTATCTGGGTCTGGGCTCCAATTTGGGAGACCGCGGGCAGTGGCTCGCGGATGCGGTACGGCTGCTGGGGCAAGAGCCCGGCATCCGGGTGGAAGCCTGTTCTGCGGTTTATGAAACCGATCCGGTCGGCTACGTCGAGCAGCCGGCTTTTTTGAATATGGCGGTACGGATCGCCACCTTGCTTCCCCCCTTGGACCTCCTCGCGGTTATGCTTCGTATCGAGCTGGAGCTGGGGCGCAAGCGGGAGATCCGTTGGGGGCCGCGGACGATCGACATCGATATGCTGCTCTACGGAAATCTGGAGATGGATACGCCGGAACTGACGGTGCCCCATCCCCGGATGCTGGAGCGGGCCTTCGTTCTTATTCCATTGCGTGACATCTATCCGGGCGATGCGCTTCCTGGGGCCGTTGGATTGTCGGAACGGCTGGATATTCTGGAAGGAAAGGAAGGCGTCAAGCTATGGACAAACAAGCGTTAGCCTATCGGATCCGCGCGTTCCGTAAGCTCAAGGGCTTCACTCAGACAGAGCTGGCGGACCTATTGGGCGTATCCATCGCCATCGTAGGCACCATCGAGCGGGGCACCCGGAGACCGGACCCCCGGATGCTGAAGCGGATTGCGGAAGCGCTGGGCATAGACCAAGAAGAATTGATACCCGTGGAGATCCGTGCGAAGGGAGAATAATCATGCTGAAAATCGGAAATGTGGTTGCGAATAATCCCGTAGTTTTGGCTCCTATGGCAGGCGTCTGCAACCCGGCTTTCCGGTTGATTGCCAAGGAATTCGGCACAGGCCTCGTCTGCGCCGAGATGGTCAGCGACAAGGCGATTCTGCACGGGAATAAGAGAACCATTGAGATGCTGTACGTCGACGAACGGGAGAAGCCCTTGAGCCTCCAGATCTTCGGCGGCGACAAGACCACCCTGGTGGAAGCGGCCAAGGTGGTGGATCAGCATACGAATGCGGATATCATCGACATCAACATGGGCTGTCCGGTGCCGAAGGTGACCAAGTGCGACGCCGGGGCCCGCTGGCTCCTCGATCCGAACAAGATCGAAGAGATGGTGTCGGCCGTGGTCCAGGCCGTATCGAAGCCGGTCACGGTGAAGATGCGGATCGGCTGGGATGAGGATCATGTGTTCGCCGTCCGCAACGCCCAGGCGGTACAGAACGCAGGCGGCAAGGCCGTCTCCGTTCATGGTCGCACCCGGGTCCAGATGTATACCGGCAAAGCCAATTGGGACATTATTAAAGAAGTTAAGGAAGCCGTCTCCATACCGGTTATCGGCAACGGTGATGTGTTCACTCCAGAGGATGCCAAGCGGATGCTGGACCATACGGGTGTGGATGGCGTCATGATCGGCCGCGGCGCACTGGGCAATCCTTGGATGCTGTACCGGACGGTGCATTATTTGACTCGGGGGGAGCTGCTGCCGGAGCCTACTCCGCAGGAGAAAATCCGGATTGCAGTCCTGCATATGGACCGGTTGTGTGACCTGAAGGGCGAGCATGTGGCCGTGAAGGAGATGCGCAAGCACATGGCCTGGTACCTGAAGGGGATTCCCGGAGCGGCCCGCGTCAAGGACGTCATCATGGAGATGACCGAGCGGGATAAGATGGTCACCGTGCTGGAAACCTTCGTATCCGGCCTGGATGATGTCCCTGTGTCTTCCGAGCCGGAAGAGGACGCAGTCTATCACTAAGGGCAGCCAGGCGAACATATGGTTTCCTGTCATTGACATTTAACGGGTGTTGCAATATAATCATCCCCAAATAGCGTCCATTCAAGCATCTGCAGCTCCCGGACCGCACAGGCGCGTCAATATGTCCTACGGCCCTGCTCCTGATGTCATGATGACGGGCTTTCCCAATATAGTAATAGTAAACCGCTTTACCGGCTCGGACGGAGGGCGGACGAGTGAGTTCATACGGAAACGAATTCGAAAGATTCCGGTGTATGAATAATCTTCACACGACGGGAGAACAGTTGGAATGAGCGAGAAAGAAGTCATCCTAACACCAGAAGGCTTGAAGAAGCTGGAGGAAGAGCTGGAGCATCTCAAGTCTGTTAAGCGGCGTGAGGTGGCGGAGCGGATTAAGGTGGCCATCGGCTACGGCGATATCAGCGAGAACTCCGAGTATGAAGATGCCAAGAACGAGCAGGCGTTCGTCGAGGGCCGGATCATTACTTTGGAGAAATTGCTTCGCAATGCCCGGATCATCAATAACGAAGACGTGGATGTGAACACGGTCAGCATCGGCTCCATCGTCATTCTGAAGGATATGGAGTACGGCGATACCGTGGAATATACCATCGTCGGCACGGCCGAATCGGATCCGTTCAAGAACAAGATCTCGAACGAGAGTCCGGTAGGCAAGGCCATTCTCGGCAAGAAGAAGGGCTCTATGGTCGATGTCAACGTACCCGCGGGTACGATTCAATATCAGATCATCGATATTAAGAAATAAGAGCGTGCTGTGATACACGAGGCCGATTCCTTCGAGGGAACCGGCCTTGTAAGGGTTAGACGTCATAGGCCCCTATCGGCACTGGCTGAAGCTCCGGCAGGAGCTTTTCTTGTTGATGCAGGGGCTTCCGATTTTTGGAACCCGGTTATGAGTGGATCAAGATAGAGGAGTGAAAGCGATTATGAGTCAAGAATTGGAATTAAACGAACTGTTGGTTATCCGCCGCAATAAACTGGACGAGCTCCGGGGACTGGGCATCGACCCGTTCGGCAAGAAATTCGAGAGAACCCACACTGCGGAAGGCATATTGAGCGCCTACTCCGATCTGTCCCAAGAGGAGCTCGAGGAGAGGAAGATCGAGGTCTCTCTGGCGGGCCGCATCATGCAGAAGCGCAGTATGGGCAAAGCCTCCTTCGCTCATATTATGGACCTGACCGGGAAGATCCAGATCTACGTGCGCAAGGATTCCATCGACGAGGCCAAATACGACGCCTTCGAGATGCTGGATATCGGCGACATCGTTGGCGTGAAGGGGACCGTCTTCAAGACCAAGACCGGCGAGACCTCCGTCAAGGTAACGGTGCTTGAGGTCCTGACCAAGTCCTTGTACCCTCTTCCGGACAAGTTCCACGGCCTGAAGGATGTCGAGATGCGCTATCGTCAGCGCTACGTGGACCTGATCATGAGCGAGGATGTGCGGAGGACCTTCCTGACCCGTTCCAAAATCATCACCTCCATGCGGCGCTACTTGGATTCCAAGGGCTATCTGGAGGTGGAAACCCCGACGCTGCATGCGATTGCCGGCGGCGCTGCGGCCCGTCCTTTCATCACGCACCATAATGCTCTCGACATGGAGCTCTACATGCGGATCGCCATCGAGCTGCATCTGAAGCGTCTGATCGTTGGCGGCCTGGAGAAGGTGTACGAGATCGGCCGGGTTTACCGGAACGAAGGCGTCTCCACGCGCCACAATCCGGAATTCACCATGATCGAGCTGTACGAGGCGTATGCCGACTATAAGGATATCATGCAGCTTACCGAAGAGGTGATTGCCCATATCGCCCAAGAGGTGCTCGGCACTACGAAGATTACGTACCAAGGTCAAGAGGTGGACCTGACGCCGGCTTGGAAGCGTATCTCCATGGTCGATCTGATCAAAGAGGTTGTAGGCGTCGATTTCAGCCGCCAGATGACGGACGAAGAGGCCCATGCCATCGCCAAGGAGCATAAGGTGCCGGTAGAGCCGCACATGACCTTCGGCCATATCGTGAACCAATTCTTCGAGACCTTCTGTGAAGAGACTCTGATTCAGCCTACCTTCGTAACCGGACACCCGGTTGCCATCTCCCCGCTTGCGAAGAAGAACGACGAGGATCCGCGCTTTACGGACCGCTTCGAGCTGTTCATCGTGGCGCGTGAGCATGCCAACGCCTTCACCGAGCTTAACGATCCCATCGACCAGAGGGAGCGCTTCGAGGCGCAGCTGGCTGAGAAGGAGAAGGGCAACGACGAAGCCCATGCGATGGATGACGACTTCATCCGGGCTCTCGAATACGGCATGCCTCCGACAGGAGGCCTGGGCATCGGCATCGACCGGCTGATCATGCTCCTGACCGACAGCCCGTCCATCCGGGACGTCCTGCTGTTCCCGTCCATGCGTCATCAGTAATCCGTTATGCGGTCATAAGGCGTCCTTCGGGGCGCCTTTTCCTGTTCCGGGGCAATGCGCCCAAAAAAGACGGAACTTGGGGCTTGTATTTGGTACAAGCTTTGTGGTACATTAGTCTTCGCCGCTCGAGAGCGGTACGGAGCGTGTCGGTTCCGAGCACGAAGCCAACGGCTTAATGGTAAAAAATAGTGCTTGCATCGATATCGCAGCGTGTGGTATATTAAGAAAGTCGCCTCTGAGAGACGACAACAATCGAGTAAGTTCTTAGCTCCTTGAAAACTGAACAACGAGTAGTAACAAAACACAGCCAAGTGTAATGAATGAGCTATATCGAACGAACCTTTTTGGAGAGTTTGATCCTGGCTCAGGACGAACGCTGGCGGCGTGCCTAATACATGCAAGTCGAGCGGATCTGTTCCTTCGGGGACAGGTTAGCGGCG
>NZ_JBPPGJ010000026.1:0-65914 GCF_051594765.1 Oryzibacillus soli
GGGTTAAGACACCTCCCTTTCACGGAGGTAACAGGGGTTCGAATCCCCTACGGGTCATTTCCATTCCCGGGCGCTTAGCTCAGCCGGGAGAGCATCTGCCTTACAAGCAGAGGGTCGGCGGTTCGATCCCGTCAGCGCCCACCATATTTGCGGTCGTGGCGGAATTGGCAGACGCGCTAGATTCAGGTTCTAGTGGTGTAACAGCCGTGGAGGTTCGAGTCCTCTCGACCGCACTAGCAGCATCAACACCCAGTCATCGGCTGGGTGTTTTTGTTTTTTGATCCGATAAAAGGAGGGAAGGGTTTGAAGAACAACCGGATTCCTGTAATGGCCAGCATCATACTGGCTATGCTGATCTCCTCGATGGACACGACCATCATGAATACGACCATGCCCGTAATTGCCAAAGAATTAGGGCGCCAGGAATGGTATGCCTGGACCTTCGCATCCTATATGATTTTCTCCACTGTGATCGCGCCGATCGCAGGAAGGCTGTCGGATATGTTCGGGCGGAAGAAGGTATTCGGTGCGGGCATCATTCTTTTTACCTTGGGCTCGATGTTGTGCGGCTTGTCCGGTACGATGATCCAACTCGTTATCTTTCGCGGCATCCAGGGCTTCGGTGCCGGGTTCATGATGCCGTTCCCGGCGATTATTGCTGGGGATTTATTTGCCATCGAGCAAAGGGGGAAGATCCAGGCCTTCTTCTCGGCCATGTGGGGGATCGGCTCCGTCGTGGCCCCCTTGCTAGGCGGATTCTTCGTCGAGCAGATGACCTGGCGCTGGATCTTCTACATCAATGTTCCGATCTGTCTCATCTCCCTCGTTTTGCTTCATGCGTATAAAGAGGTCTATGCGCCCAAAAAAGCGAAAGTGGACGTGACCGGTGCGATTCTGTTCTCCGCGGCAATCAGCCTCTTGCTCTTAACGACGGTTGTAGAATCCGGACAGGTGTGGTACGGTGTAGCTGGAGTGCTGCTGTTGGCTGGATTTATCCAGTTCGAGCGGAAAGTCGAAGCACCGATCCTCCCCTTGGACCTCTTGAGAAATCCGCCTATCGCTTGGATGATCGTGAATTCGTTCCTGGCCTGTGCAGCCCTCTTCGGGACCTCCAGCTATATTCCGCTGTATCTGCAGCAGGAAGGTTACTCCATTCTCTGGAGCGGCATCCCGTTGGTGGGAATGTCTCTTGGGTGGATGGCGGTCTCCATCAAGGCGGGCAAATGGATCGTCTCCAGGGGCTACCGGCCGCTTCTTCTGTTAGGCAACGGGGTATCCACGGTATCGGGAATCCTGTTGGCTTGGTTACAGGAAGGCAGTGGGCTCTGGTACGTCAGCTTGGCCATGCTGCTGCAGGGGGTCGCTTTCGGGCTCATCGTTACGGTATCCATTATCGGCGCGCAGCAGCTCGTAGGAGCCCATCGGAAGGGAATCTCCACTTCGCTTCAGATGTTTGCGCGCAACATCGGAACGGCCATAGGGGTAACAGTCATGGGGGCTTTGCTGAACAGTGCGGCGCATTTCTATGATGGAATCACACATGTGTTCCTATATGGATTGATCGTAAGTATACTGGCGTTGGCGTCCGCTTGGTTCATAAAGGTTTCGCCTGCGGCCGGGGGATCTCAACAACAATCTTAGAGGAGTGACTGTCGGATGTGGCTGCCATCATTCAGTTTGGAAGGAAAAACGGCGCTGGTGACCGGGGCTGGGCGGGGGATCGGAAGAGCTCTGGCTTTGGGCATGGCGCAAGCGGGTGCAGATGTTGCCATCGTCTCCCGTACAAAAGAACATCTGTTGGAGGTTGCCGAAGAAATCGGCAAGCTCGGCCGTAAGGCATACCTGTTACCGGCGGATGTTACCTCGCGTGAGCAAGTGGAGGCCGCGGTGGCATCGGCAGTTGCCCAAGCGGGCCGGGTGGATGTGCTGGTGAACAACGCGGGGATGAATATCCGGACGCCGGCGCTGGAGGTGACGGATGAAGAATGGGAGACCATTATCCAGACGAATCTGAAGTCCGCATTTATGATGTCTCAGACCGTCGGACGTCACATGAAGGAAGCCGGAGGAGGAAGGATCATTAACGTGTCTTCCGTGGCTGGGCACGTGGCTCTGCGTACCGGAGTGGTCTACGGCTCCACCAAAGCGGCGCTGATCCAGATGACCAAGATTCTGGCTCTCGAATGGGGCAAGCACAACATCCTGGTCAATGCTATCGGACCCTGGTACTTCAAGACTCCGCTGACGGAAAAGCTGCTGGAGGACGAACATTTCGTCCAAGAAGTGCTGTCGCGAACGCCGCTGAAACGGATCGGCGATCTGCGGGATCTCGTCGGCCCCGTAGTGTTCTTGTCCTCGGAGGCTGCCAACTATGTCACGGGACAAACCTTGTTCGTAGACGGCGGCATGACCATATACGGCTTCTAACAGAAGAACTCCCTGGCAGACAGCCAGGGAGTTCTGTTCGGAGAAAGCTTATCTGAGTTCCACCCAACCGTCCGTAAACGCATCCTTCCGCCGCGCGAAGGTGACGACGACCGTCTCTCCTTCCTTCCGGGAGAGGAGAGGCTGGGGCTCAACGGGGGAGGGCAACCGGACGGCCTTGATGAATTCATCGGAACGGCGTTCTTGCCGGAGTGTGCCGTCCACATCGTCCTTGACCGAATATTCGACTGTATAACGGCCTCGGATAAACAACCGATCCTCCCAAACGCGTACCGCCCATTTGGTCACTTTTTGGCCTTCGGCTGGGGTGATGACGACCTTGACCTCCCGGTCCAGATCATGGACCCGAACGTACGGCTCTGGACCCCGGAATTCATCTAACATCCGGACGAATTGTTGGGAGGTCTTCGCCACCTGCTTCATGATTTTCTCCCAATCTTCCCACATGGCTGACACCTCGATGCACCTGTTTTGCTACATCATATGTGGGCGGATGGGCAAGGGTTCGCCTTAGGCTGCCTTGGAGGAATTCGCGGTCCCGTAACGATTCAACCCTAGAATACGGCTCATCGGGAAAACCTGACGAACGGTCATGGCGATCGGAGCGGCGATTAGAGCTTTCACGGCATCACCCGGCAGATACGGGTAACAGCCGGCGGACATGGCTTTGGCGAAAGAGTAACCGGCTACGTTTGCCAGCCAAGGCACACCGCCTACATACAACAGGAGGGAACCGAAGACCTCCATAGCGGCGAACAGCGCGACCATGGAGAGGCCGCGGCGGCCTTTGAGCCTGGAGGCAACCCAACCGATTCCAAGGGCGGCCAAGGGGTCCATCCATAGATAACCGCCGGTAGCTCCGAGCAGAAGCGAGAGCCCGCCGCTGCCATGGATGATCGGTAGTCCGAGCGCGGTCAAGAGGAGGACCAGGGCGATGCTCAGGAAGCCATAGAGAGGACCTAGTATGGCGCCCGCCAGCATCACGACGAAGTTCTCGAGCGAGATCGGTACCGGAGAGAAGCCCAACGTAACGTTCAGATAGCTGGACCAGATGAACAGAGCGCTGAAGCATGCGGTAAATACGAGAGCACGGGAGTTCAATCGAAAAGCCATTGTCTTTCCTCCTTTTATTTGTTAACCTAAATTACAAGGCCGTGGTTAACAATCAATATTTGCCATTGTAGCATGGATGAATCGGGTTGACCAGATGGTGGTGACATTTTTTTGAACGAGGTATGGATAGCGTTGGAGCAAGTGGATGTATATCTGCCGGATCGGGAGAAGCCTCTATTAGAAGGCTTATCAATGGAGGTTCAATCGGGGGAATGGCTCGCGGTCGCCGGACGCAACGGATCCGGGAAGAGCGTGCTGGGCAAGCTTCTCGCCGGCTTGGAAGGGCGTTATACTGGTACCATCCTCCGAGCTCCCATGGGAGAAACGAAGCAAGTCCGCTGGGTGATGCAAAATCCGGAAGCCCAGCTGATCGGAGAGACTGTCCTGGAGGATGTGCGGTTCGGTCTGGAAAACAGGGGCTGTTCTCCCGAACAGTGCCGTTCCGATGCGGAGTATGCCCTTAGTCTGTCGGGGTTGAACGGGCTGGAGGATAAGCCGGTCCGCCAGCTCTCCGGCGGCCAGAAGCAGCTTCTGGCCTTGGCCGGGGCGATAGCGATGAAGCCCGCGGTCCTGATCGCCGACGAGATTACCTCCATGCTGGATCCCGCCTCAAGAGCGCGGATCATGAGCGTCCTCCACGATCTGAAGCAGGAGGGAACGGCGGTCGTTATGATCACCCAGCTGCTGGAGGAAACGGTTCACTGTGACCGGATTATCGCACTGGACCAGGGACGGATCGGTTATGACGGAACGCCTTCCGGATTCTACTATGAAGGAACGGGCGGAGATCCGGCCGCTTGCGAGAGAATGGGAATGCTGCCGCCGTATACGGTGCGGTTGGCCAAGGAGCTGCAGAAGCGCGGGATTCGAATCCAAGGGGACCCCATGACTCCGGAGGAATGGGAGAGGGCGGTGATGTAACATGAAAGGGATTGTGCTGGAAAAGGTATCGTACCGTTCCTCCGGCGGCTCGTCTATTCTTCACGGGCTGGACCTGCATATCCGGCCGGGGGAGATCACACTGATCGCCGGCCGTGCGGGCGCAGGCAAATCGACGCTTCTCCAGGTGATGGCGGGACTCCGGAAGCCGGATATGGGCGGGGAGGTCCGAATCGGCGATGAGCCGTTATGGGGGGGGAAGAAGCCGAATCCGGCTCTGATTCGTAAGATCGGCTATGTGCACCAGGTTCCGGAGCACCAGTTCTTCCTGCCCAGCGTCCGGGAGGAGCTCGAATATTCCTTGAAGCCCTTCAAGCTATCCGCGGCGGAACAAGAGCACCGAATTCGAACGGCTCTTCAGCACTGCGGATTGTCTGACGAGCTGCTAGACCGTACTCCCTTTTTCCTCTCCGGAGGGGAGAAGAGGAAGGCGGCGTTGGCCTCCGTCTGGGTGACCGAGCCGGAGTGGCTGCTCTTGGACGAGCCGTCATCGGGGTTGGACCCCGCAATGGGAGCATGGCTGGCAGACCGGCTGATCGAATGGAAACGGAGCAAAGGCGGGGAAGGAGGCGTCGTTATCGCCACCCATGATCTGGACGTGTTCCTTCCTGTTGCGGACCGGGTGGTCATGCTGTTGGAAGGAACGGTATTCGGAAGCTGGACGGCTTCGGAGCTGGAACGGCTGCCCGATCTCTGGGAGGATGCCGGTATCGGGATGACGGACAGTATCAAGCTGGCGGCCTGGACCGGATCAGCAAGTGGAGAGAACGGGTTCAGCGTGTCCGCCTTAGCAGACCGGTGGATGGAACGGCTTCAAGCCCGAACGGAGCCGTTGATGACGGAACCGGAAGAACCGAATGCCAAACAGCACGTTCGGAGGCAGAATTCTCCCAACGGCTTGCCTTGGAAGCAGGAACCGCTGAGTGCCTCATCACGGCATTCCAACTTGAACCGGCTGGATCCCCGGACCAAGTGGCTGATCTATCTGATGTTCAGCGCTGTTGTACTGCTTCAACCCGTATGGACCGTTACTTCAGCATCCATGCTCATGGTGATCGGGTTAGGCGTGTATGCCGGGATCAAGCCCGACTATTGGCTCAAACCGCTGACTCCCATGCTTCTGTTCATGCTGCTTTCGTTCGGCATCGCAGGATTGGAGCTTTCCTTATCTATTCATCCTGTATCCGTAACAGGGGTGCATTTCGTATGGAGCCAAGGGGAGCAGGCAATCGAGCGGCTCGCCTCGTTCCTTCCCGTAATGGCGGCGGGAATCCTATTCGGAAAGACGACGGATCCCATCACGATGCAGAAGGGGCTGGAGAAGCCGCTGCAGGCCTTTCCGCGCTTGAGGCGGGTAGGGCAGGTCCTGGCATGGAGCACATCGCTGATGTTCCGATTCATGAGATGGGTTCCAACCGAGTTGGAGCGCTTCGCCATGCTGGCCGCTTCCCGCGGGAAGCGCGCAGTTACTCCGGGTAAGATCCGCCTAAGCCAGCTCCCGGCATTCTTCACCCCGCTGCTGCTGGCAGCCATGCAGCATGCAGAGGACGTAGCCTTGGCCATGGAAGCCCGCGGCCATACGGGCTCCGGACAGGAACGCACGAATGCCGTTCCGCTGCATTTTACAAGGCAGGACGGAACGGCATTCGGAATCGGAATCGTTATGGTTGGGATCTTGGTTCTGGCTGGCCGGTTCTAAGAGTCTTCAGCAGACTTCCATATAGAGCTTGGTTCCGTCGAAGTACTTGAAAACAGCGACTTCTCCTACCATCTCGATGGAGGAGATCTTGCGGAGCTTGCGTCTGAATTCGAAATTCAGCTCCATGGATACGAACAGCTTCTTCAAGGCATCGACGGAAGCGGCTTCTTTATTGAAGAACGTAACCGGAATGGTACGGTCCTTAAATTTGATGACGGTCGGTTTCATTAGTTATTCCCTCCTAACACTCTCTTATCTATGAAACTATCATATCGGAAAAAAGTTAGAATCCTTTCAGAGGGATATCAAAAGGGCATTATTTTTCCTAACAGATGTTTAACCATTTGGAAGAAAAAAGAGGTTGCACGAAAATGCAAAGGTGTGGTATATTGTAATTCCGGCCGGGATAACCCGTGTCGAACATATGCGGTCGTGGCGGAATTGGCAGACGCGCTAGATTCAGGTTCTAGTGGTGTAACAGCCGTGGAGGTTCGAGTCCTCTCGACCGCACTACGTATCTCCTCCTGCGGGAGGACATGTCGAGACGTGGCTCAGCTTGGTAGAGCGCTTGCTTCGGGAGCAAGAGGTCGCAGGTTCGAATCCTGTCGTCTCGATAGATAAGGAAGAGAGAAAGAAAACGCATGCGGCGGCTGTATACGCTGCTTGCGTTTTTTTTCATGCAGAGGGAGCGGCTTCGGTGCTGGCTGACGAAGATTGAAGGGCTTCAATCACTTTATAATTATTATTACGGTTAACTTCTTGTCTTCATTCCTGCTGGGTGCAATCGCTTTGCAGGATTCCTGTCTGCTCTCTTCTGCAAGATGAATAGGGGTCCGAAGAACATAAGCAGGTATCTTCGTCATCATTTGTACAAACGTTTGCGCAAAGAAAGAAAAATGTCTCGAAATTTTTGTACAAACGGTTTCGCAATTGGTGAAAAGGCTTTATAATGAGGATATCAATCGGGGGAGGGAATCCATGGGTACAATAAAAGCATGCTTATTCGACTTGGACGGCGTGATCGTAGATACTGCCAAATATCATTATCTCGCCTGGAGGCGGCTTGCGCAAGAGCTGGGCTTCGATTTTACTGTCCGGGACAACGAAAGGCTTAAGGGCGTCAGCCGAACCCGCTCCTTGGAGATCCTGCTGGAGATCGGGCAATTGAAGCTGGACGAGGCGGAAAAGGTGCGTCTCGCGGAGAAGAAAAATGTATGGTATGTGGAGTACATTACCAAGATGGACAGGTCGGAGGTTCTGCCCGGCGTGGAACCGTTCCTGAAAGCGCTGCGCCAATCCGGCATCCGGATCGCCTTGGGCTCGGCCAGTAAGAATGCCATGCTGATCCTGAATAATACGGGCATGACGCCGTATTTTGACGCGATCATTGACGGAACCCGCACGGCGGCTGCTAAGCCCGACCCCGAAGTGTTCCTCTTGGGTGCCCAGGAACTTGGTGTGAGTCCAGGGGAATGTGTGGTGTTCGAGGACGCGGAGGCGGGAGTGGAAGCGGCCAAACGCGCAGGGATGGCTGTGGTCGGTGTAGGCCGGGCGGAGACGCTCCGGGAGGCGGATATGGTAATGGAATCGTTCCAAGACATCATAGATCCCATGAAAGCCGAACGTTGGGCTTTTCTTTTTGGCCCTTTAGCGCAAACGTTTGCTCAATCTGTCGATTGAAATATGGGGAAGGGTTTTGGTTTGAAACGAACGATATTTTTCCCAAAATGCGGCATCCTATAGGGTGGCGGATCGAAGAAGGAGAGTGGATCTAGGATGAAACAATATCTGAAGCTGGACGAATGGAATATTATCGAAGAGGGCTTCGATCCGGAGAATCATGAGATCTCGGAGAGCATCTTCAGCATCGGCAACGGCCATATGGGCCAGCGTGCGAATTTCGAGGAGCATTATAGCGGAAGGTCTCTGCAGGGCAGTTACATGGCCGGTGTATATTACCCCGACAAAACCCGTGTGGGATGGTGGAAAAACGGCTATCCCGAGTATTTCGCCAAGGTGCTGAATTCCACGAACTGGATCGGGCTGGATCTGGAATTCGACGGCGTCAGGCTGGATCTTGCCCAAGCGCAGGTGCGTGATTTCGTCCGGACGCTGAACATGAAGGAGGGCTATCTGAAGCGCACGTTTACGGCGGTGTTGGACGGTGGCCGGGAGCTCCGCGTGGAAGCCGTCCGTTTCGTCAGCATGGCGGAGAAGGAAATCGGCGCCATCGAATACCGCGTTACCCCGGTCAACGTGGACGGAACGCTGAAGCTGACCCTCTATCTGGATGCGGACGTGAAGAACAAGGATTCCAACTATGACGAGAAATTCTGGGATGCCGTATCGGAGGCCAACGAGGACGGATTCGCATCCCTAACGGTGAAGACGAAGAAGCTGGATTTCTACGTGACCTCCTCCATGAAGTGTGTGGTTACGGCCGGCGGCCGGCCGGTTCAAGGCACGGCTGATCTGCTCACCGCCGAGAAGAAGGTCGCACAGGTGCTCCTGGTCCCGGCGTCCAGAGGGCAGGAGATCGTCATCCGGAAGTACGTCTCCAATGTCACTTCCCGGGATTACGGTGTGGCGGAGCTGTTCGAGACCGGCCGGAAGCGAGTGGAGGAGGCGGCTGCCAAAGGCTTCTCGCTCTTGCTGCAGGAGCAGGCGGCCGTATGGGCCGGGAAGTGGAAGGAATCCGACATCGTGATCGAGGGCGATGTCGCGGCGCAGCAGGCGATCCGCTTCAACATTTTCCAGCTGAACCAGACCTACACGGGAGAGGACGAGCGTCTGAATATCGGGCCGAAGGGCTTCACAGGGGAAAAATACGGCGGCAGCACCTATTGGGATACCGAAGCCTATTGCCTGCCGTTCTACTTGAGCACGGCTGAGGAGCGAATTCCAAGAAATCTGCTTGTGTACCGCTACAAGCACCTGGAGAAGGCGAAGGAAAACGCAAGGAAGCTGGGTTTCGCCAAGGGTGCGCTCTATCCGATGGTGACCATGAACGGCGAAGAGTGCCATAATGAGTGGGAGATCACCTTCGAGGAGATTCACCGGAACGGCGCCATCGCTTATGGGATCTTTAACTATGTTAATTATACAGGTGATAAAGCATATTGGGGCGAGTACGGCTTCGAGGTGCTGGTGGAGATCTCCCGGTTCTGGGAGGAGCGAGTGCATTATACGCCAGGCAAAGACAAATATGTGATGCTGGGCGTCACCGGTCCCAACGAGTACGAGAACAACGTCAACAACAACTGGTACACGAACCGGATCGCTGTCTGGACCATGGAGTACACCCTGCAGGTGATGAAGGAGCTGGAGGCACTGGATCCGGCGCGTCTCCAGGATCTCAAGACCAAGCTGGGGCTCCGTGACGAGGAGACGGCGAAATGGAGGGAGATCATCGCCAAGATGTATTATCCGGCGGATGATTCCCGCGGCATCTTCCTGCAGCAGGACGGCTTCCTCGACAAGGAGCTGATTCCCGTATCGGAGCTGGACCCCAAGCATCTGCCGCTGAACCAAAAATGGTCCTGGGATCGGATCCTTCGCTCCTGCTACATCAAGCAGGCGGATGTGCTGCAGGGCTTGTACTTCCTCGGCCACCTGTATGATCGGGATACGAAGAAGCGCAACTTTGACTTCTATGAACCGATGACGGTTCACGAGTCCTCTCTATCGCCCTGCGTCCACTCCATTCTGGCCTGTGAACTGGGCTACCAGGAGAAAGCCTATGAGATGTACCTGCGGACTGCACGTCTCGATCTGGACAATTACAATAACGATACGGAGGACGGCTGCCATATCACCAGCATGGCGGGGACCTGGATGTCCGTGGTTCAGGGCTTCGGAGGACTCCGCGTGCAGGACGGCGTCCTGGTGCTGAATCCGTTCCTTCCGGGACATTGGAGCGCGTTCTCCTTCAAAACGATGTTCCGCGGCGCCTGCTTGAAGGTTGAGGTTGGGAACGGCCGTGTAACGGTTACGAACGAAACGGCTCAAGAGGTGTCCGTGCGTATTCAAGGCCGAGACCGGAAGGTTGCGGGCCATGGGGCCTTGACGGAAACCTTGGCTGGAGCTCCGGTCTAATCGGAAATAACAAGGCTATCCCTAACGGGGTAGCCTTTTGTACTATAACAGTTCTGCCGTGTGCATAAACCGATTTTTTTCTTGGTATTTCTTGTTTTATTCCCTTTGCACTTTTCTGGATATTTTTGTACGATTACACTTGAATGAACAAGGTGCCCTGATAATGGGGAACTGACGAAGATATCAGACTCTTACATCAAGATGAGGAAGTCATGCCACGGGTCTACAGAGACGATCTAAGGCAGCGGGGCTGCCGTACGAAGGAAGCGTTCTTGGAACCGCACCGGTGACGGCTGGGGTTCTTTTTGTTTTTTTTCGACGGCAAAACCGAGAGTGATTCACGACAACAGGAGGGAAACAACGATGGTTTTGAGCCAGTGGAAGGGAAAGGTTGTGCAATTCTTAAAGCAATTAAAGGTTTCGCAAAAACTGATCCTCCTTTCTGCCGTTTCTCTGGTATTCATGGCGGCGGTGGGCATCAGCGGCTTCGTCTATCTTCAGCAGATGAAAGCCGGTCTGGAGGACATGTACTACAACCGGATGCTGCCTGTGAAGTGGACCAATGCGGCTCGAGCGCACCTGCGGGCGGCGGAGGCGGATACCTTCCGGATGATGATGCTGAAGGAGCCTGCCGAGCGTTCGCTCCTGGAGAAGGAGATCGCAGAGGAGAACGCAAGCTACGACCTTCTCCTGAAGGAGCTGGAAGGAAGCGATTTGGACGCAGAGGAAGCGCAGAGATTGGAGAAGCTGAAGAAAGCGACCGTGTTGTACCGGGAGCAAAGCAGTGTTGTGGTTGGCATGTTGAAGGAAGGAGACACCGGAGCCGCCTTCAGCAAATATACGACCTTCGCTACCGGTCTGCTGGATGGACTGAATACCATCTTGGAGCAGATGGCGGATCATAACGCCGAGGTGGCGGATCAGATCTATGCCGAGCGCCTGAAGGCGTACCGGGTGGCCGTGGCCGTATCGGTCACGGTGTTCATACTGGCTCTGGCCTTGAATTCGGTCGTCGGCATGTTCATTGCTCAATCCATCACGCGGCCGATCCGCGAGCTTCGCAGGCTGACGGCCCAAGCGGCAGCGGGGGACATGACGGTCCGCAGCAGCTACGAATCCCGGGACGAGCTTGGAGAGCTTTCCGTGTCGTTCAACCGGATGCTGGAGGATACGGGGCGGATTATCCGCCAAGTATTGGATGCGTCCGGTCAGGTTGCAGCCTCCTCGGTGCAGCTGAAGGCCAGTGCAGAGCAGACCGGACGAGCCAGCGAGCTGATCTCCTTCTCGGCGCAGGAGGTAGCCTCCGGGGCGCAGGAGCAGGAGACAAGGGTGCAGGAGGGACTGGATGCGGCGCAGCAGGTCGCGGAGCTGGCTGCGACGGTGGCCAAGAGCTCTCAGGTGGTGGCCCAGCAGGCTGTGCAAACGGCCGACGTGGCACAAGAGGGCAGCCGCAAGGTACGCGTAGTATCCAGCCGCATGACAGAGATCGATCATGCTGTCCGTGAGCTGGCGAAGGCGATCCATATCTTGGAGGAACGGTCCGGCCGGATTAACGGGATTGCAGCCGTCATGAAGGAGCTTGCCAGTCAGACCAATCTGCTGGCGCTGAACGCATCGATTGAAGCGGCGCGTGCGGGAGAGCATGGTCTGGGCTTTGCTGTGGTGGCCTCGGAGGTCCGGAAGCTGGCGGAGCAGTCCATACGGGCATCCCAGCAGGTTCAGGGACTGGTGACGGACATCCGGGTTCAGACACGGGAGGCGGTAATCTCCATGGGCTCGACCTCGGAGCAGGTCCAAGAAGGGATCGGCATTGTGGAAGAGACGGACCGGTTCTTCGGACAGATCGATAAGTCGGTAGTGGAACTGGCATCCAAGATCCAAGAGATGTCCTCGGGCGCGGGGATGATGGCGGACCAAACCGTGGTGATCGGGACCGCCATGAATAGGATCTACGGCATTACAACGAAGTCCGCAGCTGAGATGCAGCACATGTCAGCAGCTACGCAAGAGCAGCTGGCCACCATGGAGGAGATGGCTTCCTCCACCAACCAGCTGGCCTCGATGGCATCGGATATGCAGAGTCTGGTCGAACAATTCAAAGCCTAGCATGCGCAAGCAACCCTCCTCCAGTTCCGGCAGCGGAAATGGGGGAGGGTTGCTGTGTTATACGGGCTCTAGGACTTCAGGATCCGTCCTGCGGATTCCCTCACCACCAGACGATGCGGGATTAGAATCCGGTTGCGGGCGGAGCCCTCTTCATCTTGGATGGAGGCAATCAGTGTCTGGGACGCCGTATAGCCCAGCTGATAGATGCCGATGTCGATGGTGGTCAAGGGAGGGCTGGTAAGCTGGGTCATGGCAATGTTATTGAAGCTGACCAGGCTGATATCCTCCGGCACCTTGAAGCCGATTTCGGTCAGCCCCCGCAAGACGCCTATAGCGACGACGTCATCGATGACCACCAGAGCCGTAGGAGGCTCCGGGAGGCTCATGATCATGGACATGGCCCGGTAGCCGCTCTCCTGCAGAAACTCGCCTTCCACCGTCCATTGATGCTTCATCGGAAGGCCGGCTTCCTTCAACGCCTGCTGATAGCCTTCCATCCGGTCCTGGGAGATGACCAGATGGGGAGGGCCGCTTACGAACCCGATCCGTTCATGCCCCTGGGCAATCAGATGCTTGGTTGCATCGTAGGCGGCCTGTACATTATTCGTGTCCACCGACAGAATGTCGTCGAATTCCGGCGAACGTCCGATAAGGACGAAAGGGAATCTGTCGTCGTGAAGGAAGCGGATCACCGGATCGTTCCGCCGGGAGGACAGCAGGAGGATTCCATCGACGCGCCGCCCCTTCACCATCCGGGTGATGGCTTCCACTTCCTCTCGCTCGGTAGCGCCCGAGGTCATGAGAAGGTCGTAGCCTGCGCGTGAGGCATGGGACACGATGCCCCGGATGAATTCCGAGAAGAACAGATTCAGGAACATCTCCTCCGCCGGACGGGGAAGGATGATGCCGAGGGTCCGAGTCGTCTTGGACACAAGACTCTTGGCCATCATGTTGGGATGGTACCCGAGCTCCTCCATGATGAGCTTGATTCGGGACGTAGTGGCCGGGCTGATTCTCGTGCTGCCGGAGATGACCCGGGACACGGTGGAAGGGGAGACGCCCGCCCGTTTGGCGACGTCTTTGATCGTGACCATAGCTGTGAGCCTCCAAGGGATGCAAACGTTATTTCCGTTCCTCTTATGGTACCGAAAACGGTGTCGAAAGTAAATCGAAAAAACGCATAAGGGGAGCTGCGGGGCGGTGTGGAAATGGAAAAAGATGCAATTCTGTGAAAAACGGACCTAGGCGGAGCAATTGCCAAAGAATGGGCGAAAGGCAAGCAAAAATGAAATGCGCAAACGTTTTAACAAAATAAGCTCATCATGTATCATGAATTTATCCCATAAAGCGCTTACCATTCGTGAATAAAGCCGGATTCTCGAAGAGGATCCGATTATTTAGCGGATTTTGCACAAACGTTTGCGCTATTATCGGCGATATTCGGCTTCCTACATAACCTGAAGGGTGGTTCATGAAACATGGATTACAAGAAAGCGGTATCGGTTCTAATGGCGGGAACCTTGGCGGCCGGCTTGACGGCCTGCGGCAGTACCAAGGACTCTAACGGCGAGTCGGGAGCGACAGCGTCTCCGGCGGCACAATCCTCGGCTTCCGCTGCCCCGCAGGAGGAGACCCTGCAGCCCGAAAAAGGAGCGAAGCTCCTCGTATGGGATTCCGGTGATCAGAAGGATTTCATTCTGGAGGTGGGCAAAGCCTTCGAAGCCAAATATGGTGTGAAGGTGGAGTATGCGGAGGTAGGGGCTGACAAGGCCATGAACCAGATGCTGACCGACGGTCCGGCCGGCGTGGGAGCCGACGTGTTCAAGGCCGTCCACGACCGAACGGGCAGCGGGGCTTCCGCAGGGGTGATCCTGCCGAATGATTTCTTCGAGGACGAAACCAAGAAGAGTGCTTACGATACGGCCATCTCAGCCGTCACCATCAATAATATGCTGTACGGTTACCCGGTATCCGTGGAAACCACAGCTGTGTATTACAACAAGGACCTGATCCCGAGTGTCCCGGACAACTGGCAGGGCGTGATTGATTTTGCCAAGAAATTCAACGATCCGGCCGCTAACAAGTACGCCTATATGTGGGAGGCGGGCAACGGCTACTGGAGCTACGGCATCTTCAGCGGCTATGGCGCCTATGTCTTCGGCAAGAATGGCACGGACGCCAATGACATCGGCATGAACAACGCCGGAGCGGTGGACGCGGGCAAGTTCTTCCAAGGCCTGAAGGATATTCTGCCGGTTAAGACAGGAGATATCAACGGCGACATCCGCAAGTCCCTGTTCGAGCAGGGCAAGCTGGCCATGAACGTCAGCGGTCCCTGGGATAAAGGCTCCTACCAGAAGGTGGTCAAAAATCTCGGCGTCGCCCCATATCCGAAGCTGCCCAATGGCAAGCCCATGAAGCCGTTCTCCGGCGTTAAAGCCATCTTCGTCAACGCCAGCACCAAGTACCCGAATGCCGCCAAGCTGTTCGCCAACTTCATCTCCTCTCCGGAATGGCAGATGAAGAACTATGAACAATTCGGCAACCTTCCGGCGGACAAAACCGTTGCGGCCAGCGACAAGATCAAGAACGATCCCATTGCGGCCGGCTTCCTGAAGCAGTTCGAAACCTCCGAGCCGATGCCCTCCATCGCCGAGATGAAGCTGTACTGGGATACGGTCGAAGCGGCATTGGGCGCCATCTGGAACGACAAGGCCGACGTGAAGACCTCCTTGGATGCGATGGTGAAGCAGATGAAGGACGGCATTGCCGCCAGCAAAAAATAAGGCTACACCGTGCGAAAGGCTGTGGAAGAGATGAATGAACCTCTGCAAACCGCCGTGGCGGTGGCGGACCGGAGCCGTCATGCGCGGACGGCAGCGGTGCTGTCGGTGCTGGGCATGGGCTTCGGCCAGCTGTACAACCGGCAGTGGATGAAGGGTTTGCTGTTTCTGGCGCTTCATGCAGCGGGCATCTTCCTGCTCGTGACGCAATGGATCGGCGGCCTGGCCGGACTAATAACGCTGGGGGATACTCCGACCCAGCTGGTGAAGGTCGGCAAGGTCTATAAGAATGTGGAAGGGGACCACTCGGTCTTCCTGATGATCTACGGCTTGATCGCACTTATGATGCTGGGGATCTGGCTCGTCGTCTATGCCATCAGCATCCGAGACGCTTACTTGACGGGCAAGCTCCGGGAGCAAGGCCGGAGCGTTCCCTCCTTTGCCCAGACCTTGCGGAACCTGAATATGAAGAGCTTCCCTTACCTGCTCTTGGCGGTTCCGGCTGTCGGGGTCCTCTTTTTCACCATTCTGCCGATCGTGTTCATGATCCTGATGGCCTTCACGAACCACTCGGCGCCGGATCACATTCCACCGAAGAATCTGGTGGACTGGGTCGGCTTCGCCACCTTCAAGAACCTGCTGTTCCTGAAGGACTGGAGCTATACGTTCTGGCGGGTGCTGGGCTGGACCTTCGTCTGGGCCATCAGCGCCACGCTGACCTGCTACTTCGGCGGCATCCTGGTTGCGCTCTTGATCCAGCAGAAGGGCATCCGCTTCAAAGGAATGTGGAGAACGCTGTTCATCATTCCTTATGCGATTCCGCAGTTCATCTCGTTCCTCATCATGCGCAACCTGCTAAACGAGAACTTCGGGCCGATCAACCAGTATCTGGGCTACTTCGGGCTGGGCAAGGTCCCGTGGCTGACGGATCCTCTCATGGCCAAGGTCACGGTGATTCTGGTGAATATGTGGGTCGGCATTCCCGTGTCCATGATCCTGGTGTCGGGCATCCTGACCACCATTCCGAAGGATCTGTACGAAGCCTCCGAGGTGGACGGCGCCTCCGCCTTCCAGAAGTTCCGCAGCATTACGATGCCTTACGTGCTGTTCGCCACCGGCCCGATCCTCATCATGCAGTTCGCGGGCAACATCAACAACTTCAATGTCATCTACCTGCTTACCAAGGGCGACCCCAAGACCGTGGACTTCGCCTACGCAGGAACGACGGATCTGCTCGTGACCTGGCTCTACAAGCTGACGCTGGATAATCAGAAATACAATTACGCATCCGCCATCGGGATCATCATCTTCGTCATCATTGCGTCGTTCTCGCTGTGGAACTACCGCCGATCCCGTTCGTTCCGAGAGGAGGATATGATCCAATGAGGAAAGGCCTGAAGTTGAGCCTAAGCTACGCGCTCCTGATCCTGCTGGCGGCGGCCTGCATCTACCCCGCGCTCTGGATCGTCATGTCGTCCTTCAAGGTCGGGGACTCGCTCTTCAGCGAGACGCTGATTCCGAAGCAGCTGACGCTGGACCATTACCGGGATCTGTTCGCCGGGAAGGCGGATAAGGATATCCGCTATGCCCGCTGGTACTGGAATACGCTCAAAATCGCCACGTGCAGCATGCTATTGGGCACGTTCATCCAGATTCTGACGGCATACGCCATTTCCCGTTTTCGCTTCGCCGGAAGGAAGACCATCATGTCGACGATTCTCATCCTGGGCATGTTCCCCGGATTCATGAGCATGATCGCCATCTTCATCATTCTGCTGCAGATGAACCTGCTGGATACCCATCTGGCGATCATCCTCGTCTATGCGGCCGGATCGGCGCTCGGAATGTTCGTGGCCAAGGGATACTTCGACACGATTCCGAAGAGCCTGGACGAAGCGGCACGGATCGACGGGGCTTCCCATTGGCAGGTGTTCACCAACGTGATGCTGCCGCTGTCCAAGCCGATCATTACGTATGTTGGGCTCATGACCTTCACGGGAGCTTGGGTTGACTTTATCTTCGCCCGTCTGATCCTGCGCTCCCGGGAGAATTGGACCCTGGCGGTCGGCTTGTGGAATCTGGTGGATTCGTTCCAGAGCACGGAATTTACCCTCTTCGCGGCAGGAGCCGTCCTGGTGGCGGTGCCGATCACGATCCTGTTCATGTTCCTCCAGCGGTTCCTGGTGGAGGGCCTGACAGCGGGGGCCTCAAAAGGTTAATGTAATTAAAAATTAATCATGTAAAAGGTGGTTTGGGATGAAGCTCTCACCCCGTAAACGCAAGCTCCTTTGGATAGCCGTATGGACCTGCGCCTCAGGCTTGATCGGCGGATGCAGAGGAGATGCTTCTCCGGAGTCGGGGGTCGGCAGCCCTGGCGGAATCAAGTCTCACACCGCGGCATCAGGGACGGCGTCACCGCTCGCCCAAGCGGATGAAGTGCCGGATGAACAGCCCGGGCGGGTGTATTACGAAGTATTCGTGCGCTCCTTCCGGGACTCCGACGGGGATGGGATCGGCGACCTCCGGGGGCTGACAGATCAGCTGGACTATCTGAATGACGGCGATCCGGCCACGGATTCGGATCTGGGCGTGGAAGGGATCTGGCTGATGCCGGTTCAGCCTTCCCCCAGCTACCACGGGTATGACGTGACGGATTATTACGGGATTGAGCCCGACTACGGCACCATGGAGGATTTCCGGACCTTCTTGTCGGAAGCGCATAAACGTGGGATTCGGGTGATCATGGATCTGGTGGTCAACCATACCAGCTCGGAGCACCCCTGGTTCAAGGATGCGGCGTCGGGTCCCGCTTCTACGAAGCGCCTTTGGTATACGTGGGCAAGCGAGGGAACGAACCTGTCGGAGGGCAGCGCTACCGGATCTCCGGCTTGGCATCCGGTAAAGGAGGGAGGGAACGGTCACTACCTCGGCACCTTCTGGGAAGGGATGCCGGACCTGAACTTCGATAATCCGGAGGTGCGCCGGGAGCTGGCTTCCGTCGGACAGTTCTGGCTGAAGGAAGGGGTCGACGGCTTCCGGCTTGACGCAGCCAAGCACATCTACGAGAACCTGTCGTCCGACCGGGGCAAGAAGGAAACGGCGGAGAAGAACCTGAGCTGGTGGAAGGATTTCCGTTCTGCGCTCGATGCGGTGAACCCGAAGGCCTATCTCGTCGGGGAGGTCTGGGAGAATTCCGCCGCGCTGGTGGCTCCGTATTTGTCGGTCTTCGACTCCAGCTTCAACTTCGGGACAGCCGCCGAGATTCTGAAGGCCGTCCAATTGGAGAAGGGCGGCTCCATTGCCTCCAATCTGGAGAGGATCTACCGACTCTACGCCAATGCCTCGGGCAGCCGCTTCACCGATGCCGTCTTCTTAACCAACCATGACCAGGACCGGGTCATGAGCGTGTTGAACGGCAGAGTGGACCAAGCGAAGATGGCGGCCGCGATGCTGCTGACCCTGCCGGGGAATCCGTTCCTCTATTATGGGGAGGAGCTCGGCATGTCAGGCAGGAAGCCGGACGAGTATATCCGCGAGCCCATGCCCTGGAACGGAGGAGGACGGACGGGGGCGGGCAGCCCATCCTGGCTGGGGTCCAAGTACAATCGGACTAATCCGGTGTCCGTTGCGGAGCAGGAGAAGGATCCGCAATCGCTGTTGAATCACTATAAGAAGCTGATCCGTCTGCGGAACGGCAATTCGGCCCTCCGGGACGGCGGATTGGCCGGCACGACTTATGAGGCGCCGGGCTTGGTGGCTTACAAGCGGGCGACCGGCTCCGAGCAGGTGCTGGTGATGCACAATGTAAGCGCCTCTGCGTTGAGAATCCCGCTCACGGCGGAGGACGCAATATCCTTCCGCAGGCTACTGTTCGGTGATGGCGGGCTGTCCGACGGGACGGTAACACTGCCCGCCTACAGTTCCGCCATTCTGAAGTAACCCATCATGACCCCCGTTCGATCCGGACGGGGGTGTTCGGGTACGGGAAAAATCGGTATAAGAAAAAGATCCCCAGGCCTTGTCCGGCAATGAGGTGTACAATAGGAGGACCCGGATCGGATCAAGATTCGATCTGCATCGTACACTGGAGGAAACGGACGCATGGCCACAATCGAACAATTTCTTGAGCTCGACCTCCGGATCGGAACCATCGTACAAGCGGAGCCGTTTCCCGAAGCGAGGAAGCCGTCCATCAAGCTGGTCATCGATTTCGGCGAGCTGGGACTGAAGGCTTCATCCGCCCAGATTACCCGGCGTTACGAGCCGGAGCAGCTGATCGGCCGGCAAGTCGTGGCCGTGGTTAACTTCCCGCCCCGCCGCATCGCGGGCTTCAAGTCCGAGGTACTGGTGCTCGGCGGCACGCCGGAAGAGGGGGACGTGGTCCTGCTGCAGCCGGACGCCGGGGTCCCCAACGGCACCCCGGTTGCCTGACCGTCTGCCAAAAGACCCGCTCTTCCGGAAGGAAGAGCGGGTCTTTTGGCAGTTCTTCAACGGGTGGCCGGGGCTTACAGCGCCAGCGCCTGAGCGGCGTTCTTCACATCGCCGGCCAAGAGCTGATCCAGGTTGTAGGCGGGATAGAGTCCCCGAACCAGCATGAAGTTGAATACCTTGGCATGGAACTCGATGGCCTGCATCAGATGGGCGACGAATACGCAGCGCAGCTCGGGTGTGGCCGTTTCGGTAATGGCAATGGAATAATTGCGGACGGCTGTCTTGGCAAAGCCGAGGAGCTGGGCGGATTCCGCCCCGATCAGCTCGGGGTGACCGGCCGGTGCATGGCGCTCCATCCCCGGGGCGTAAGGATAGAATTGCAGCAGCTGCCGAAGATTCGACTCGATGGACCGGATCGCTTCGGCATATAAGCCTTGGAGTTCAGGATCCTGCAAAGAGGGAAGCTTCTTCTTAAAGGCGACCAGCTGTCCCGTTTGAAACGCGACCAGCTCATGAAGCTCCATCGTTTCGTGCCATGCCAGATGGGGGGTAGATCCCTGCATAAGGTTCACTGTCACACACTCCCGTTCGTGATAGATACACGGCAGAATATGCGTCATATGGGCGAATGGAATGTTGTCCGCTAGACTTTCTTCCATATCCGGAAGCCGTAAGCAGGAAGCAGGACCTGCAGGGGATCGCCACCGTCGGACGACAGGCTGCCGTTCTCATAGAGCTCCAGCCAATCGCCCTCCGGCAAAGGGACATGCACCGTCCGGGATAAGGGACCGGCGTTCATGGCAATCACGATCCGGGACTCCCCGTCGAACCGTTCATAGATGAGGCGCTGATCGTTCGGCTCGGCTTGAAGGAAGCGGAAGCCCCCGTCCCGCAGCACACGATGGCTTCGGCGGATGCTGATGAGCCGGCGGTAGAAGGCGAGGAGGTCAACATCCTGCTTGGCCTCGTCCCACTCCATGCACTTGCGGCAGCCCGGATCCTGTCCGCCGTCCAATCCGATCTCATCCCCGTAATAGATGCAGGGGGTACCCATATAGCTGAATTGAAAGACGGCCGCCAGCTTCATCTTGCGCTTGTCCCCGCCGCACAGGGTGAGAAGCCGCGGCGTATCATGGCTGTCCAGCAGGTTGAAGGCGGCTTCGCCCACCTGCTTGGGATATTGGGCCATGATGGTGCCGATGGCGTCGGCGAATCGGGCTCCGTCCAGACGGCCCCGGGTGAAGAAGTCCAGCACCGCATCGGTGAACGGATAATTCATCACGGCGTCGAACTGGTCGCCCTGCAGCCACATCATAGAGTCATGCCAGATCTCGCCCAGAATGTAGGCGTCCGGCTTCGCCGCTTTGACCACCTTACGGAACTCTCTCCAGAACGCATGATCCACCTCGTTGGCCACGTCCAGCCTCCAGCCGTCGATGCCGATCTCTTCGATCCAATACCGCGCCACGTTCAGCAGATAAGATCTGACCTCCGGATGCTCCGTGTTCAGCTTGGGCATGATCGGCTCAAAAGCGAAGGTATCGTAGGTTGGGATACCGTCTTGGACCTCCAGCGGAAAGCTGCGGATATGAAACCATCCGGCATAAGGGGAGAGGGTGCCGTTGGCCTTCACATCCAGGAATGGCTCGAAAGTGGCGCCGCAGTGGTTGAACACCGCATCGAGAAGGACTCGGATTCCACGGGCGTGGCAGACCTCCACGAGACGCTTCAGCGCTTCATTGCCGCCGAAATGAGGGTCTACCTTCATATAATCCCGCGTATCGTATTTATGGTTGGTGGTGGCCTCGAAGACGGGTGTGAAGTAGATGGCGTTCACCCCCAGCTTTTCCAGATGGTCCACATGGTCGATGACTCCCTGCAGATCTCCTCCAAAAAAGTTGGAGCGTCCCGGTTCGCCGCCCCAAGGCTCCACCTCCGCCGGATCGTTGGACGGATCTCCATTGGCGAAGCGTTCCGGGAAGATCTGGTAAAACACGGCATCCTTCACCCATGAGGGAGGCGTGAATACATCCGCCCGGTTGATGTAGGGGAATTCGAACAGCCCTGTGGCGTCGGCCGGAGCCTCGGATTGGAAGCCCCGCTCCGTCATATAGGTGCACTGCCCGCGTGCATGCAGCACGAAGGCGTACGTGAGCCGCTTGTAGGGCGGCTTCACAGGGATCTCCCAGAAATCAAAGCGGTCGTTGGATGCGAAGCGGACCATCCCGATCAGCGAACGGGTTGCCTCGAAGGCGTATTTGTCCGCAGCTAGGACTTGGACCCGCTCCACATCTCCGCGTTTGGTCTGAATGCGTAGATAGATGGTTTCGGGGTCGTAGGCGAAGGACCAATTTTGTTTGGGGCGGTGGAAGATGGCTTCAAGCTGCATGGAAGATCGACCTCCTATGAATGGCAAATAAAAAAAGGTACATCCCCGTCAATGCATACGAGGTTGTACCTTCTACAGGTAATCATTGCCTTTAGATTATAGGGGCATTATAGCATGGCTTCGGAAGGATTGGAAGCACCTGACTTGGAAAAGATACGTTTTATGGGTATGGTGTCCCAAGACAGGACAATCGTTTGCATTGCGCAGGTGGAAGAATCATCCTATAATGAAATTCATCAGGTGCAAGGGCCTAGCGTGTGCAATCCTATTCTAAACCGAGGCGGGATAACGTATGGCGGTACAACGGGGCATCGACTATGAGATTCAATACGGAGATCCGGAGCTCACGGGCGGCTTATCGGTCTTCTCCCGGGAGTTCGACGAGTCGTATGCCTATGAGGGAGACGACTTGGGCTGCCATTATAATCCGGATGCTACGTCCTTCGTGCTCTGGGCGCCGACCGCATCCGATGCGGCTGCCGTTCTCTACGACGCCTGGGATGGTGTACCGGCGGCGGAGCTTCCGATGACCCGGGAGGAGCGGGGCGTGTGGCGGGTGACCGTCGTGGGCGATTGCAGCGGCAAGCTGTACACGTATAAGGTCAAGATCAGCGGCCAATGGCAGGAGGCGGTGGATCCTTACGCCAAGGCCGTATCGGTCAACGGAGACAAGGGAGCGGTCCTCGATCTCCGGACGACGAACCCGAAGCGGTGGACCGGGGATAGGCCGCCCTTCGAGCATCCGATCGACGCCATCATTTACGAGGTGCATATTCGGGACTTAACCATCCATCCCTTAAGCGGCGTCCTTCACAAGGGCAAATATCTTGGAGCCTGCGAGCTTGGGACCAAGGGGCCCAAGGGAATCCCGACGGGCTTCGATCACATTCGGTCGTTGGGCATTACCCACGTACAGCTCCTGCCGGTCTATGATTTCGCAACGGAGAGCGTGGACGAAACCGATCCGGAGCGCTCCTACAACTGGGGCTATGACCCCAAAAATTACAACGCGCCGGAGGGCTCCTACGCGTCCGATCCCTTCGATCCGGCGGTCCGGATCCGGGAGCTGAAGACCTTGATCCAGACCTGCCACGACCACGGACTCCGGGTCATCATGGATGTGGTATACAACCATGTGTTCGATGCGTTCCGGGTGAATTTCACCAAGCTGGTACCGGGGTATTACTTCCGCTACAAGAACGACGGGCTGTTCTCCAACGGCTCCGGCTGCGGGAACGATACGGCTTCGGAGCGGCCGATGATGCGCAAGTTCATCGTGGATTCGGTGCTGTATTGGGCCCGGGAGTACCACTTGGACGGGTTCCGGTTCGACCTGATGGGCCTTCATGATATCGAAACCATGCGGGAAATCCGGCGGCGGCTCGATGAGATCGATCCGTCCATCGTGATGCTGGGTGAAGGCTGGATTATGCCGACCGAGCTGCCGGAGGCGGAGCGGGCCAACCAGTGGAACGCCCACCGTCTGCCGGGAATCGGACAGTTTAACGACGGGATCCGCGATACGCTGAAGGGAAGCGTCTTTTCCGAGGGAGATGGCGGCTTCATCAGCGGCAGAGGCGGCTCCGAGCATCATCTGAAGATCGGGATCACGGCGGCGGTGCATTACAACGACCATATCCGAGGCTACGCGGCGGAGCCGGTCCAATCGGTGGCCTATGTAGAAGCTCATGACAACTATACGCTGTGGGATAAGCTGCTGCTCTCCAATCCCTACGATGACGAAGCGACCCGCAAGAGACGGCATAAGCTGGCCAGCGCTCTGGTGCTGACCTCCCAAGGGATGGCGTTCCTCCACGCCGGACAGGAGTTTATGCGGACCAAGGATGGCGTGGAGAACAGCTACAAGTCGCCGGACCTCATCAACCGGATGGATTGGCAGCGCTGTGCGGCTAACCAGGACGGCGTCGAACACATTCGCAGGCTGACGGCGCTGCGGCGGAAGCATCCTGCCTTCCGGATGCGTACGGCGGAACAGATCCGGCGTCACCTCGTGTTCGAGGGCGCACCTTCCGCCTGCGTGGCGTACACGCTTAGGAATCATGCCAACGGGGATCCGGCCAAACATCTGTTCGTCGTTCATAACGGCAACCATCATCCCATCCAGGTTCATATCCCCCTGCCGGGATTGTGGACCCTGGAGTTCGGAGCGGGCGACGCCGGTATATTCGACCGGGTTCATGGCGGCTCCATGACTGTTCAAGGCATTAGCACCGTGGTGCTGGCCGTTTACAAGGATTGGGAGTTGGAGTATTATCACGTATAAGCCGTCAAGATCATCACAGCAGGAGCCCGGCTTCAGATGAAGCCGAGGCTCTTTTTTTTGTATAGGAGGCATCATCCATGCGCAAATCGTTATTAGCCGACAGCGTACTCTTATTCGTTACACTCGTATGGGGCATCATGTTCGTGTTCATCAAGGAGGCGGTGGAGGTCATGGAGCCCATGACCCATCTGGGCGTGCGGTTCGCCCTTGCGGCGCTTCTCTTGTGGGGGGTCTATTCCGCCGGGAGGCATCGGGAACGGGTCTCCGGATTGGCATGGAAGCGGGGCGCCATTCTTGGGTTCTGGGTCGCCTTGGGCTTCATCTTCCAGACCGTTGGCGTTCAATATACGTCCGCTTCCAAGGCGGGCTTCATCACGGGTCTGTGTGTCGTCATGGTTCCCCTCTTGGGAGCCTTGTTCTTCAAGCAAAAGCTGACCCGGCCGGTGCTAGTGGGCCTGTCTATCGCGCTGGCCGGACTGGCCGTCCTGTCCATCCGGGGGACCGAGCCGTTGCAGACGGGGGATCTGCTGGTGCTGGGCTGCACCTTTTGCTTCGCGATCCACATCCTTCTGACCGCCCGGTACACGCCGCACCATCAGCCGATGCTCCTGGCCTGCATCCAGCTCACGGTCGTAGCCTTCCTGAACCTGGCTGCCGGCGCATTGTGGGAGGATCTGGGGGAGCTGGCCGACCCCGGGATCTGGACGAACACCCAGGTGCTTCGAGCGTTGATCATCGGGGCCGTATTCGCCTCGGCGTTGGCCTATTGGGCGCAAACCTACTTCCAGCGATTCACGACGCCGGCCCATACGGCCATCATCTTCTCCTCCGAACCGGTCTTCGCTGCCGGAGCCGCCGTCCTGCTGGGAGGAGAGACGCTCAGCCTGCAAACGGTAGGAGGGGGGGTGCTCATCCTGACGGGCATTCTCATCACCGAGCTGAAAGGATAAGTCCGGTTTCCTTGGCGCATATTAGGAGAGATTCCCAATCCATTGTGAAGGAGACTCCTGACATGCCGCGCAAGACCCTTCCGCTTCTCACCCTGCTCACCGCCGTGCTGCTGTCCGCAGCCGTGATGAGCCCGGATCCGGTCCGCTCCCAGCCGGCTGCCGACACCGACGTCTATACCGTCCAACCCGGCGACAGCTTGTGGAAAATCTCCGTGAAATACCAGATCGGCCTCTCCGAGATCATCTCCGCCAACCCGCAATTCCCTAATCCGGCGCTGATCTATCCGGGGGACAAGGTTACCGTGCCGCTTCTGACCGCCACCAAATCGGTGGAGAACGAGGTCATCCGACTCGTCAACATCGAGCGTGCGAAGAACGGCCTGGCACCGCTCTCGCCCAATTGGCAGCTGTCCCGGGTGGCGCGCTACAAATCGGAGGATATGAGGAACAAGGGCTACTTCTCCCATACCTCACCCACTTACGGCAGTCCCTTCGAGATGATGAAGAGCTTCAACGTGTCGTATTCCACCGCCGGGGAGAACATTGCGGCCGGCCAGACCACGGCTGCCGCCGTGATGGAGAGCTGGATGAATAGCCCCGGGCACCGGCAGAACATCCTGAGCCCGAATTATACCCAGATCGGCGTAGGGTATTGCACGGGGGGCAGCTACCGGTATTACTGGACCCAGATGTTCATCAAGCCTTGAGCGGTCTTGCCCCGGGGGAGAACCACCCCAAAAAAGCCTGTCTGTCGGATCGTCAATCGATCCTTCAGGCAGGCTTTTTCGCTTTATTCACCGGCATCCCGGTCGATGGCTTCCGCCATGGTCTTGTCCGTCAGATGGGCGTAGATTTGGGTCGTCTCCGGAGAGGCGTGTCCTAACTGCTCCTGGGTTTTGTACAGGTCGTTGCGGGTGTAATAGTCGGTGGCGAAGCTGTGGCGAAGCTTATGGACCGAGAGATACGGCTTGCCGAACCGCTTGGCGTACTTCATCACCATCTCCTGAATCGCCCGTTTGGTCATGCGTTCGCCCTCCGTTTTCCCGTTGGCCATGGCCAGGAAAAAGGCTTTTTCCCGCTTGGCGGGGCGGTAACGGGTGGCGCGAATATCCAGATACCGGGCGATATCGTCCATCGCCAGCTGCCGGAAGTAGACCGGGGTCTTGAAGGTCTCGTCATTCTTGCCCTTGCGGAACACATAGGCCAGCTTCTTCTTCATATCCACATCGTCCAGATTCAGGTTCACGACCTCGGAGACCCGCAGCCCCGAGTGGAGGATCAGGCTGACGATACACACGTCGCGCTCCTTGTTCAGCCGGTGGAAGTAAGCAGCCTGCTTGTTCGAGGCGATATCCTCAGCATAACCGTTATAGATATAATCGATAAATTCACTGATCTCGTGCTCCTGCAGAAGCTTGCCCTCCAGCTTGGCGGCGGTATCCTTGGGCTTGTGGGTCCGTTTCATCTGGACCTTGGCCATGACATTGCGCTTCAGAAGCGGATAGAAGTCTTCGTCCTCTGCAATCTGGCTCAGATAATGGAAGAGAGAGCGGAGCGAGGAGAGCTTACGGGCCACCGTCGTCCGGGAATTGGCGTGCTCCCGCCGAGTGGCGAGGAACATCCGGAAATTGTCCACGCTGTCCATCCGAAGACGCTCCAGGTCGGCCAGAGGGATGTCGCGGATTCCCTTGGCTTCGGTCAGCCCCTCGGCCATGAGCCAGGAGAAGAAGGTCTCGTAATCCCGCACATACTCCAGCAGGGAGGAGGGGGACAGGTCCGGCAGCTTGTAGCTGACGAACTTCTCCACGTACCAGGGCATGGAGGGCACCTTGGCGTCCAGCTCCTTGCGGTCCTTGGCTTTGATCACATTCACGGGGCGGCACCTCACTTACGGGAAATATCGGCAATCGGTTTGTACTCAGTATACCAAGGGGAACAGAGGTTTGCCAGATGTAACTTCCGCAAGAACGCAACATAACAATAATTATGTAAACTTTATGTCATTAAATAAAGCTGTCCAACCTCGAAGGCGCCGGAAGGTCACAGCACCTGTAAAGGGGACAGCCTCTCTCGTTACTTGCCGCGCAGCTGCTGCAGCATACCCGCGATATCGTCAGGCATAGGAGCTCGGACATGAATCCTCTCGCCGGTCCACGGATGGAAGCAGGTCAGCTTCTCGCCGTGCAGAGCCTGCCGGTGAATGTACTTGCGTGTGCCGCCGTACATGCCGTCGCCGGCGATCGGATGCCCGATGTGGGAAAGATGGACCCGGATCTGGTGGGTTCGGCCCGTCTCCAGCTTCAGTCGCAGCAGGGTGTGGCCCGGCAGCCGTTCCGATACCTCATAGCGTGTGACGGCCGGCTCACCGGTCTCGCTCACACGTCGGCGGGTAGAGTGCAGGCGGTCTTGTCCGATGGGAGCGTCGATGACGCCCTTATCCTGGGCTACTTTGCCTTCTGCCACGGCCAGATACAGCCGGTCGATCTGCTTCTCCTTCATGGCCTTCTCGAAGACGAGATTCGCGTACTCATTCTTCGCAAAAAGCACAGGGCCTGTCGTGTCCTTATCGAGCCGGTGGATCGGCCGGACCCTGCAGGGCTGTCCGGTCATCTCGTAGTAGGCGGCCACGGCGTTGGCCAAGGTGCCTTTCTGGCCTTGGGCGCTGGGGTGGACCTCCATGCCGATGGGCTTGTTCACGATGAGCATGAAGTCATCCTCGTAGAGGACGTTCATTTCCTTCCAATCGGGCTCCATCCCGGGGCGTTCATTCGGGAAGAGGCGGAGCTTCAGGAGCGGTCCGTTCTTGCCGATGCCGTTCTCAGCCAGCAGCTTGCTTCCCAGCTTCGGCGGGATCGGCAGAAAGCGCAGGATCGAGGAAGCGGTCGCAGCGGTAAAAGAGTCCGGCAGCTTGATCTCGTACCAGTCTCCCTTGCGCCTGCCGGCCTTCAAGGGGATCATCACCGGAGCCTTGCCGGACCAGGAAGGCTGGCTTGCTGCTGCGTCGGTTCCCGGGGCTCGGCCTCCCGTGCGGGTACGGTTCCGTCCCTGTCCATCGGCAGGCTTGCCGAAGCCTCTGGCGTTGGACCGCTTCGAGCCGTCGGCGGAAGACCTGCCGGGTCTGCTGTCCGGGTGGGAACGGCCCTCTTGGCCGCCCGAGTGGGTGCGGCCGGTTTTTCGGCCCGGGGAGGAGGAATTGGCCTTGCGCGGAGTATTGCGTGAATTGTTGTTATGCGCCATTCTATACCACCTGTTCATGGGTTCAATCGGATTATGGTACCTTCTGTCTCAGCCGGTCCATCATATCCGTATCATGACATATTCGGAGTCCCCAATTCAAGAAGCGGCGGGGGTTTTCGGAACATTTCATCTGTAACGAGGGAAGGTTGGAGGAAACCATCGAGGTTTTTTGGAAGGAATCTAGGAGGAATATGACGAAACATGTCGAATCATGTTGAAAAGCAAGTAAAAACCCATGAGCAGGAGTTGACTTCAATGAAACTTAGAACCATCCGAACCAAATTGATCGCAAGCTTCGGCCTCATCATCGCGCTTCTCGTTCTGTCGGGATATCTCGCGATCTCCAAGATGGATGTGATGGGCGAGGCATCGAAGGAAACTCGGGACAATTGGATGCCCAACGTCTATGTGCTGGGCCAGATGTATGGGGATGTGATGGACACTCAGCGGATTCTCCTGCGTATGGCGCTAGAGACGGACCCAGCTGAGATGAAGCGGCTCGAAGGACGGATTCAAGAGGTATTGGGCAAGACCGAAGCCAGCCGGAAGCTGTTCTTATCGATGCCCCACTCGGCGGAGGACCGCCAAATCTACGATCAGTTCAGCACAGCTTATGACCAATATGTCAAAGCATTCCCTCCTCTGATCGAATTGGCCCGGGCGAACCGTTTCGAGGAATTCAACACTCAGCATAATAAAGCGCATGAGCACTTCAAGAAGGCCACTGACTTGATCGCCGGCATGACGGCCAGCATCAAGAAGGGCTCGGACGCCCAGACCGAGAGCGTCCAGAAAACCTACACGAACGGACGGCTCTTCGTCCTTATTCTTGTGATCACCGCAGGAATTGCCGCTCTGGCTCTGGCGTTGGTCGTTTCCTCGTCCATCGCCGGCACGGTGACTCGCTTGAAGCGGTCTGTGGAGCAGGTGAAGAACGGGGATCTGACGGATACCGTCTCGATTAAGAGCCGCGATGAGCTGGGGCAGATGGGCGACGCGGTCAACGAGATGATCCATAGGCTGCGGGAGGTTCTCGGGAAGACCAGCTATGCCGCACAGAGCGTATCCGGCGCTTCCCAGGAGATCTCAGCCAGTACGCAGGAGATTGCATCTGGCACCCAGGATCAGTCCCGCGCCGCACGGATGATCAACGAGCTGCTTCAGGAGCTGGCCCGGGCCATCGATGCCGTTGCCCATAATGCCGAATCCGCTGCCGACCTGTCCAACCAGACCCTGATGGAAGCGCAAAAGGGCGGTGACGTTCTACGGGCCTCCGTACAAGGAATGAAGAACCTGAATATGCAGATGGAGCGTCTTCAGGAGGATTCCACCAAGATCGGCGAGATCATCGAGGTGATCGACGATATTGCCGACCAGACTAACCTGCTGGCTCTGAACGCTGCAATCGAGGCTGCACGTGCCGGCGAGCAGGGAAGAGGCTTCGCGGTGGTGGCCGATGAAGTCCGCAAGCTGGCTGAACGAAGCGGTGAAGCCACCAAGCAGATCGCCTCCATCATCAAAACCATGCAGAGCAACACCCTGCATAGCGTGACGGCGGTTCAAGAGGCGGTGGTCCTGTCCGGCCGTACCGGTGAAACCTTCGAGGAGATCGTCCGCCGGGTCAGCGCCACCTCGGAGCAAGCCGCAGAGATTGCCGCTGCCTGCGAGGAGCAGTCCGCCCAGGGCAAGGAAGTGCTGCAGACGGTGGAAACCATCGTGGCCGCCAGCGAGCAGGTCGCCGCTGCCACGGAAGAGACGGCGTCCGCTTCCCAGTCCATGGCCCAGCTGGCCCAGGATATGTCACTCACAATCGCTTATTTCAAGCTGAAGTAAGGAGGGGATGAGATGCATCAAGTGTTGCACGATTCCCTGCAGTACATCGAGATCGGCTGCGGCACGGAACGCTTCGCCATTCCGCTGCCCGCGATCCGCGAGATCATCCGCATGCAGGAGATCACGGAATTGAACGGCTGTGAACGGCCCTGCGTGAAGGGGGTCATTAATCTGAGAGGGAAGATCGTCCCGGTGTTCAGCATGGCGGAGCGGCTTGCCCTGCACGAGCAGCCATGTTCCAAGTCTACCCGGATCGTCCTTGTGCACTATACCGAGGAGACGGTGGGAGTCCTGGTGGACCGGGTTCACCGGGTTCTCCAGATCGGGGAGATCCAGCCGCCGCCGTCCCGAACGGGGAGCGGAGCGGCCGTGCTTACCGGCGTCGGTCAGACGGAAACGGGCCTCGTCAGCATCATCGACATGGAGAAGCTGCTCCACGATGGCAGCGTCAAAGGGGGTGGAAATGTTGATGTATAATCATTCCGCGTATCTGAGCGTCTTCTTGGACGAGCTGGAGGAGCAGCTGCAGATTCTGGATGAGCAGCTGCTGCAGCTGGAATCAGGGAAGAATCCGGACACGATCGCCGCCATCTTCCGGGCGGCCCATACCTTGAAGGGCTCCTCGGCGGCAATGGGCTTTACGAAGCTGGAGCAGCTCACCCACCGGCTGGAGAACGTATTCGATCAGATCCGCAACCGCAAGCTGCTCCTCTATGCCGATGTGATCAATACCGTATTCGATACGGTGGATGATCTGAAGCGGCTGCGGACCGCCATCACGGACGGCACCCTGGAGGAGATGGACATCCGCGACCGGGTGGGCCGGTTGGATGCGCTGTGCCAGGAAGGAAGCGCAGGAAGAACCGCTGCGACAGAGGAACAGCCGGAGCCGGCGGAAGCACCATCCGGCGACTTCCCCGCTGCAGGGGAGCCTGCACGCCTGGCCCTGAAGGCCATGGAGGAAGGGCAAACTGCATACATCCTGACGTTCAAGCTCTCGGAGGAATCTGCCTTGCGATCGGTGCGCGCCCATCTGATCTGCACCCGCCTCCAGGGCATGGGGCAGATTCTGGAGACCGATCCGTCCATCGGCGTGCTGATGGATCTGGATCCTTTTCCGGAGATGTGGTCCGTCTTCTATTGCACCCGCTCCTCCCAGGAGGAGATCGGACGGGAATTGAATTCGGTGTCCCAGATCGAACGGTGCACCATCCGCGTATGGGAGCCGGCGCAAGAGCTCGCATCCGAAAATCCGCAACACTCCGAGGAGCTGAAGGAGTCGGCCCGGAACGGGGACGTACCCGAAGCGCCGGCCACTGCTCCGACAGAGCTTCCGGAAGGCACGGCTGCCGCCGCACCGGCTTCTCCGAAGGATGAGAAGCTGAAGCTGAACCAGACCATCCGCGTGGATGTGGACCGGCTGGAGCATCTTCTGAATCTGGTGGGCGAGCTCATCATTGACCACACCCGGCTGCAGGAAGTGAAGAACCGGCTGACCCAGCAGGTGGCAGGGCTGCTGGAGGACAAGACCCACCTGAACGGGCTTCATGATACGGCGAATCATCTCACCCGGGTCATCGGCGAGCTTCAGGAATCGATGATGAAGACCCGGATGCTGCCTGTGGACCAGCTCTTCAACCGCTTCCCCCGGATGGTCCGGGACTTGAGCCAGAAGGCCGGGAAGGAGATCCTCTTCCAGATGGAGGGCAAGGAGACGGAGCTGGACCGGACGCTCATCGAGGAATTAAGCGATCCGCTCATTCATATCCTCCGGAATTCGGCGGACCACGGCATCGAAACACCCGAGGAAAGGCTCGCTGCAGGGAAGTCCCGGACCGGTCATCTGACCCTGAAGGCCGAGCATCGCGAGAATCTCATCGTCATTACCGTCACGGACGACGGCCGCGGAATCGATCCGGCGAAGCTGAAGCGCAGCTGCATCGCGAAGGGAGTCATCACCGAGGAGGAGGCGGGACGGTTAACCGACAAGGAAGCCATCAATCTGATCTTCCGCTCCGGTGTCTCAACGGCCAGCCGGGTGACCGACCTGTCCGGCCGCGGCGTCGGAATGGACATCGTAAGCTCCAGAATTGAGAAGCTGAATGGCATCATCGACGTGGAGAGCACGGTAGGAATCGGCACCGTCATGACGATCAAGCTCCCCATGACCCTGGCCATCATGCGGTCCCTTCTCGTACAGGCCGGGCATGGCACCTTTGCGATTCCCCTGGTCAATGTCATCGAGATCGTCCGGCTCAGGGAGCAGGAGGTTCAGACGGTGAACGGTGAGCGGGTCTGTCTGATCCGCGGGGAAATTTTGCCGCTGGTGTCCATGAAGGAGAAGCTGAAGATACCGGAGCAGCCGGAGGACCGGGCGACAGACAAGTTCGTCGTGGTGGTAGTGGGCTTGGCCGAGAAGAAGCTGTGCCTCCGCGTTGACCGGACGATTGCCAACCAGGAGATTGTGATCAAGAACCTGGGCTCCTTCGTCGGACATGTGCCCCATATCGCCGGTTCCACCATTCTGGGTGGCGGTAACGTGGCGCTGGTTCTTGACATCTCGTCGCTGATCCGGGATGACGGGCAGTCGGGGGCGGCCGGCAGGAGATTCATGCAGGAGACGCAGACTGATCAAGAGACGAAGACGGAACGACAAGCGGTGATCTTCCAGGCCGGTCAGGAACGGTACTGTATGGATATCGGACAAGTGAAGGAGATTATCACCGTACCGGTGCTGACCCCGATCCAAGGCGCACCGCCGGCGGTCATCGGTTTATCGAACCTGCGGGGCTCCCTGCTGCCCGTCATTCATCTGCAGCGCTACCTTGGCGAGGGGGCGTCGGAATTCGGTCCGAACGCCAGGATCATCATTCTGGATCAGGGGGAGCGGGATCTGGGGATTCTGGTCGACAAAGTGTCCGAGGTCGTCGGATACCGGGAGGATCAGGTGGAGGAAGTGCCACCGGGTATGCACGATGCGTCCTCGTTGGTGAGCCGTGTACTGAAGCGCAGCGAACGGATGATCCCGGTATTGGATGTGAGTAAGCTGCATGCCGGAAGCGTGGCATGAGACAGGAGGTTGGCGGCGTGGGCTGCCAGCCTCTTTTTTATGTTCCGTACCGGTTTCTTCGGGGTATCGGAAGCATTTGACAGGGGAATCTTCACTGCACTACAATGAGTAGTGTGAGGTGGTTTACACGATGAAGATTCAACACTTCAAGTTTAGCGAGAAGGGACTCAACCGGTTCTTCGGTCCGCTTGAGGCCAAGATTATGGACATTCTATGGACCCACCGGGAGCTGTCCATCAAGGAAGTGCAGATCAAGCTGGAGCAGGAGAAGAATCTGAGCTTCAATACCGTCATGACGGTGATGAATCGGCTCTTGGAGAAGGGACTTCTCGGCAAAAGGCTGGAGGGCCGCACCTCCTTGTACCACCCTGCCTACACCAAGGACGAGTTCATGGAGATCCAGTCTAAGGAGATTACCCATGAGCTCCTGGAGGACTTCGGTTCCTTGGTGGTTACCCACATGATCGATGCGCTGGATGAGGCGGATTCCGACCTTCTCCTGAAGCTGGAGGAGAAAATCAAAGCTCTGAAAAAGGACACGTGATCTTATGCCGAACAATCGTTCCCATGCGATTTTCTGGACCTGCATGCTGATTGCCGGAACACTCCTGCTCCAGATGACCCTTTATATGCTTCAATCGATCTTCCGTTGGAGCCTTCCGCTGAATGTCTTCAACCTGTGCCACACCTGGCTCGGCTCCATGGGATGGCCCTTCATTCAGATGATGCTGGATGTGCTCATCGTGAGCACCTTCGCAGTCAGCGTCTGGCTGTGCGCCAGGCAAGCCTTCCTGCTGATGCGGGCCAAGCGGCGGATCCGCCGGATGACCCATACACGTCTGACGGAAGCGCTGGACCGGGAGTACATAGGGGGGAGCGGGAGGCTAACCGTCATCGGGCACGCCGAGCCGGTGGCCTTGACGATGGGCTTCATCCGTCCCAGAATCATCCTATCAACCGGCTTGATCCGGATTCTGGAGCGGGAGGAGTTGGAGGCGGTGATCCGGCATGAGCAGTATCATCTGCTGCAGTTGGACCCGCTGAAGACCCTGCTTACTTACCTGGCATCGTCCGTGCTGTGGTATGTCCCGATCCTGAAGTGGTGCCATTCTGTATACAAAATATCCTGCGAGGTCATGGCCGACCGCTACGCGGTGGTGTGCACCGGCGGCTCGCCGGCTGGCTTGGGGGGCGCGCTGCTGAAGTTGGTCCGAGTTCAGTCCGCAGACGTCACCTTCGCACATGCTTCCTTTACGGACACCTCCATGAATGTGAGAATTCGGCAGCTGGTGGATCCGGATGCCCAGGTACCCTTCCGCATGCCATGGAAAGCGGCGTTGATTTCCATCTCCGTAACGGCAGCCATAACCGGACTGCTGCTGCCTGCGCCGCTGTAATTTTTTTGGATATTTACACTACAATGCGTAGTGTTAAATATAGATCATCTCAAATCTAGGATAGGAGGCATACCGAATGAAAGGAAAATGGATTGCTCTCGCCGCCGGAATTGTGCTAGCTGCTTCAGGAGGAGGCTATGCCGCTTATGACTACTATGCGGGAAATCATGTGGAGGTCAAGGAAGTGATCGCTGCCCAAGCCGTGGAGGGCAGTGCCGCCGGCAAGCCGGTGGAAGCCGCTGCTGTCAACGGGACGTGGAGCATCCAGAGCGGCTCCGAGGTCTATTTCTCGGTCACCACCTCCAAGGAGACCGTCAATTTTGTGGGCAAGTCCGTAACCGGCAGCTGGAAGCTGAACATCTCCGACACTGGCGCCAACGCGGCAGAAGGCAAGGTCGAGATGACCTCCGTCGGCTCCGGCAACAGCCAGCGCGATAATCATATCAAGGGCAAGGATTATCTGGCCGTCGAGCAGTTCCCTGAGGCCGTCTTCACCGCCAAGTCCTTCGGCAATCTGCCCCGGGAGTGGAAGGAGGGAGAGACCATCAGCGTGCCGATCAGCGGCACGCTGACGATCAAGGGCTTGACCAAGGAGGTAACCTTCGACAGCAAGGTTCAGATGTCCGGCGGGCAGCTGAAGCTGGAGGGAAGCACGGTGGTGACATTCATGGACTTCGGGATGAAGAATCCCCATACGGTGGTGCTCAACACCGAGAATGACGTTAAGGTTCAGCTCCGCCTGCTGCTGGGGAAGGGAGCCTCTGCCTAATCGGAGAGGCGCATGGACCATCTTGAATGAACCGGGTTATGGAGAAGTCTCTCCATGCCCGGTTTTTTCATTGGGGGCAGGAGGTTTAGACCCTGCAAATCAGGAGGTATAGGCATTGGTTTTCCTCCCGTACGAGCTACAATGGAGCTGTGAGCACGAAGAAGAGAATTACGGCTGAAGCTTCAGCGCCTTTCTTGCCGCTCCCGGAGTTGTTCCGCGCTTGCGCTTATACAGCTTGGAGAAATGATGTTCGTTCGCAAATCCGCAGTGCTCCGCGATCTTGCCCAGGGGCAGATCCGTCATCCGCAGGAGCTCTTCCGCGCGTTCCAGGCGAAGCCGGAGAATCATCTGGTGCGGACTGCAGCCAAGGCGGGTTTTGAACAGATAGAAGAAGCGGGAAGGGGAGAGATTCAATAAGCGTGCAAGCTCATGGACCTCCAAGGGCTGATCCAAATGATAGTGGATATAGGAGAGCATCCATTGCAGACGGTCGTCTCTTCCGGAATCTGCAGGATGGGCGGCAAATCCGTATTGCTCCCACAGCATGGCGACCATCTCGGTGATTCGCATGGCTGCCCGGAGCTGGGAGATGACGGACTTGTTCTCCCACTGCTCCACGGCCTCCGTGAAGGCGGCCAAGAAACGGGGGGCATCATGGGGGGCGAGTACAAGGGGGAGCGGGGGTCCGCCCATGTCATTCCACTTGGGCTGAATGTAGGGAACGAAGCGCGGATCCAGCATGTCCGGCATAATGGGATGAATGGTATCCCGATCCGGATGGAAGAACAGATCGAAGTGGGCAGACAATCCCCGTACGACCGGTGTTTGTGCCTCCATATGGTGCACGGTATTCGGCTGCACCAGGATCAGGTCTACTTGCTTCAACATGATGGTCGTTTCTTCGTAAGTTAGGCGCACCGATCCTTCCTGCAGCCAGAATAACCAATAGTCCATCAGCTTCCTCGGCTTGATCTGCAGGCTGCTCCTGACGAGAGGCTCCGCAAAACGCAGAAACGGATCGATCTCGTACCCGTTCCATAGATTGGTATTGCGATTGGTCGTGGGGAAGGGAAAGCTCATATTCCAACCTCCATCCTGTCATCCGATCTTATATGCACATTGTACAGAAGGCAGTAGGAATAGACAATACAACCAAAGGCAGGAGGATACACACAAATGAAAATAGTTGTGCTGGACGGATATACGTTAAATCCGGGTGATCTGAGCTGGAGCGGCTTGGAGGCTATGGGAGAGGTTACGGTTTATGATCGGACGCCGGCAGAGGAAATCGTGAACCGTTCCCAGGGAGCGGCCGTTCTATTAACGAACAAAACTCCGTTGACGGAGGAAACCATGGAGCAGCTCCCCCATCTGCGATATATCGGGGTACTGGCCACCGGCTACAATGTGGTACATGTGGAAGCTGCCCGCCGGCGCGGGATTACGGTCACCCATGTGCCGTCCTATGGAACACAGTCCGTGGCGCAATTCGTTTTCGCCCTGCTCCTGGAGCTGGTGCAGCAGGTCGGCAAGCATGCCGAGGCGGTTCAAAGAGGCCAGTGGTCGTCTTGCCCCGACTTCTGCTTCACCTTGCAGCCCATGGTTGAGCTGGCAGGGAAGACGATGGGAATCGTCGGGTACGGCCGGATCGGTCGTCAGACGGCGATGATCGCTAGAGCCTTCGGGATGAACGTCCTCGCAGCCGGTGCGGATCGGAGCACACTCCCAACGGACGAAGATGTGGAGCTGGTGGAGCTGCTGCAGCGGGCGGATGTGGTTAGTCTCCATTGTCCGTTGACGCCGGAGACCACGCAGCTGCTCAACAAGGACCGACTGGCGCTCATGAAGCCTTCGGCATACTTGATCAATACTTCCCGGGGTCCGTTGATCTCCGAGGAGGCCTTGGCTGACGCGCTGCAGGAAGGGAGACTCGCGGGAGCAGCGCTGGATGTTCTCTCCATCGAACCGGCCGATCCCGCCAATCCGCTGCTCCGGGAGCCTCGCTGCATCGTCACCCCCCATATCGCCTGGGCCACGGTGGGAGCCCGTTCCAGGCTGATGGAGGTGGCCGTAGAGAATATTCGATGTTATCTGGACGGGCAGCCGGTTAACGTGGTCAACCGGTAGGCCTATCCATCCAACTTAGGGAAGGAGATGTTCGGAATGTACGACACCTCGTATCGATTGATTAGGGATATTCCGGTTGAACCGGAATATGACGTGGTTGTGGCCGGCGGAGGGCCGGCAGGCGTGGCGGCCGCCGTATGTGCCGCACGGCTTGGGTTGAAGGTTCTGCTCGTTGAAGCGACAGGAACGATGGGAGGGATGGGTACCTCCGGATTGGTGACGGCGTTTGACCCGATGGCCAACGGCGAACGAATGCTCGTGGGCGGATTGATGAAGGAAATCGTGGAGACGATGTACGCCCGGGGCTACATGAGCCCTGGAATCGACCCCAATTGCTGGCGCCTGTACTACCATCATTGGTCCCCCTTCCAAGTGGAGGGCTACAAACGTGTGCTGGACGAATTGGTTATCCGCGCAGGAGTGGAGGTCCGGTTCTTCACGCGGTTGATCGATGCGGATGTGGATGCACCAAGCCGTAAGGTAAACGGAGTGGTCGTGCACAATATCGAGGGCTACCGTTATATTCCGGCACGAGCCTTTGTGGATTCCACCGGTGACGCCGTTTTGGCGGATTTGTGCGGGGTCCCATGCAGGGAAGCCGGGCGTGATACGCCCCATATTATGCCGGCCACGCTGGCGTCGTTGTTTACGAATATCGATTGGGAACAGAAGGAGAAAATCAACGAGCAGGCGGGAGTTGAGGTCCGGAAGGCGATCCAGGACGGACATTTCACCCAACCGGATCCATTCCTGGTAGGGCTGACGAAGGTCGGCCATCACGTCGGCTATCTGAACGGCGGGCATCTGTTCCATCTCAATGCCTTGCGGGTGAAGGATCTGACGGACGGCATGATGTTCGGACGCAAAATTGCCGAGGAGTACCTTGCGTTCTACCGCAAGTACATCCCCGGTTGCGAGCACATGGAGCATGTGACAACCGCCTCCTTAATCGGAGTCCGCGAATCCCGGAGGATTGTCGGCGAATACGAACTGACGATCGAGGATTATACGTCCAAGCGGGAGTTTCCCGATCAGATCGGAGTGTTTAACAAATTCGTCGATATCCATCCCTATGAATGTTCGGAGGAAGCCTATCGCCTCCATATGGAAGAGAAGATAAATCGCTTCAAATTAAAGCCGGGCGAGCACTTTGGCATCCCGTACGGCATACTGGTTCCGAAGGGTTGGGAGAACCTATGGGTGGCCGGACGGTGCGTCTCCAGCGACGTTCTCGTCCATGGTTCGATTCGCGTACAGCCGGCCTGCTCGATGATGGGGCAAGCGGCAGGTACTGCGGCCGCCCAATCCATCCGTACGGGGCAGCCCGCTTATGCGCTGGACACGGAAGAGCTGGTCCACACGCTGCGCCGCGCAGATGCGTATCTCCCTCAGACCACTGTAAGCAAGGGGATGACCCGGGATTGATCGGTTCTCCGTATCGAGTGCCGGGACTAGAGCTTCAGCTCCTTAAGCCGCGTATACCGCGGCTTTTATGTTTTTGGTGGACGCGTTCCCTTGGAAGCTGCTATTGGAGAGTCCTGCAAAACGGATACAGTTTTTGTAAAAAACGACCCAGTACCGCGCAGGTACTGGGTTTGTTGTATACTAGGGGAAAAGGAAAAGCGAGTTGAGCCAAGTTGCTTCAGCCAGCCAGACAATTAACCGCATCGTTTCATGCGGAGTTATATAAACTTGTACCGGAAGACCATCTGCTTCGGAAGATACATGCTGCGGTGGATTTCGGGTTTGTATATGAATTAGTGGAGCAATCCTACTGCAAGTACTACGGCAGACCGGCAAATGAGCCGGAGCTGCTGTTTCGTCTGTTGTTTTTGCAGATTTTGTACAGTCTGTCGGATGAGCGTGTTATCCAGGATGCCCAGGTAAACCTGGCCTACAAATGGTTTATTGGGATTAATCCGGAAGATCCGCTTCCAGATGCATCGCAACTCTCGCGTTTTCGCAATCATCGGCTGGGAGCAAGTCAGGTGGAAGACGTGCTAAAGCATGTGGTCAGCCAATGCATAGAGCAGGGTTTGGTTAAAAGTAAGGCTATCCTTATCGACTCTACGCACACTCTGGCAGGAAGCCAAAAACAAAAGCCATTAGACGTATTGCGGGACGCGGCCAAGCGCCTGTTTCGTGTTGTGGTCAAACGTCATCCCAAACTAGAGAAGAAGCTCCCTAAGCTGCCGCGCATCAAAAGCGATGAAGTGGACGCGGAACAAACCATGCTGGCATACCTAGCGGAACTCGGACAGACGGTGGAGAACTTGTTACCGGACCATGAAGGGGCCGTGAGTGAAAAGCTCGGCGCGGCAAAACAAATCGTTGAAGACGAGCGGCTACTTTCTCAAAAAGGCATTCTGTCCGCCATTGATCCGGATGCACGCTTCGGCTGGAAGAGCAGTTCAAAATCATTTTTCGGTTACAAAGAGCATGTTGCCATGACAGAAGAAGAAATCATTACAGCCTTAGAAGTAACGCCGGGAAGTACCGACGACGGTAAACAGCTTCCTGTCCTGCTCGAACAAACCAAAACACATGGCATAAACGTAGAGGAGATCATCGCAGACAAGGCATACTCCGGTAAAGAAAATTTGGCGATCATGAAGAAAGAAAGCATATCGCCGGTCGTACCGCTGCACCCCATCGTCCACGAGGGAGGCGACCGTCAGGCAGGTTTTGAGTATAACAAGGATGCCGACTTCGTCTTGTGCCCGGCGGGAGAGCGCAGCAAGCGTAAAGCGATCCAGGGAAGCAAGACCAGTGGGGAAAGCCGCTCGCTCGTGTATTATTTTGACGTCGAGAAATGCAAGGCCTGTCCGCTTCGTGAAGGCTGTTACAAATCAGGGGCTAAAAGCAAGACGTATTCGATCCGCATCATCGCTGATCATTTCAAAGAGCAGATCGAGTTCGAACTTAGTGACACGTTCAAAGAGCGGATAAAAAGAAGGCCGATTATTGAGCATAAAAACGCAGAAATGAAAAGATTTCACGGCATGGACACCGCCAGATACCGGGGTCTCTTCCGCATGCGTATGCAGGCCTATCTAACCGCCTTCGTTGTAAACGCGAAGCGGATGGTCAAGCTAATAGAGCAAAAGCAGCCCGCCCTCAATTGAGGATGGACTGCTTTTTTCAATTCTTAGTGCTCATTTTTCCAATTTAGAGTCCGTACTGCACCTAACGCAAGGCTTTTGCAGGACTCTCCTATTGGGGCGCTTTTTTTTTGTCGTTCTCATTCGCCTATTAGGAAAAAATCAACCTAACCTTAGGATTTTCTTATGAATTAATCCACTCCACCTTAATAACTGGCGTATCTGGATTTGCTAACATGGAGACATGTTGTGAAACGTGTTATCTAAGGGGAATTGTGAGATGAAGAAGTGGGCGTTTATATGTATCGTTGTCATAGGTCTAAGCTTCGTCCTAGCCCATAAAGACTTGTTCTACCCAGATAAAGTTGTGGTTCAAAACGTAAATAAGGAGGCTGCCGGAAGTTTCCGAACGATCCGGATTACAAAAGATCAGGTCTATCAAGGAAATCTGCTCTTGGTTAACCAAGTAAATCCGATCCATCAAGAGAGTATAAAATCAGATGTGGTGCTATTAGGGAAGCATAAGGACCTGGTGAGGGGTTACGAGCTGGGTGATCATGATGTCAAATTGTCCAAGAACCTTGCACAAACCTTCTCGGTGATGATGGCCGCCGCTGAAAAAGATGGGGTGCGCCATTTTGCGATTAATAGCGGCTATCGAGACTATAAGGAGCAAGATGGGCTATATCAGGAGATGGGGCCAGATTATGCCTTGCCTGCAGGCCATAGCGAGCATAATCTAGGCTTATCGCTTGATGTCGGATCCACCCAAATGAAAATGGATGGAGCCCCTGAAGGCAAATGGTTGGAAAAGAATGCTTGGAAATACGGTTTTATTATCCGCTATCCCAAGGACAAAACGGCCATCACAGGGATTCGATATGAACCTTGGCACATTCGCTATGTTGGATTACCGCATAGTGCCATGATGCAGGACGCCCATTTATCGTTGGAAGAATATTTGGACTTCCTGAAGAATCAAAAGTCCATATCCACCACGTCAAATGGCAAAAAATATGAGATTACCTATTACCCCGTAACCCGCGATACGACCATCCAGGTGCCTTCCAATCTTCGCTGGGAGATATCCGGCAACAATAGGGATGGTGTAATCGTCACCGTGATCCGATCAGGTTGAACGAATAGAGGAGAGTTGGTTATGATTCAAGGATGTTCGAGAGGATTGTTGATCTTCTATTTAGGGGTGCTGATCTGGTTAGTGTTATTCAAGCTACAATATGACATCTTGTCCGTATTCGATTATCACTTCAGAAGTCTGAACTTCATTCCATTTGTCGCGCTATCCATCGAAGACGGAAGCTTCAGACAGATGATAGAGAATGTGGTCATCTTCGTTCCGTTGGGCCTGCTGTTAGAGGTCCATTTCAAAAATATCAGGGTTTCATCTAAATTTGCTTTTATCCTAGCTTTAAGCCTTACCTTTGAATTACTCCAATATATCTTTGCGATTGGGGCGACAGACATAACAGATGTCATTGCCAATACGCTTGGAGGCATCCTTGGACTGAAGATGTATGGTTTTTGCAGCAAGCATATGAATCAGAAAATATTAGACATCGTCATTATCTGTGCCGGTATGCTCTTACTTGCAGTATTGCTGTATTACCGTTCCCAGTTGAAAATAAAGTACGCTTAGTGACATGGTGACATCGACAGGGACTTCATTCTTGGCCGGCCAAGATGAAGTCTCTTCGTCATGATCCAAACATATTCCGGCGGAAGTTCCAATAATGATAGTAAGGTCAGAGTTTATTCTTGAGAGGGGGAAGCTGGTGAATCGCCCAACCCGGTCCGAACGTGATGTCGTCACCGCCTTCAAGGCACTTTCCGATACGGTTGTTCCCGCTGCATACGGCGAACCAGGCGCAGTCGATTATGGTGTGGAGCACTTCATCATGTGGCAGTTGGACCACATGGTTACCGTTCCATCCGACCTCGGTCAGATCCCAGTGCAGCTCTCCCGCGCAACTGCCTCTCTGCTTGATGCCGCAGCGGCAACTTGGTGTATATCCGTCCAACATCCGGGTTCGCCCCCGGCGCCCGTATGTCCTGTCCCCGGCTTGTTCGCCTCCTTGAACACCCGCGACCGTGCCGGAGCATTGTCCCTCCTGCAAGGCCCCCGTTTGGAACTAGGGAGCTTGCCGTCTCCCTACACGTATAACGCCGGATTTGTCCGCACTATGTTCCATGTGCTGACGACCCTGCCTATGATGGGCTTCTATTCGGAATGGATCGGCTATGGCACGACCAGGCTGCTCAGTCCCGATTACCGGGTCATGGAGAGGTTCCCGGAAGGCTGGAGGCAAGCGGGATATCCCGGACCTTCTTACGGATACCGCGAGCTAAGGGGCTATCTGTTACGAATCAACCGGGGGAGTGATGTTGAGCATGGCCTATGATGCGGATGTAATCGTGATCGGTTCAGGCGGCGGCGGAGCTGTAGTGGCCAAGGAACTTGGTGAATTAGGGCTGAAGGTCACCGTCCTTGAAGCCGGAGGCTGGTATGGAAACAAGCAATGGCCCCATCCCGGGCTGGACCGCGGAGGGAAAAGCAGCTCCCGGTTCGAGGATCTAGATATTGGGTTGTATCGTAAAACCATGAATGAGCTGGAATATAACATGAACGACATTCTCTTCGGCAGAATGAGATGGGGGCCGGTTGACCGGAGACGTTCGCCGTGGTACCGCAATTTGGGACAGAACGGGTACCTCTGGCAAAACTCGGGAGTCGGAGGGACCACCATGCACTATTGGGGGAACTCGCCCAGAGCTTACCCTGCCGCCATCGACGGACAATGGCCGCTCTCCTACCGGGATCTCGTTCCTTATTATGAGAAGGTGGAGGCCACTCTTCCGGTGCAATTCGCAGCCGTCACCCCGAAGGAGGAGCTCTTCTATTATGCCGCCAAGAAAGCAGGCTGGGAGCTCATACCCACCCTCGATGTAACCACTCCCGGATACCGTCCGCAGCCTGCAGCCATTCTGCCGCCGAATGAGCAGCTGATGAATCCGTCCTATAGCTTGGAGCAGCTCTCCCGGATGGAGGGGTGTACCCTCCGCGGGCACTGCGTCAACGGCTGTGACACGGGTCCTTCGGTTGACCGGATCGCCAAGCGGTCCACGAATGTCAGCTACATTCCTCTTGCCTTGAAAACAGGGAATGTGACGGTGATTCCCAATGCTTTTGCCACCCGGATCATGACGGATCAAGACCCCGCCGGCGGTGTGAGGGCGACCGGCGTGCAATACCGGAATGTATGGAGCGGCGAATTGGAGGAGCTTCGTTCGAGGGCGGTCGTCATGGCGGCAGGCTGTGTGGAAACGCCGAGACTCTGGCTCAACTCCGATCTTCCGGACAATCCATGGGTGGGAAGAGGGCTGACGAACCATTACTTCGATCTGGTATCCGGCATCTTCGAGGAGAAGGATCTAATGGCCATCCTGGGAACGGAGGATGTGAGACCTTTCGTAGGGAATACGTCAGCCGCCCGGTTCGATCATCCCGGTCTCGGTCTGTTCCAGCCCTTCGGAGTAAGTCCCGGTCTAATGGCCGGACTGACCTATGGAACCAGCGGCGCGGGCTTCGCCGCCATGAATGAGATTCAGGCCGGCTCTCCATGGGATCACCGGGGTCTTGTCGTCGGGCCGGAATTGAAGATCAGGATGGATCAATATTCAAGAACCTTGAACCTGCTGATCATCACCGATGATGAGGTCGACTACCGGAATGGAGTCAGCGTAGATCCCCTCAGAAGGGATGAGCACGGCCCGGTCCCCGTCATCCGGTACACGCCGACACCGAAGACCGTCGAGAGAAGGAACCGATTGGCGGTCTTGGCGGCGAATCTGTTGCGGGCTGCAGGCGCCAAGAGTATCCACCGGTCCGACCTGCCTCCGGAGCTGTTCATCCACTTGGAGAGCACGATGAGAATGGGCTTGGTGACGGATCCCTATTGCGAGGCCTTACAGGTGAACCGGTTGTTTATTGCCGATAACAGCGTGCATTACAACTCCATCGGGGGGCCCAACCCTACGCTCACCACACAGGCTCTGGCTACGCGGACTGCTGAGCGGCTGGCCATGAAGTACTTCCCATAACAAAGTATAAATATAGGTGAATTTCCTAATGCTAACTCCTGTTTGGCAATGTGGCTGAAGGGAGGGGGCCGGGAAATGCACGGTATCAGCTTGTATCTGAAGCAGAATAAAGACATGCTGACCTCATTGTTCTCCGAGTGTGATGACTTTGTCGCACATGATTTCACGATCGGTGGAGACAAGGGGATTCCGGCATGTCTTTTTTACATAAGCGGCATGTCGGATGAGCCAAGCATCCGGCAACTGTTGAGCTACATGTCCAGATTGGAGACCTTCCACCGGGAATGGGAACAAGATGTGGCGGATCTCTGCAAGAAGACGATAACCGCGGGTAAGACAGAATCCCCGGAACAAGCGTTGTCGGGTCTGACAGATGCACTTCTATCCGGCGACTCGGTCCTACTCCGGGAGGGTTCGGCCGACGCGATCATCTTCGACACCTCCAACCTGGAGCACCGCCCGATCTCAGAGCCGGTGACGGAAGGGGTAGTCAAAGGCCCGCGGGATGGCTTCAATGAATCCATCCAGATCAATCTTTCTCTGCTGCGCAGAAGACTCCGGTCCACCCGCTTGAAGTCGGAGCATTATCTCCTGGGCCATGTGACCAAAACGGAGATCCGTCTCGCTTATCTGAAAGATACAGTCTCCGAGACCCTTCTGGACGAAGTTAAGGAGCGGCTGAACCGGATCGACGTAGACAGCATTCTGGAGAGTCAATACATTGAGGAGTGGATCGAGGACCATACCTTGTCCATCTTCCCCCAAGTGGAGAGCACGGAGCGCCCCGATAAGGTGGCCGCCGCCTTGCTGGCTGGTAGGGTTGCACTGTTCGTGGATGGCACCCCCTTTGTAATGATCCTTCCGGTTACATTGCCTCAGCTTCTGATTTCCAGCGAGGACTATTACCAACGGTATCCATTCGCATGGTTCATCCGGTTCCTCCGGTACATCGCCGCCGCCTTTTCCATGCTGCTCCCATCGATCTATATCTCGGTCACCACCTTCCATCAGGAGATGGTGCCCACACCGCTCATGATCTCTATTGTCAACTCCTACGAGAAGGTTCCCTTCCCGGTGTTCGTGGAAGCGCTGATGATGGAGTTTACCTTCGAGATTCTCCGGGAAGCAGGCATCCGGCTGCCTCGTCCCATCGGACAGGCGGTCAGTATTGTCGGCGCCCTCGTCATCGGACAAGCTGCCGTTCAGGCTGGTCTGGTGTCCTACGCAATGGTCATTGTGGTGTCGCTGACCGGTATCATGTCATTTGTCATCCCGTCCTACAATCTCGCCATATCCCTTCGTTTACTCCGGTTCGGATTCATGTTCATCGGAGCCACGCTGGGCTTATACGGCGTACTGCTTGGCATGCTGGCTGTTCTCATCCACATCGCATCTCTGCGCTCATTCGGCGTTCCTTATCTGTCTCCCATTGCACCGGTTCGGCTGCAAGCCTGGGAGGATACCGGCGCCCGGTTTCCCTGGAATCGTCTTGCCAAGCGATCGAAGATGAGCGTTGGGCACAAAAAACAATAAGGTGGCGCACTTCTGGTGAAACGGACGACTTGGGTACGGATCGTGATGGCTCTCTCCTTGGTACTGCCTCTAAGCGGTTGCTGGGACAAAATCGAGGTAAAGGAATTAGGGATCGTCATGGGCATCGGTCTTGACTATGCGGATGGGGATCAACCGATCCAGCTTACCCTTCAGACCGTCAAGCCTTCCGCCGGACAAAACGGGGAACCCAAAGGAAACGGAAGCACAAAAGCCTACGAGACCTACGTAATCCGGGGAGAAACCGTGTTTGATGCTTTTGACCAGATCGACCGGATTTCCTATAAAAAAATCGTTCTTCCCCATAGCAAGCTCATTGTCATCGGGAAGAGCTTAGCTGAGCACGGAATCGCAGAAATATCCGACTATCTCTTAAGAGAGAAGGAAATCCGACCGACGTCTTGGCTTATCGTAGCTGAGTCCACTGCCAAGGAAGTATTGGAAGGAGACTTAGGAACCGGATCCATTCCTTCGTCCGGATTGGTCACCATGCTGGAGAACCTGAAGAGCACTTCCATGGCCCATCCGACCAACCTCACTCAGTTCTATATGAACGTGCAGGGGGATACGGCCGCGGCGGTAGCTCCATATGTCAACAAAGAGGGGGGACGGATCAAATTCGAATCCACCGCCGTGTTCCGGAAGGATCGGATGGTCGGAACTCTGAATGTTAATGAAACCCGAGGCTTATTATGGCTCGAAGACCGACTGTTTCAAGGAAATGCAACCTTCCCTTACATGAAGGGGAAGAGCAGTCTGAAGAAAAATGTGTCTGTCGAGATCCAAAAAGGACATACCCGGATCACTCCCGTCTTCCAGGCGCCGGACACCATCACCATGGTTATCGAATGTTCCGCCTCCTCTCATATTCGAGAAACCGAAGTGCAGGGTGCCGTCCTCTTCGAGCCGGAAATCATCGAGGACCTGGAGAAGGCGGTGGTGAACTTACTAACCACCAGAATCCAGCATACCATCGATGTCGCCCAGAAGGAGATGAAGACGGACTTCGTTGGCTTCGCGGATAAGTTCCATAATGATTACCCGTCGGAATGGAATCGGCTGAAGAAGGATTGGAAAGACGTGTTTCCTCGGATTCAAACCCGGATAACCGTTAATATCGAAATCGACCGTCAGGGTATTACCAAAAATCCAATAGAGATCTGAGGAAGCTTAATGTTGATTAAGATAGGTTTATTTCTCGCCGCCTTACTGGTGATTGGATTGTCGGATGTTCTACCCGCTATTCGGCATAAAAGGAAGGACATGCTATGGGTCATCGGCGTGCTCATTCTCGTCGCCTCCGGTTTGCAAGGAGGCCAGCTGATGGGATGGCCTTCCCCGATCGAAGGGCTCCATGCCTGGATCAGTCCATTGGGCCGGATCATCTGGAAGAACTAGAGGAGGGGGAGGATTATGCGGCGTGTGGAGCAGATCAGCACCAATCAATTTGTATGGATGCTCTTTATCATCATCACCTCGGTCACTGTTCTGCAGGCGCCTGGAATCCTGATTAAGACCGGTCACCGTGATGCATGGATTGCGGTAATCGGAGGGGTGATCCTGGATGTTATGCTGGCCCTCGCCTATGCCTACATGGGCGTCCGGTTTCCAAAGGAGAACTTTGTCCAATACAGTTCAACAATTTTGGGTCGCGGAGTAGGGAAGGTGGTCGGGCTTTGCTTCCCGCTCTTTTTTTTATTAGCTTGTGTACTGGTCATGAGGAGTCTGGGTATGATTATCCACACGGCTTTCTTGCCAAAGACGCCGCTGCCCATAATCACGTTCTCCGGCTTCGCCGTAGTCGCCTATGCGGCGCGTAAAGGGATTGAAGTCATCGGACGCATCGCGGAAATCCTGGGACCGATCTATTTCGCCAGCGCCTTTGTCGTCTCCTTCATGCTGATGTCATCCGCAGACATCGATCGGATCCGTCCCTTGCTTGAGGATGGATTGGAGCCCATCATTCGGGGATCCTTCTACATCGTCTCCTTCTACGGCATCTGCATCATGATGGCCATGTTCATCCCGATCTGCAACCGGCCGGAGAACGGTTTCCTCGCGAAATTCGGAGGGGTTACCATGGGAGGATTCCTGGTCGGCGTCGTGGTCTTCTTCAGTATCGTGGTCTTCGGATACAAGCAAGCCATTAACAAGATTTCCCCTAGCCTTGCCTTATTAAGAACCGCCAGTGTCAGCCACTTCCTGGAGAGGTTCGAGATGCTGTGGATGCTCACTGCGGTGGGCGCCGCCATCATGGCTTCCGCTCAACTGATCTGGGCGTTCAGTGTCGGGCTGGCCGATACGTTCGGGCTGAAGGACTACAAGCCTCTGATACTGTCCTCGGCCCTGGTTGCCGTCGTACTGGAGGAAACCTCCTTTCCCAGTCAGCCCATGAATGCGGAATTTCTGCAATTTACGTTTCCTTGCATTGCCTTCTTCGTGGAAACCGTATTGGAGCTGCTGTTGCTGCTATTTGCCTTTGTTTTGAAAAAGGGGGAGAAAAACAGCTTCCGATCCATCAACTTTTGGCCGTTCCGTCGAAACAAAAAACAGATCCGGGTATGATGATCCTTCTCGATGGGCTTCGAATGGCGAAGCCCTTTTGTCCTGTCTAGGTACTTATGGAGAAGATCTGGAGATTCTATGTTCGGAATTAGTCGTTTTTGCGAAAGCCTTTTTTTCAACGGGCAGTTATCTATAGTTGTATTCTACCTTTCATTGATCTAAAGACTTGATATGATGGGGGAAGTGGTAGGTGACTTATAGGGGAGGAATGTACATGCAACCAACAAAAAAAGAAAAATTATATATCATTACGGGAGCCAGTTGTATTGGGAAATCTACTGCTTGTGAACGATTATTTATTAATGAAACCGATTATATCGTCATGGAGGGCGATTTACTATGGTCAGATCAGTATAATACACCGGAAGATAATTACAGGGCTTATCGAGAATTATGGATGCGTGTCTGCAGTAATATCTCTCAAATCGGCATGCCGGTGGTATTATGTGGATGTGCAACACCTGAACAGTTTGAGATGTGTGAGGGGAGAACGTATTTTTCCGAGATCATATATATTGCGATTGTGGCTGAAGAAAGGGAACTCCTTAGCCGAATGAAACTGGGTAGGGGGGTTATCGATGAAAAGTGGATTGAAAGTTCTGTTCAATTTAATGAGTGGTTAAAAGACAATGCCACAAAAACGACCCCAACAATCCAATTGGTAGACAATACACATATGAGTCCAGATGAAACCGCAAAACAAATCGATGCTATCATTAGGCAGAATATGATGTAATTCTGTGCAATGATCGTAGTAAAACGACTGTTCTTCCTATGCCTGAACTTCGCAAAAACCGTCAAGCCTGCTGGCATTCCATGGAGTATGCTTATTTCAGCAGGGGGAATCCAGAGGCGAGGAGGCATATACGATGGAGAAGGAAACCACTCAAGAGAACCGTCTGCAAGCTGCGGTGGAGCATCTGTTCCGGCTGATGGATGACCGGTGGAGAGAGGGCATTACGTTGGAGGAGCTGGCTGCGGCCGCCGGCTATTCTCCCTTCCACTTCCACCGGTTATTCCAAGGACTGACCGGTATGACACCGGCGGAATGGCAGCGGGACCGAAGGCTGGATGCTGCGGTCCGCGAACTTCGAAGCAGCCGGCACAGCGCAACCCGCATTGGTTATGACAGCGGCTTCTCTACACAGGAGACCTTCATCCGTTCATTCAAGCGCCGCTATGGAGTTACTCCCGGCCAATACCGAAGGAGGGTGACGGATATCACGACGATGGAACCGAAGATGATTGATATGGAAAGTGTGCTCCTGGCGGGCATCCCTTGCAGCACGGATACCTCGAAGGACAGGAACATAACCGGCGCTTGGGAGAAGTATGACCGTGTAGTCTGCGCTATACCGAACCGCAAGGAAGGCCGGGCCTTCGGACTGGAGCTGTATGAAACGAGCAGCACGCAGCAAGCGAGCAACCACCGGAACGGGGCTTTCACTTATCTTGCCGCCTCGGAGGTGGAGCGCCAAACGGACGATCTTCCCGAAGGAGCTTTCTACAAGCTGCTCCCCGCAGGACGTTATGCCGTCTTCACCCATCGGGGGTCGACGGAGCTGCTGAATGAGACCTTCCGCTTCATCTACGAGGAGTGGCTTCCCCATTCAGGCTGTACGCTGCGTACGATGAACGGCGGAGGCTTCGACCTGGAGGTGTACGACGGAAGGTTCCACCCGACCTCCCCTGACTCCGAGCTGGATCTCTACATTCCGGTCGTCTGATCATCCGAGACGACAAAAAGGGCTTTTCCGCAGGCGGCGATGCCGCTGCCGGAAAAGCCTTTTGTATGACCGTGCAGATGTGATCAAGGGGGAAGGGATATATTCCCAATATAGCCATTACTGCTGTATATTATATGGAGAAGTACATAATCTTACGGACCGGGGATTTTTATGATGAAGGTACTAAAAAGAGCAACAGTAACTTTACTTGTACTGTACTTTATCACTAGTATGGTCTATATGGTATATCAGTATAAAGCGAATAATCTAGCTTCATTATCCAAAGGTACATTAGTATTAACTGTTCCATCCCCTCGCAACGATAGGATACTGAGGTTATATGAAATTAGGAATACAGGAATGTTAACTTCACCGTATTCAATAAGAGGCGAAGTAGAGTTCGAGGATGGAACAAAGAAGACCATCTATTACCAAGATAGTACATCCGCCTCAGAAGGTGAATGGGTAAATAACTACACCGTCGTTATTAATAACATTCCATTGAATATATGGGGATCTAGTTACCAACTTCGAATGAGACCGGAATATAATCAAAGATAAAATCGGATTTGAAAAATAATATTGAAGTGAGGTCGAACATGTCTATAACCCAATGGTCTAGTTTTGTACAAGGACCCCAAACATTAGATTTTACCAGAAAATTGAGATTTAGAGATGAACATAAGGATTTGTTTCTACGTTGTATGGGTTTGGTTGATGGAATGACTATCGTGGATGTTGGTTGTGGACCGGGGACATTGACCAGAAAATTAGCAGGGTGGTTGAATAGCTCCAAAATGATCGGGGTAGACATTGATGCTTCATTTATTGATTATGCGAGAAAAGAAGCATTAAGACAGGGTCACAGGAATATCGATTACATTTGTGGTGATGCCTTACAGCTTCCAATTGTTGCTGACAGCGTAGACGCTTGTACATCCCATACGGTGATCGAGCACGTACCCAACAGACCGTTCTTATTGGAACAAAAGCGAATCTGTAAACCAGGCGGGATCGTTTCTGTCATGAGTGCACGTCCCGATTAATCCATCGATGCATTTGCAGAAGGATTAGTTACAGATCGAGAAAAGGAATTATGGAACCCCATTCATAAAAGCTGTAATGCAAAGGATTGTGAAAGAGGTGTTGGATCATATGCCCTTTCTCCCAGGGATATTCCACTACTATTTGAGCAATTAGGTTTTGTGGAGGTGGAAGTGGACTCTATAGCATTGCCCGTGGCAATCGATAATCCGAGTTTCACCACGGAACAGAAATTAACGATAATTGATAAGGATCGGCACCAGACTTTAGAATCCCTGCAAGTGGGGCTTAACCAATTAGATTATGATTACACTTATGCGGGTGAATTAAGGGCATTAATTAACCGCAGATTTGATCAACGAAAAGAAATGATACTAAATCATGAGAACCTCTGGGACTACAAAGTGCATCTCCTTTTGGTAGTGAAGGGAAAGAAACCTTGAACTGGAGATTTATATAATAGTAGGTTGTGCAAGTACGAGGAGGTTAACAAATGAAATTAAGTGAATTGGCCGCACTTATTCCGAATGCGATTGTCCAGGGAGATGGAGAAGTTAATATTACAGGGATTGCCAATCATTCGCGACGCGTTAAGCCAGGTGACCTGTTTGTGTGCATCTCAGGCATTCCAGGTTATCAGGAAGATCGGCATCCTTATGCCGGTGATGCAGTTGGTGCGGGTGCGGTAGCCGTCGTTGCGGAGCGAGGTATTGAGGTCGACGTGCCCGTGTTGATAGTGAAGGATTCGCAACACGCCCTTGCAATGCTATCCACACATTTCCACGGATATCCAAGCCGAGAGTTAAAGCTGATCGGTGTCACAGGTACCAACGGCAAAACGACGACGGCTCACATGATTGAGGCGATTCTTCGTTATGCCGGAAACAAGACTGGGCTGATGGGGAACTTAGGAACAAAGATTGGTGATAAACAGTTTGATACAGATATCAATACACAGGAACCACAGGTACTTCAGGCTAATCTTCGGCGAATGGTCGATGCGGACTGTTCATACGCCCTGATGGAAGTGACTTCACAGGGGCTTGATGCTGGCCGGGTACTTGGCTGCGATTTTCGTACGGCAGTGTTTACGAACGTCACACAGGACCATCTAGACTACCACGGCACGATGGAGAAATATATCGCTGCAAAAGGACTTTTCTTTTCCCGCCTCGGTAACGGGTTCACTGAGGATCCTAATGCGTGCAAGTTCGCCGTTCTAAACGCAGATGACCCAGTTTCGTCCATTTTTCAGAAAATGACAGCGGCTCATGTACTGACATATGGCATCCGTGAGGAAGCAGACGTACGAGCAACGGATATTCGATTAAGCGCTCAGGGAACGTCGTTCCAGGTTGTTACTTACAAGGGAACAGCTGAAATGAAGATCGGAATGGTAGGCACCTATAATGTCTACAACGCATTGGCAGCAATTACGGCTGCGCTTGCCGAGGGATTAACATTGGAAGTAATTCGTGACGGACTTGCATCACTGCCCGGTGTTTCTGGACGACTAGAGATCGTTGACGAGGGGCAGCCGTTTCTTGTGTTAATAGATTTCGCCCATACTCCAGACGGATTGGACAATGTTCTTCGGGCTGTTCGGGCATTCGCCGAGAAAAGGGTCATCACAGTGTTCGGATGCGGCGGCGACCGTGATCGGACGAAACGCCCTATCATGGGTGGTATTGCGGCTGAATACAGTGACTATGTTGTCGTCACATCCGACAATCCGCGTTCCGAGGATCCCGAATCGATTTTATCCGAGATTGAGGAAGGTCTGCTGAATAAGCAGTATTCTACTGATAGGTACGAATTATTGGTGGATCGCGCCGCAGCTATCGAGCGTGCAGTCTCGATGGCAAATTCGGGGGACGTCGTCATAATTGCAGGTAAAGGGCACGAAACATACCAAATAATGAAGGATGAAAAGATCCATTTTGACGACCGTGAGGTCGCGAGGGACGCTATTCGGGAGAGGAAGGTCGGAATGTCCGGTTAATAGGAGCGAAATTGCTCACTGGGGGGGGAATGGGATAAAGTGTCGGATGACAAGAACATTATCTCGTTAAATGCCGCGTATATCGCGGCATTTTTTCGTATAAGAAAACCCCCAGTTCGACTGGGGGTTGAAATGATCGAGGAACCCTAGTACGAGCGTGCACTCCGTTAGCCTCAACCTTGTGCCGCATCCGTGTTCATGCAGTTAATGGCCCACAGATGGCCGTCCAAGTCCACGAAGCCCCAATGATACATGAACCCATGATCTTCAGGTTCAGCGTGCAATTTCCCGCCCAAGGAGACCGCGGTATTCACGATTTCATCGACCTTTTCCCGACTCTCGAAGGCCAATGCGATCGTCATCTGTGCATACTTGCTCGTATCGACGGATTCCTTCTCCGTGAGCGTATTAAAGAATGCTTGATTGATCAGCATGACCTGCAGGTTGTCGCCGATCACGATGGCTACCGAAGTCTCGTTGTCGGGGAATTGCGTATTGAGCTTGAATCCGAGTCCGGTGAAGAACGCTTTCGATTGTTCTACATTTTTTACAGGCAGGTTGAAGCTCGTGAATGCGGACGTTAACGCCATTTAAAACACCTCTTCGTCAAATAAGTTAGTGTTCATTTAAGCCTTCGTTTATATAGACGACAACCGATCCGGTAATTCATCGGTCTCAATTAGGTTAACAGATCGCATATTCGATCTCAACTCAGCCCATAAGTAACGAAACTTTGGGGCATGGATTGTCGTAAAATACATTGTTAGAAAAAATTTACAGGAAGGGCGTGGCTGATATGTCGATGGGCTTTGATGGACCGCCGTTAATTTTTAAAGCGATGTTTGTCTTGATTCCGTTGATGATAATTGGAATGATCGTCTTTGTCGCAATAAGAGGAATCAATACCTGGGCACGAAATAATGCATCGCCTGTACTAAGAAGGGATGCGACAGTCGTCTCGAAACGAACGAAAGTATGGGGCGGATCCGGAGATTCAAGCGCGAGTACTTCTTACTTCGTGACATTCGAGTTCGACGACCGGTCGCGGCTAGAGCTGCAGTTGAGCGGCTCGGAATACGGGCTTATCGCAGAAGGTGACAGGGGAAGATTAACGAATCAGGGATCGCGGTTTAACTCTTTTCAGCGATGAAGCATTTTAGTGGTATGGACTATTATCGAATAATAGGGAGACTTATCGGATGAGGATGTATACAGACCCTAAAGGTGATGCTTACGAGCAAGTAATAGAGCTGGCGATACAAAACTCGAAGTGGTTTGTGCTCGGGGAGAAGATAGGGAATTCGTTGTATGTGGATCGCAGCCGTTACTCAAGCGTATTGGAAGCGCTGGAGCCATACCTGGTTAAGACAATCGTAACCCAAGATAATTTGGAAGAGGTTATACAACTTAAAAATACATACAAAAGTGCGGCCTTTTATAGCGCGGGAACGTATTATTTTTATAGATGCTGCGAAGAAAGCGGGAATCTTCTGAAGAAAATGGCAACACGCCTGTCAGATTGGATCTATCCAAGCCTGCCGGAAGATTTGTGTTTCTTGAAAGAAGGTGGTGGAGACTATCTTTTTTCCATTGTGCATGAACACATGTATGGTTTGGAAGTAACTGAGGAAGAAGCAATCGAACTGATGGATCGGATCACAGGGTTATTTTTGGAATTAAAGGCTCATCGAGACTTGGATCGTCTGCTGGATGATGCTATTAAGCATAAAACCGATCGGCTGTATATAAGTGGTCACGGGCTGTCAGAGCTGCCTGAGCGAATTCGGGAGCTTACAGAGCTACGTGAGCTAGAGATATTTGAACAGGATCTTTATCGTTTACCGGAAGGATTGTTCGCGTTAAGCAAGCTGGAGCGCTTAACCATCATGACGGCTGATTTAGAGAGTATTCCAGGATCTATAGCCTGCCTGAAGAATCTAAAAGTGCTTAGCATCCATTGTGCGAGTTCGGATCGGCCGGCTCCCGGATGGAGCCCTAAGCCGAGGGAAGCGATTAGCCTAAACCGTATTCCCCAGGAGATTGGAGAATTGGAGCAACTGGAGCGCCTTACGATTCAATACACCTCGATTCAAGAGCTGCCACCTGAACTAGGGAAACTGAAAAACTTGCGAGTCTTGGACTTGGGAATGAGTATGATCCATCAGAAGCCAGATTTTATCCAGGGTATGAAACAACTGAGTTACATCAATGTATCATTGAAGTAGTTAAACGTTTGGAAATTATCCAGGGAGTTGCTTGCCGCGGCAACCAGAAAGAATATCTGTTTTAGACTACACTAACGGGAAAGGCTGGAAATAGGATGAAGCTGGAGATAGTAAAAAAGTATTTTACTCTAACTGAGCAATTTGTGACGGAGGAATCCGATTATACGGACATTTTTCACCCTGACATCGAACAAACGGAGTATCCCAATTGGTTGACTTCACAGCTTATGGTTAGCAATCGGGAGATGCTGTTGAAACGTATGCCTAACGGAGCAAAACTATTGGCATCCCAGCAATATGATATCCAGCGTGCGTATGAAACAGAGGATGCTGTAATAACTGAGGTAATTTGGACAGCTGTAATAGGCAACAATCTTGGAGTTTTTAAAGAAGGCCAAGAATTAAAAGCGTATTTTTGTTGTGTGTTCGAATTTAAGGATGGATTAATTTACCGCCAGCGCAATTACGATTGCTTCGAACGTTTTTAGTCTGTGTGTGAAGTTTATAGATAACCATAAATTGAAAAAAGGCTTGAAGATGACGTAACGTTACCCGATATAATGAGATTCATCGAGAGGGAGGAATACGATGAATCCAAAGATCCGAATCGTAAACGAAGAAATTTTGTCCGATAACTGGTATGTGCTTAAGAAAATTACTTACTTGAGCGAAGCAAGGGATGGTTCCTGGAATAGTCAATCCAGAGAATCATACGACCGTGGGAACGGTGCAACAATCTTGCTCTATAACCGGGAGAAGCAGACGGTTATTTTGACGCGGCAGTTCCGGATCCCGACATACGTGAACGGAAACGAGACAGGGTTATTAATCGAAGCTTGCGCAGGTTTGTTGAACAAGGAAAGCGCGGAAGACAGCATTCGCCGGGAGACCGAAGAGGAGACCGGTTACAGGGTAGCCAACATACAAAAAATCGGCGAAGCCTATATGTCGCCAGGGTCTGTGACGGAAATTTTGCATTTTTTCATCGCGGAATACTCGCCAATTATGAAAATTAGAGAGGGCGGAGGAGTCAAGGAGGAGCAAGAGAACATTGAAGTGCTGGAATATCCCTTTCAGCAGGCGCTCGATATGATAAAAACAGGAGAGATCAAAGACGGAAAAACGATTATGCTGCTTCAATATGCTCAAATCAATCGGCTGCTTGATTCCGTTTTTAGACAGCAGCATATCCTCATCGCAGGACCATACCGTTCGGGAACGGGAGACGATCCGGATTTGATTCATCTGAACATCGAATTTATGAACGATATCGCGCTTCAGGTATATGAGGCGGGTCATTTGCCTGTACTTGGAGAGTGGTATGCACTTCCACTAATCGAGAAAGCAGGTTCACGGCAGATCGGAGATGATATATTTAATCGTATCTTCCATCCATCCTCCGTTCGACTACTGAATCATTGCGATGCGGTTCTTCGAATCGGAGGGCCCTCCCAAGGCGCCGATGAAATGGTGAGCGTGGCACAGGAAATGGGAAAGGTCATCTATAGTGATATAAGAGACATTCCTCGAATCGTATAGATGTGGTTATAGTATGGTTAAAAGAGGAGTCATCCCAGGGGGAGGTACTCCTTTTTTGATGCCATTTGAATAAGCAAGATAACAAACGTTGCAATGGGGGATCTTGTGGATGCCAGCGCGTGAAGATAAAGAATATTGGACGACTGGACAGATCGCGAAACGGACGGGATTGACCCTCCGAACCTTGCGGTATTATGACCAGATCGGGTTGCTGAAACCATCGTATGTTAACCATGCTTCTGTCCGACTTTACGATAAAGATGACCTAGTTCGGCTGCAAAAAATACATGTGCTCAAGTATATCGGTCTGAGTCTTGCCGAAATAAAGCATATCATTCATGAAGGCTCGTTTGTCGAGCAGGATCTAAGAAGCTCACTCACGCTGCAAAAGGAAGTGATACGGAAAAAAGTTGCCCATATGCAATATGTATCCAAAGCAATCGATGAAGCACTAGATGTGCTGGGGAAACACCAAGCAGAAACGGAATGGGATAGCTTGTTCGATATCATTCAGACGATTCATACCGAGAAAGATTGGGGAGAGCAATACCGCAACGCGCTCCGGTTACAGGCCAGAATCCAGCTGTACGATACTTTCAGCGCCAATAAAACCGGATGGCACCGATGGTTCTTCGATCAGCTAAGTTCTGCACCGGATCTAAAAATATTGGAACTTGGCTGCGGAGATGCCACCTTGTGGAGCCGAAATAGGGACAGGATACCGCCATCCTGGAGCATCATGCTTACCGATATATCCTCGGGCATGTTGGAGGCCGCTCGCGCCAATGTAAGAGATATCAGCGGCAGTTTTGCGTTTCTTGTCGCCGACGCGCAATCCATTCCGTTCCACGATGAAGAGTTCGATGTGGTTATTGCGAATCACATGCTTTATCATGTGTTGGATATCGGGCAAGCGCTGACCGAATGTCATCGGGTCCTTAAGAACGACGGTATGCTCTACACCTCTACCATGAGCAAAGCCCACCTTCATGAAATGGAGCAGCTCGCGAGGAAATTCGACTCGGACCTTCGAGTGCTGGATGATGTTATGGAGAGGTTCCATTTGGATAACGGAATGGAGATCCTGTCGTCCCACTTCTCGCTCATTGATTTACTGCGGTATGAAGATCACATGGAGGTAGATGAAGCGGAGCCTCTCATTCATTACATGACTTCAACCCCTATGAACGCAAGAGACTATCTGAAGGGCGATAACTTAAAAGCCTTCAGAGCCTACTTGGATGAGAGGATCCTGGAAGAAAACGGAAGTATCTATATTACGATGGAATCCGGTTTTTTCCGATCTAGGAAGAAATGTTATTCAAGGAGGAAGGTGTGAATTTGATTATATTCATGAATTTTCAATCGATGGGATTGTCATTAAAATCACAACGAGCAGATTGCGGCGGCATCTGCTCTTTTGTTCAACTATTTAAGGATATAACACATAGCACTCGTTTCTCCTGTTTATATTCAAGAATATGGAGGGTATAGAACTTTAGTAAAATACTTATAAATACGCAATTTATGCCTTTTAATTACTTAAGTTGGATTGTATAATAGTTCCAGAGGTGATAACTGATGTTTCAAGAAGACCGGCTGCTTCGGATCCTCGAAAGCCTGAAGCGGCAGCAATCCATGAGTGTTCAAGAGATATGCACCCAGTTTGGAATATCCAGAGATACGGCACGACGGGATATTGTGAAGCTGGTTGGAGAAGGAGTGGTTCAGCGCACGCACGGAGGCATCGCACTTCCCCGGCTGCAGAAGGAGATTGCCTCTTACCATGAACGTCTTGTAGATGGCGCGGACCACAAGAAAGTGATTGGCGCTCAAGCGGCAAGGATGATTAAGGATTATGAGACCATCATTCTCGATGCTTCGACCACTGTTCAATGCGCAGCTGAGCAAATGGAAGCCAAGCATGTGACGGTAATCACCCATTCCATAGACAATATGGGACTCCTGGCCGAACGTGTGGATACCCGAGTCTATGTCCTGGGAGGCTATCTGGATTCCAAAAGCCGATTGTTCACCGGGGCTTCTGTCCTGGAGAAGCTTAGGAGCCTGCATGCGGATAAAGCCTTGATAGGAGCCGCTGCCATAACATCCGACGGAATATTCTACCCCTATGAAGAGGATGTCGTTGTCAAGAGGGAGATGGCCCGCAGATCGGACCAAGTCATAGTAGTGGCCGATTCCAGCAAGTTCGCAAGGAGAGCCATGTTCCATCTGGAGTTTGACTGTATCGACGTTTTAATATCGGACCGTGAGGTGCCTTCGAATATCCGTGAAGTACTGGAACAACATCAAATTACCGTCATTGTATGTGATGCCAAGTCTTATAAAAAGGAGGAATGCTCCCATGAGACAACAAGTGGTGCATAATGTTCAAGCGGTTCTGCCCAAAGGAATTTTGCCTTCGGCCAGCGTTTGGATTCGAGAGGGAGCCATCGAACGGATCGACGAAGGTCGGACAGTGGATTTACACGGATGCTTGGAGGTGATTGACGGGGAAGGCGGGCTTCTGGTACCGGGGATGATCGACGTTCATATACACGGAGCCAACGGCTTCGATATGATGGATGGTACGGAGGAGAGTATCCAGCAGGTGTCGCGAGCTTGCGCAGCAACGGGGTGCACCTCCTTCCTGGCAACGTCGGTCAGCTCATCTCTTGAAGATTTACTGAGTATGGTGCGCAGTGTCCGCAAGGTTGTCGGTTCGGAGGACGGGGCAAAGTTGGCGGGGCTTCATCTGGAAGGGCCGTACTTGAATCCCAAGCGCAAAGGTATGCAGAACGAGAAGTTCCTGCGTCACCCGGATCTCTTGGAGATGGAGAGGATCCTCCTGGAAGCGGACGGACTGATTAGGATGGTCACCATTGCTCCCGAGTTGCCTGGCGGCCTGGAGCTCGTTACCTACCTCAAGCAGAAGGGAATTATCGTCTCCATCGCACACTCAGACGCCACTTACGAAGAGGCCAAGGACGCTTTTAAGGCTGGGGCCAGCCACATCACCCACTGCTTCAATGGGATGTGTCCCATTCACCATCGGAACCCGGGACTGATCGTAGCGGCTTTCGAGGAGGAGCACGTTAGTCTTCAAGCTATCGTTGACTATGTCCATCTGCATCCCGCTATTGTCCGGCTGATGTACCGATTGAAGGGAGCGGACAACATGGTCCTGATTACGGATGCTCTACAGGCCATGGGATTGGGTGACGGCCGTTATCTCTTCGGCGGTCATCATGTGACCGTTGCAGACGGAACAGCGCGCCTACAGGATGGTACACTGGCATCCAGTACGGTCACAATGAACCAGGCTCTCCGGTATGCAGTGGAGCTGGGGATCTCTCTTCCAGATGCCGTTCGGATGGCCTCTTCAACTCCCGCCTCCATTCTAGGGATGAATAATACCGGCTCTATTATTCCCGGTCTAGATGCGGATCTAGTTCTGTTGGATAAGGACTATAGCGTCAAGTGGACCATGGTGAAGGGAAATCGGATCGGGTAAGTCGTCTCCTGAAACCCGACAATTGGGGTGGAGGTCGGTTTTTATGCAACGAGCATCCGGGCAATGATCCCGCAAAGTTTCATAATAGACCAGGTTGTAGCTGAGTTATTTCCTGTAACCTATACGATCAACAACCAAGAGAAGGCTAACCAGGGTCTCAGGTGTGCTTGAATCCAAGATGGATGCACAAATTGGTGCTAATCTGACCTTTGTCGTTAATCAAGGTAAGGAGCTGGGGTTTATTGTTATTGACGGGCGGTATACCGCTGGGATGCATGCATTTGAAATAGTGGGGAACGGGAATTTCAAAGGATTTTCTTCCACTAAGGTTCATGTTGGATACTACAACCGTGTTCTGAACTGATCAACTACAAGATTTGAACAATTTGGCCGAAAGTTTGGATTAAAACCTCATGTTACGGTAGTGACCGCTTCCTTAATCGGGTAGTGGCGCCTGGCGGTGAGAACATAAGGGTTGGAATATTATCTCGCGCAACTCAGGCGGAGAAGGACAAGGCAGCTCAGGTTGCGCCGGACAAGTTAAAGAAGATTCAGGACCGTTTTACCGCAGCATACGGCAAGGATGTACGGGACAAGTGGCTAGCAGAATTCAAGCCGATGGTCTCGGAAGATTTCCTCCTGGAGCAGATCGCCAAGAACGAGTTGGTTACGTCATTCCTCGGATCTCTGATCCGCGAGGTGGACATTCGGTCGAAATACGACCAACCGGATGTGCTATCGAAATATGTGAAGGCATCTTGGGGGATCATCTAGTCAGCTTGCGAGATACCAAGGCTGAAGAACATTGGAGATTTTGATCGGATAGCCGGGGACCATAGAAAGGTTGAGGGCGGCGGCGGATTCGTCAACGGACAGTATTCGTCTGAACTGGGAAAAACTACGGAAGAAATCCGGAAAATTGTCATGAATCAGGCGGACAACGGGGAATGGGAAGTCGTAAAGGGCAGTTCCGGCTATTATGTCATTCGGGTGACTGAGCGTGTGACGCCAAGCTACGAAGAGCTTCGTCCCGTTCTCCATAGCCAAGTCCTGAACGAAGTGAACAAGAAATGGAGTGAGACGAAGCTCCCGAAGCTAATGATCAGTCCTGACCCAAACGGAGATAACGGTTTAGTCAAGGAATGGACGAAATGAGGGAAAATGGTATTTATATTTAGAGCAATATTAGTTCCCATTAAAAGAAAGCCGGTCATGCTCGTATGACCGGCTCTTCCAATTAATCCGTAATATTCCGTGTATAATATTCGATAATATCTTTGCGACGAATAATGCCCAGGAAGACACGATTGTCATCCACAACCGGAACGAAGTTCTGATCGGCCGCCAGTGCCAGCATTTCATCCAAATCGGCACCGATCGCGACACATTCAATTTTCATCCGTTTATTGATGGAGACAATCGGAATCTCATGCATCGTATCAAAATGGAGGCCAGGCGTGGCCTTCATCTTCCACAACAAATCTCCTTCGGAAAGTGTTCCGAAATATACTCCATGGTCGTCCAAGATCGGAATGGCCGAATAATGGCACGCTTCCAATTTGTCTAGGGCTTCTTTCATATTGGAGGATGTCGTGAGATAAGAGACCTCGTTCTTGGGATAAAGAAACGATTTGATGTCCACTGGATCACTCTCCTTTATTCGTATTAACACACATTTTACTGCAGGAAGCATTGGAGAGTCCACAGCTGGAAGTCCACCCTTGAGATTTTCCAAGGCGCGTCATAGAAGTCACTCGTTTATGTTATACTTTGGACGATGATCGTTGACGACTTTCGAGAGGGATGACCATATGCCTCATAAAACGAAGGACCTCGCAAGCGGGATTCCAATCGGAAATATCGGTCCGGATGCTCTCGTTCTGAAAATATTAAAGGTGATTCAGCGTTTTCCCACATTTGAGCCGATACCAATGGTTTACCGAACAGAACGGCAGCGGAGGAAGCCGAGGTGCTGCTCCTCTCCGGACCAATGCCATACCTTAGAGTCAGGGAAGAGAAACGTTTGAACTTGACGATTCATTATGTGCCCCTGACGGATACAGGATTATTCCGGGCGTTGTACCGGCTGAAGAGCCGGCATGGGCTCCATCATCCGATTCGTTTGTCCATCGATACGTTAGGCAACCAGATGGTAGAGAGTGCATTAGAGAAAGCGTAACCGCCGTCTATTATGATGGCTCTCCTAGCGTTCCAAGGGAGGACCTGATCCGATTCCACGAGAGCCATTATGATGAAAACAAAAATTGCCATGCCTCACTAACGGCGGAGGAGTCCGATTCCAAACGAATGGGTGGTTCCGACTGTTCAGAATATTATCGTAGCCTTGGATAGAGCCCTTCTGTCAACCGAGACGCGAAAGAGTAAGGAATTGCAGATTGTGGTCGGAATATTACACTAAAAGCCTGGCGCGGCTGGCGGTTCAAGTGGTCCGTACAGCCGGTCTCGGGAAGCGGGTGATCGGTGTATCCTGGTTTTCGAGCTTGGAGTTAATTTTGATTATGTTTGATAGTTGGAATGGTGCAACTATTTAATAGTTAGTTAGAATAGATAAGGGAGGATGTCGGATGACATCAACCTTATCCCATTCCCGGTTGAATCCCAAAGTTCAGAATGTCCCTTGCTGGGGTAGTGGGACACAATGGGGGGGGACTTGAACCAAGCTAACTCAACAGAAATAACGGACAGGAGACTACCGTTATAATCGGATATTACCTTATATTTCGCCTCCATATTGTGGTAATATATATATTCGGTTTAATTGATGTTTTATTGAAGAAGAAAAGCCATGGTTGATTAGGAATGCTATAGGAAGAAATCAGGTTACTTGTCGAAACTGAACTAACACCCTTGCAAATTATCGTAGCAGTAACTTATGTCGGTGATCGGACATGCAATCTTGCCGACGAGATTGGAACATTAGCGATGGGTAAAAAAACTGCTCTATTTTTCATAGATATGAAGAGAAAATCAAGGGGAAAATTGGGAGGATAAGGAATGCTAAGCAATATCATACCATATAACGATCATTATCATGATGAATTGGTGGATCTTTGGTATCAAGCTGTAGTTCACACTCATACCTTTCTGTCGGAACAGGACATCCAATTTTACCATCAAATCATGCAAAGTGGTGTAATGAGAGAGGTAGAGATCTGGATTGAACTAGGCACAGAGGGACAGCCTGTTGGATTTATGGGGCTTAATGGAACCAAAATTGAAATGTTATTTGTTAAACCAGAAGAACATGGGAGAGGTATTGGCAGACGGTTAATCCAACATGCAATAAAACGAAAAGGACGAAATCTTCAAGTTGATGTAAATGAGCAAAATGAAGCAGCGTTTGCTTTCTACAAGAGGTTAGGTTTCGTTCAGATGGGACGGTCAGAATTGGATTCTTCGGGCCAGCCCTTCCCCCTACTTCACTTAGAAGTGACGAGTAATCAAAAGTTGGGGCTCCTGGATGATGGAATATGAGTGGACAGGCAGATGTTATAGTTAAAAGGGCGAGAAGGGCCAATTGGTCCTTCTTTTTCTTTTTCTTATATATCTAAATGGGTTGGGTCTGTGAAAATAAACGGTGCGGAGGACATGGAGGTTATTTCGAAAACATTAGTATACCTGGGTTCGAAGGCCATGTTTTATAATGGCACGAACTGGCGCATATGGTGAAGTATATCACCTTCGACGGGAGCTGGTTCAGACATGCCGCCGGATAAGCGTCGTACTCCGGTTGAACGGCGGAGGAGGAGAAGTATAAAGCAAAGGAAAAAGTCAGTTATACCCACGAAAAAAAACGAATTCGGTATTGTAATGGTCGGTTAATGCCAATAGTTAAAAAATCCACTAGACATTCGGACGGTAAAAAGAAGGGGCATCGATGCTGGACCAACAGGGAGGACAGGACCGGCAGGTGCAATGGGGCCAGTAGGTCAAGTAGGTGAGACGGGACCGATTGGACCGGCAAGTGCGACGGGACCGTTGGGACCAACAGGTGCGACAGGGGATAGAAGCCGTCGGGGCCTGTGGGAGCCCAGGGACCAACTGGTCCGCAAGGTGCCATGGGGCCGTCGGGGCCCACCGGCGAAGACGGTCTCCAAGGTCCGACCGGACCGCAGGGCGAAATCGGACCAAGTCCGGTGCTGTTGTGCCTATGGATGCAACCGATCCACCTGGTTTTCTATAGGATTGTCTCTTCATTCCGGAGGAACGTCGGGTACTATAGGGGTGAAGTAACTTCACCCTTATATAATTATAAACGTTTGGAGTGTACTCGAAATATATATCACTATGCCCCTTTCGCGAATTAAGCGAGTAGGGGCATTTTTTATAAGTATTCCTTATGTTCGTATTTGGTATTATTAAAGACCCACTGCAAGGGTAGTATTCATCAAGTTAGCCCATGACGTAGCACGAATAATAAAGTAGCATCGGGGAGATGATAACGTACATTACTTTCCATTGAAGGGGGTCGAAGGAATTGTCAGTTCCAACTTTTGAAGATGTAGAGAAAGCAAAACGTGCACTGAGAGATGTACAACACGAGCACTGGTTAAATGATGAGTTATGGAGTTGGAATTGGTGGTTCTTATTAGCACTTACGGTGATCCCTTATTTTATATGGTGGCGGTACGCCGATAAACGTCGCCTTCATCAGATTATTATGTTCGGTTGTCTAATCGCTCTAATGGGGGTAATTGCTAATGAGTCTGTAAAATATTTTGTGTAAACTCTCAAAACCAAATCTAGTAAACTAGAAGGAAAGGTCGGTTTGAGAGGATGACACAGGTGGCACGGTTTAGTAAAGAACAGGTGAAGGCATTCGTAAAGGAGAATAATCTG
>NZ_JBPPGJ010000027.1:0-64268 GCF_051594765.1 Oryzibacillus soli
GGGTTAAGACACCTCCCTTTCACGGAGGTAACAGGGGTTCGAATCCCCTACGGGTCATTTCCATTCCCGGGCGCTTAGCTCAGCCGGGAGAGCATCTGCCTTACAAGCAGAGGGTCGGCGGTTCGATCCCGTCAGCGCCCATTCGTTGGGGATTAGCCAAGCGGTAAGGCAACGGACTTTGACTCCGTCATGCCTAGGTTCGAATCCTAGATCCCCAGCCATTTTTGAGAGCCATTAGCTCAGTCGGTAGAGCACCTGACTTTTAATCAGGGTGTCGTAGGTTCGAGTCCTACATGGCTCACCATTTGCCTTATGCGCGTGTGGCGGAATTGGCAGACGCACTAGACTTAGGATCTAGCGGGCAACCGTGGGGGTTCAAGTCCCTCCACGCGCATTATACGATTTCTCTGCGGACGTGGCTCAGTGGTAGAGCATCGCCTTGCCAAGGCGAGGGTCGAGGGTTCGAATCCCTTCGTCCGCTCCATTTATTTTGCACCCTTAGCTCAGCTGGATAGAGCGTTTGACTACGAATCAAAAGGCCGGGAGTTCGAATCTCTCAGGGTGCGTTTTCTTCTTCACTATCATCGGGACGTAGCTCAGCTTGGTAGAGCACCTGGTTTGGGACCAGGGGGTCGCATGTTCAAATCGTGTCGTCCCGACCACTCATATACGTGCGGGTGTAGTTCAATGGTAGAACTTTAGCCTTCCAAGCTAATAGCGTGGGTTCGATTCCCATCACCCGCTTCGTACACACAAACATCGACCTCGGTCGATGTTTTTTTGCTTTCATATCATTCGCAGCATGGATCAAACCGCAATCCATATGGCTTTGACATGAATCATATGGAATCTTCCATACACCGTCACAAGTTTGACGAATTTACTTTACACGGGAGAACGGGCATGCTATTTTGTAGAAAGTGTGGATTTTCAGCCCTTTTGACAAAATTTGCGGAAGACCTTGAAAAACAATTTTTATACACTTCCCTCTATATTTATGCGTAGCCCATGTGATAAAATTAAGTAATCTAAGTTCACGGTCCGATAAAGAAGGATTTATGCGAAGTGTTGTAGAATGAATAGGGTTAACGAGGTGAGAGGCATGTCCGAATTCATACTGGCAAACAAGAGTTCCAACAACAATTTGCTGCGCCGCGACATCCGGTTTCTAGCCAATATTCTGGGTGAAGTGCTGGTTCACCAGGGCGGGGACGTCTTGCTGAATACGGTTGAGAAGATTAGAGAGATGAGCAAGTCCATGCGGGCTTCGTTCGATTCCGAGATCTATAAAGAATACACCGAGACGATCCACGGATTGAATCCGGAGATCCGGCATCAGGTGATCCGTGCGTTCGCGATCTACTTCCAGTTGGTGAACATCGCCGAGCAGAATCATCGGATCCGGCGCAAGCGGGATTACGACCGGACAGCCGGGGAGACCATTCAACCGGGCTCCATCGAGAGCATCATTAAAGAGCTGCGCCTGAAGGACATCACACCGGAAGAGATTAAGGAGATTCTCGAAGGCATCTCCCTCGAACTGGTCATGACCGCCCATCCGACGGAAGCGACACGTAAGGCCGTGCTTGATATTCATCATCGGATCGCCGACCAGGTGATGGAACTGGATAACCCCATGCTCACTTACCGGGAGCGAGAGCAGCTTCGTGCACGTCTGCACGGTGAAGTATTGGCGCTTTGGCAGACCGACGAGCTCCGTGACCGCAAGCCTACCGTCATCGACGAGGTTCGGAACGGTCTGTACTATTTTGACGAGACCCTGTTCGATGTGCTGCCGGAGGTATACGGTGAGGTGGAGCGCTGTCTGGACAAATATTATCCGGATCAGAGCTGGCACGTTCCGAGCTTCCTGCGCTTCGGCTCCTGGATCGGTGGCGACCGGGACGGCAATCCTTCCGTAACGGCTGACGTGACCTACGAGACTCTGGGTATGCACCGCGAGCTGGCCATCAAGAAATACAGCGAAGTCCTGCGCGAGGCCATGGGTTATATGAGCTTCAGCTCCGGCATCGTCCAAGTATCGGAGGAGCTGCTTGCGTCAATCCAAGCGGACCGTGAGGCTATTCAAGAGCTGGAGGATCCTTGGCGCAATGAGAAGGAGCCGTATCGGATCAAGCTGACGTATATGCTGGAAAAGGTGCAGAACTCGGTCGACCCCGAGTTAGATAACCCGAAGGCACGCTATAATTCGCCGGAGGAGCTGGTGGCCGATCTGCAGATCGTAGACCGCAGTCTCCGTTCCCACTATGCCGATCAAGTATCGGACCGCTTCATCAAAAAGCTGATTCGCCAGGTGGAGCTCTTCGGCTTCCACATGTCGACGCTGGATATCCGTCAGCACAGCAAAGAGCATGAGAATGCCATGGCCGAAATTTTCAGAACAATCGGATTAACGGAATCTTACGGAGACTTGTCCGAAGCAGAGAAAATCCAGTTGCTGAACGACGTGCTGAATGATCCGCGGCCGATCACATCGCCTTATTTCCAATATACCGACTCCACCATGGAATGCCTGAACGTCTACCGGACGGTTCAAGCCGCCCAGAAGGAGTTCGGCCAAGGCTGTATCCGCAGTTATCTGATCAGTATGACCCAAGGCACCAGCGATCTGCTGGAGGTCCTCGTATTCTGCAAGGAAGTGGGTCTGTACCGGAAGGATAAGGATGGCAACGTCATCTGCACCCTGCAGCCGGTTCCGTTGTTTGAAACCATTGACGACCTGCACGACGCTCCCGAAATCATGGGCAGGCTGTTCTCCATCCCGGCTTACAAGGTAAGCCTGGAGAGCACGGCCGGATTGCAGGAGATCATGCTGGGCTATTCCGACAGCAATAAGGACGGCGGCGTGCTGACCGCCAACTGGGAGCTCCGCAAAGCCCTCAAGAAGCTCACCGAGGTGGGCCGGGAGCATCAGGTGAAGCTGAAGTTCTTCCACGGCAGAGGCGGCGCTCTGGGCCGCGGAGGCATGCCGCTGAACCGCAGTATTCTGGCTCAACCTCCCGAAACCATTGGGGGCGGCATTAAGATCACGGAGCAGGGGGAAGTCCTCTCCCAGCGCTATTCGATGAAGGGGATCGCTTACCGCAGCCTGGAGCAGGCCACTTGGGCGCTGATCACGGCGGCCGTCATGTCGAAGCATCCGACCAGCGACATCCAGGAGCACAAGTATGAGACCATCATGGCCTCCATCTCTGAGAAGGCGCTGGATAAATATCAGGATCTGGTCTTCCGGGATCCGGACTTCCTGGCCTTCTTCAAGGAATCCACCCCGCTGCCGGAGATCGGCGAGCTGAACATCGGTTCCCGTCCCTCTAAGCGGAAGAACAGCGACCGGTTCGAGGATCTGCGAGCGATTCCGTGGGTGTTCGCTTGGACACAGAGCCGCTATCTCTTCCCTGCCTGGTATGCGGCGGGCTCCGGCCTGTACAGCTTCTACCAAGGCAAGGCGGAGAACATGAAGATGCTGCAGAAGATGTATGCCAAGTGGTCCTTCTTCCGGACTGCGATTGACAGTCTGCAGATGGCCTTGGCCAAAGCCGACCTTACCATTGCGCGGGAATACGGCACAATGGTTCAGGATTCGGAGGTGGCGGACCGGGTGTTCCAGCTGATCAAGAACGAATATCAGCTTACTTCGGACCTGATCCTGAAGATTACCGGCCAGCAGGATATTCTGGACAACGTGCCGATTCTGCAGGAATCCATCCGGCTCCGGAACCCTTATGTTGACCCGCTGAGCTATATGCAGGTCCAGCTTCTTAAGGAGCTTCGCTCCCTCCGGTCCCAGAACCAAGAGGACGAAGGGCTCCTGAGAGAAGTGCTTCTTACGATCAACGGAATTGCTGCAGGTCTTCGGAATACCGGCTGATGCCGGTACCCGGCACAGCAAACCGGCAGCAGTGCAGAAAGAGGCTTTTCCAAAGCGGCTTCGGCCGCTCTCGGAAAGGCCCTTTTTACTTCTTCACGGAGGGAGACTCCCTTCGTATAATCCGCTATGGGCTGGGGCACTAATAGCCGCAGATCCTTTTTTGGAGACAGACCCTACAGCCAAAGGAGAACGACATGAAAAACTGGTTACAGTACAAATGGATCAGCGTCCTGCTCATTCTGATCGGCGCATCCAGCTACGGTATGCTCTCCCCCCTCATTAAGCTGGCCTTCGCAGACGGCTATCACGATGGAGAAATCTCTTCCGCTCAGACCACTCTCGGTACGATCGTCATGTGGCTCTTGGTGCTCATCACACCAGAAGCCAGGCAAAACCCCTTCCGCGGACCTTGGATCAAGCTGGGGCTGATCGGTATGGCAGGGCTGTCCCTGACGACCGTGTTTTACAACAAGGCCCTGAGCGAATTGGATGCGTCCTTATCGATAGTATTGCTATTTCAGTTTACTTGGATTACCATCTTAATGGAGTGCCTTGCTGGCAAAAGATGGCCCACTGCGTATCAGACCGCAGCGGTGGTCATCGTGCTGATCGGAACCGTGATGTCCGTCAACCTGCTGGGAACCGAGCTGTCGCGCATCAGCCCTGTGGGGATTGCCTTCGGCTTTGCATCGGCGGTGACCTATAGCCTATTCCTGTTCTTAACGGGACGGGTAGAATCGAAGCAGCATCCGTTCCTGAAGTCGGCCTGGATGCTTACGGCGGGCCTCGTCGTTATCTATTGCTTCTATCCTCCTGCCTTCCTGTTCGAGGGGGGAACGCATTCAGCGGGCCTCTGGTTATGGGGACTGGGATTGGGCATTGTGGGACAGGTCATTCCCACGGTGACCTTCATTGTGGGGATTCCAAGGACAGGTGCGGCATTGGCCGCGATGCTGGGAGCGATGGAGCTTCCCGTGGCGGTTATCGGAGCTTTCGTGATCCTGCGAGAACAGGTGACGGCCATCCAATGGCTCGGCATGCTTCTGATCCTGGGAGGAGTTCTGGTGTCAGAGCTTCGTGCGGTTACGGAACGGGCCAGAGCCAAGGCGTAGGTGCCGGTGACAGGAGCATAACGCGAAGAGATAGGCTCAAGATAGGCTTTGGGAGAAGCCGGGTTGGAGGAATGTCCGTGAATTATGTTGAGACGCGGCTGGTTCAGCTGTCGCGTAACGGGGATCGTCGAGCTTTCGAAGAGCTGGTCGATATGTATAAGGACAAGATATACCACTTGGGATACCGGATGCTGGGCCAGTCCGGCGACGCGGAGGATGTGGTGCAGGAGACCTTCCTCCGGGTTTATATGAATCTGGACCGGTACGACGAGAATCAGAAATTTTCCACATGGATCTACCGGATTGGAACCAATCTGTGTATCGACCGCCTGCGCAAGCGCAAGCCCAACTATTCCTTGGACGCGGAGCTGCCCGATGCGGATGGCGCGGATTGGTATTCCACGCTGCCGTCCGATCAGGACACGCCGGAAGAGGAGATCATGCTCTCGGAGACGCAACAGCAGATCCGCCAAGCCATCGACACCCTGCCGGAGAAGTACAAGTCGGTTGTCATTCTCCGTTATCTGCATGACATGTCCCTTCAGGAGATCGGAGATGTGTTGCAGATGCCCGTTACGACGGTGAAGACCCGGGTGCACCGGGGAAGAGAGTTCCTGCGAAAAAAACTGGAGCCTGAATTCGGAGGCCAAATATAAATGAAACCAAGCCGGAATCCGCTACGTAGAATAGAGTGTGGAGTTCAAGAAGCCATGAAGAAAGGAGAGGCTGGACATGGAATGTCATGACGCCCTTCCTTTGATGCATGAGTATCTGGATGGAGATCTGGAGGCGGAGGATTCGGCCGCGCTGAAGAGGCACCTGATCGCTTGTCCGTCCTGCAATAGGATGTTCAAGCAGATGGAGCAAGCGGATGCGATGGTGCGCATGCTGCCCAAGAGCCCGGTTCCTGCCGGGTTGACGGCCCGAATCATGGCCCAGATCCCCGAGCCCAAGCGGCGCACGCGCTGGTATGCTTGGGTGAAGAGTCATCCGGCCTTGTCGGTGGCGTCCGTATTCCTACTGGTCATGATCAGCAGCTTTCTCTCCCTACTGAATGAAGACCAGGACATGGTAGTGAAAGGTGCTAATTTAGATCAGGTGGTGATTCGTGGTGACACGGTCATCATACCGGAGGGACATACCGTTCAAGGGGACCTCATGGTCAAACGGGGGAAAATCCAAGTCGACGGCAATGTCGAAGGTGATCTGACCGTTGTGGACGGAAGCTATAATCTGGCTTCCACCGCCTATATCTCAGGACATGTGAATAAGGTGGATGAGACGCTGGAGTGGATTTGGTACAGAATGAACGAGGTATTCTCGGCATTCGCCAAATAAGAGAAACCGTATAGACCTTCCTTACTATTTTTTATGTAAGGGAGGTTTTTTGTTATGAAATTTGTTATGATGAAATGAGGACTGTTCCTATAGAGATAGTTCGGACGTGGGGGATACAGGTATGGATTTCTGGACGAACCTGACGTTCAGGGGATCGATTAAAGAAATCATCGATATCATGATCGTCAGCTATGTCATCTATAAATTAATCATGCTCTTGCGGGGCACGAGAGCCATCCAGCTGCTGAAGGGAATTCTTGTGGTGGTAGCGGCCTGGGCGCTTAGCTTTGTCTTTCATTTGAATACGCTTCAGTGGCTCATGAACCAGATGTTCACCTACGGGGTTATGGCTCTCATCATCATCTTCCAGCCGGAGCTGCGCCGGGCCTTGGAGCAGTTGGGCCGCGGCAAGCTGTTCAGCCGGACGAATTCCGATGTGGACCAGGATGTGAACCGAAGGATCGGTGAAATCGTCAAAACGGTTAACAACCTCTCCCGCCGCAAAATCGGAGCCCTCATCGTCTTCGAGCGTGAGACGGGGTTGAATGATTATATCGAATCGGGAATTCCGCTGGGATCGCAGATTAGCTCGGAGCTGCTCATCAACATCTTCATTCCGAATACGCCGCTCCATGACGGAGCCGTCATCATCCGTCAGGGGTTGATCATGGCCGCCGGCTGTTATCTGCCGCTGTCGGAGAACCCTTTTATCAGCAAGGAGCTGGGAACCCGCCACCGAGCCGGTATCGGGATGAGTGAGGTATCCGATGCCATCTCCGTCATCGTCTCGGAGGAGACAGGACAGATCTCATTGGCCATCAACGGGCAGATCGTTCGGGACATCAAGGAAGAGTCCATGATCTCCAAGCTCTATGAGGAGCTGACCATGAAGAACCAGACTAAGGAGAAGAACACCTTTTGGAAGTGGAAGGGCGGTTCGAATGGATAAGTGGCTGCGCAATACCAACGTGGTGAAGGTCGTGGCGCTGGCCATCGGTATCATGCTCTGGGTGGTGGTGCATCTGGACGTGGAGACGAACTCCGGCAAGGCGACTCCATCGGTGCCCAACACGACCATCTCGAACGTGATGGTTCAGGCCCTCTACGATGAGACCCAATTCGGGATCGTCTCCATCGAGCCGAGCGAGGTGACGGTGACGCTGATCGGGGATACGGCGAAGATCCGGGAGTTGAACCCGAGCAACTTCAAGATTGTGGCCGACCTGACGAAGCTAACCGCCGGAACCTATGAGCTTCCGGTTACTGCGGACTCTCCGCTGCCCAAGGGTGTATCGCTGGAGATTGTGCCTAACAAGGTCAAGGTGACCATGGAAGAGAAGAAGATGAAGGAGATCCCGGTTCAGATCGACGTCACCGGCAAGCCTGCGGCGGGCTTCCGGGCCGGACAGCCTATCGTGAACCCGGGGCGGGTCTACTTCTCGGCGCCTGCAAGCAAGATCGAGAATGCCGTTACCGCCAAGGCGGAGGTCAACATCGAAGGTGCCAAAGCCAACGTGACCAAGAAGGTCAAGCTGATCGCGTATGACAAGGCCGGTCACGAGGTGAAGGGCTCCATCAGCCCTCCGGTGCTGGAGATCGAGATCCCGGTTACCCTGCCGCTCAAGTCCATGCCGCTTCAGATCAAGTGGACCGGTCAGCCGGCCAAGGGCTTCGCGGTGGCGTCCGTGCAGCAGAGCGTGGAGCAGATCACGGTATACGGCACGCAGGACGTATTGGACCGGATGGAATTCTACGAGGGCGTCGAGATCGATATCTCCGGCATCAAGGAAGATAAGGTCTATACCGTGGACATTCCCGTCAAGAACAAGGATATCCGGGTAGAGCCCGGGAAGCTCGAAGTGAAGGTGATCGTGGTTCCCTCCGTCACGAAGGTACTGGAGCAGGTGCCCGTAACGCTGAACACGCCCAATGAAGGCTTGAAGGCCGCCTTGACGGCACCGGCGAACGGCCGGATCTCGCTTGCGGTGGAGGGAGCTTCCGCCGTGGTGGAGAAGCTTAAGCCGCAGGATCTGGTCGGATTGGTGAATGTCAGCAATCTGAGCCCCGGGAGCTATGAGCTTCCGATCAGTGTCAGCTTGCCCCCGTTCGTCAAACGAACGGATACGCCCGTTAAGGCTACCGTTCAGCTGACGGCTGCGGTAAAGGCGGAGGGCTTGGCCACCGAGACGGCTGCTTCTCCGGCCGCTTCGGCTTCCGCCCCAACGGCGACGCCTGCGCCGGCTTCGAGCCAGCCGGCCGCATCCACTCCTGCCGCGGGGACGGTAACCCCGGCAGCAAGCAATACTCCGTCCCCCGAAGCAAGATAACGGAGGACGGCTACATTAGACTAGCAGAGAATGAAGGGGAGAAACCGCAACATGGGGAAATATTTCGGAACAGATGGTGTACGTGGTGTAGCCAATCAGGAGCTCACACCGGAGTTAGCTTATAAAATCGGCCGCTGCGGCGGGTATGTGCTGACCCGTCAGGCCCAGCATCCCAAGGTCGTCATCGGGCTGGATACCCGGATCTCGGGACCGATGCTGGAAGCGGCGCTGACGGCAGGCTTGCTGTCCATCGGAGCTAATGTCATCCGCCTGGGGGTCGTCTCCACGCCCTGCGTGGCCTACCTGACCCGCAAGCTGGGCGCCGATGCAGGCGTCATGATCTCCGCCTCCCATAACCCGGTAGAGGATAATGGGATCAAGTTTTTTGGCGGAGACGGCTATAAGCTGTTGGATGATACGGAGCTGGAGATTGAGGCACTGATGGATGCGGAGCAGGATGTGCTGCCCCGTCCGGTCGGCGGCGAGCTGGGTACCGTGTCCGAAGCAGCCGATGCGAAGAAGGACTATCTCGAATTCTTGAAGAGCACGGTCCAATCCTCGTTCAAGGGCCTGAAGATCGTGTTGGACTGCGCCAACGGCGCGGCCTTCGAGCTGGCTCCGGCTATCTTCCGGGAGCTGGGGGCGGAGGTCGTAACGATCGGCGCGGAGCCCAACGGCCGGAATATCAATGACGGCTGCGGCTCCACCCATCCCGAAGCGCTGGCGGTGCAGGTGCGCAAATACGGTGCGGATCTGGGTCTCTCTTTCGACGGGGATGCAGACCGTTTGATTGCTATCGACGAGAACGGGGAAGAGGTAGACGGCGATTATATCCTGACCATCTGCGGCGACGCGATGAACCGCGAAGGACGCTTGAACCACGGAACCGTCGTAACGACGGTGATGGCGAACCTGGGCTTCTTCAAGGGTGCCCGGGACCTGGGCCTGAAGGCCGTTCAGACGGCGGTCGGCGACCGGTATGTCATGGAGGAGATGCGGAAGAATGGCTACAACCTGGGCGGTGAGCAATCCGGGCACGTGATCTTCCTGGATTACAACACCACAGGCGACGGTATTCTGACGGCACTCCAGCTGACTGACACCCTGGTCAAGTCCGGCAAGAAGCTGTCCGTGCTCAAAGCCTCCATGCGCAAGTTCCCGCAGGTGCTGGTTAATGTCCGCGTGGCGGACAAGAGCAAGTACAAGGACAATGCGGCCATCGCCGAAGCCGTGGAAGCGGTGGAGCGGGAGCTGGGCGAGAACGGCCGGGTGCTGGTTCGTCCGTCCGGAACCGAATCCTTGATCCGCGTCATGGCGGAAGGACCGGAGAAGGAAATGGTCGAGGCTTACGTGAACCGGATCGTCGAGGTAGTAGAGCGCGAGCTGGTGTAAGAATATAGGTACGACCCTGGAGCGAATAGGGCTGCAGGGTCTTTTTTTTTGGTGATAAAAATCTGAAAATTCAAATAAATTATGATAAAATAGAGATGTAGCACCCGTATGTACCTGACATGGATGAATCAACAGAATGACGCGTTGGATCGGCGGTACCAGAACACAATTCCGAAGGGAGTGGGGTTCATGAGCGGCGATTGCGGATTCTGCGGCAAAGGTGTGTTTCAGGAGGATGGGAAGCGGTATTACTGCTCCCACTGCGACATGTCGGTATGGAAGAACGGGATGTTCTTCCGGGGAGTACCCTTCATCTCCGCGGATCGGGCACGGAGGCTTCTGAAGGGGCAGAAGGCGGTCTTCACCTGCGTCTCGCGTGCGTACGGCATGCCGTATGACGTGGAGGTGCGGCTGCTGCCGGAGGGGAAGCTGGAGGTGCTCGGCTTCGCGAAGAAATCCCGGAAGAAAGCGTAGGTTGGTCGGCCCGTCGGTGGACGGGCTTTTTCTTATGAAAAGTCCGTATGCGATCAGGTGCATTAATGCAGGTGCGATATTGTATGCATCCTGGAATCCGGTAATATAGGAAGGGCAAGCGGAATAGGTCAAATATGGATGATTTTGTTGTTGCAAGCCGGTATGAAAATGAATAAGATGGGTATATGTCAATTTGGATATGGAAGGGCAGGGTAGAGGTTTTCCGCAAGGCAAGCGCCAGAGCTTGCGGGCGTTGCGGGCTTGGACTCCCACGCAAGAGATGAATTTCGGGAGGAAGGGCAGCACGCTGCAAGCTGACGAGGTGAAGGTGTTCGGAATCATTCGGCGGGGACCTTCCGGCCTGCAGCAACCAGGTCGTGAAGTTGGAGGGCAAACCGGCGCGGGCAACCGGCCGTACAAGACTCCAACAGGATTGCTTGAACCATGAACAGTATCCGTGCGAGGCACGGACCACATAGAGCATGTCTACGAAGTTCGGATTACAGCCGGACCTTCTTGCCCTGCGTTTTTGAGACGGGGTTCGAAGGTTTATTTCGAAGCGCTCTTTTGAAAACTAAAAATCATTGGAGGAATACAATATATGTGCGGTATCGTCGGTTATGTGGGTAAACGGAACTCCCAGGGCATCCTGATTGAAGGTCTGAAGAAGCTGGAGTACCGGGGTTACGACTCCGCGGGCGTCGCTGTGTTCACGAGCGCCGGTCTGGAAGTGCGCAAAGCCAAAGGCCGTCTGGCCATTCTGGAATCGAACCTCGAGGACGCGCCGCTGCAGGGAAATATCGGCATCGGCCACACCCGTTGGGCGACCCACGGGAAGCCTTCGGATGTGAACTCCCATCCCCACACAGACAATACTTCGAAATTCTCTGTTGTCCATAACGGTATCATTGAGAACTACCTGAACCTGAAGGAAGAGTTGATCGCAGAAGGCGCTCATTTCGTATCCGAAACAGACACAGAGGTCATTGCCCACCTGATCGCATCGGTCTACGAAGGCGACATCGTGAAGGCTGTTCAGAAGGCCGTAAAACGGATGCGCGGCGCATTCGCACTGGGCGTCCTGACCGAATATGAGCCGGAGAAGCTGGTTGCCGTACGACTGGCCAGCCCGCTGATCATCGGCGTAGGCGAAGGCGAGAACTTCATCGGCTCCGACATTCCGGCAATTCTCGAGCATACCCGCAACGTTTATATCCTGAACGACGGGGAAATGGCTGTTCTGACCCAAGAAGGGGTCGAATTGATGACGATCGAGGGGAATTTCATTTCCCGGGAATTATTCCATGTCGATTGGGACATCACCACGGCTGAAAAAGGCGGCTTCGATCACTTCATGCTGAAGGAGATCTTTGAGCAGCCGAAGGCTTACCGCGACACCATGGGCGCGCGCATTAACGATGCGGGAACGGCGATCGAGCTTCCGGAAGTGAAGCTGTCCGCCGAGCAGATCAAGGGCATCCGCAATGTTCATATCGTTGCTTGCGGTACGGCTTACCATGCCGGCCTGGTCGGTAAAAACGTCATCGAGCGTCTGGCCCGTATCCCGGTTGAAGCGGATGTAGCTTCCGAGTACCGGTATCGGGAGCCGATCATCACGAAGGAAACGCTGGTTATCGTCGTCAGCCAGTCCGGTGAAACCGCGGATACACTGGCGGCCCTGCGGGAAGCGAAGCGCTGCGGCGCCCATGTGCTGGCCATCACTAACGTGGTCGGCAGCTCGGTTGCCCGCGAAGCGGACAGCGTCATCGTCACTTGGGCCGGCCCAGAGATCGCCGTCGCCTCCACCAAGGCGTATACCTCTCAGCTGATCGCCTTCTATCTGTTCGGTCTGTTCCTGGCCCAAACGCTGGGAACCCAGACTCCGGAAGCCATCCGCAGCATCATCGCGGACATGAAGGAGCTGCCGCAGCAGGTGGAGAGCATCCTGGCCCGCTCGGAGGAGATCAAGCAGTACGCGGAGGAATTCGCGAAGAACACGGACCTGTTCTTCATCGGCCGCGGCATCGACTATGCGGTGGTGCTGGAAGGCTCCTTGAAGCTGAAGGAGATCTCCTACATTCACTCGGAAGCCTATCCGGCGGGTGAGCTGAAGCACGGAACCCTGGCGCTGATCGAGGATGGCATCCCGGTTATTGCCCTGGCGATCCAAGAGGAGCTCTTCGAGAAGACCGTGAGCAACATCAAGGAAGTGAAAGCCCGCGGCGCCAATGTGCTGGGCATCGTCTCCGAAGGCAACGACGAGCTGCAGAAGTCCGTGGACCATGTGTTCACCATTCCGAAGACCACCGGTCTTCTGACTCCGGCCCTGTCCGTCGTTCCGCTGCAGCTGCTGTCCTACTATGCGTCCCTGGCCCTGGGCCACGACGTCGATAAGCCCCGCAACCTGGCTAAGAGCGTAACGGTAGAGTAAGTCGTTTCACTAGAAGCAAGAAGATTGGACATAAAGCAGGGAGCCCGAGGATTAGCTCGGTGCTCCCTTTTCACTTGTGTAGAAGTAATTCATGCGTAAGAAGGCACTTTAAAGTGGACTACCCACTTCAAAGTGCCATTTTGGATGGCAGTATCGCTACGATAACTTACATCATAAGCATGCTTTTTTATATTCACTCATCATATTGGTAAGGATCGTTTTGACCGGCAAGATTTCTTTGATTTCATGTACTCGGGATCCAGCAAATACAAGACCATTCTCGCAATCCCCATTCATAGAATTGTTCAAGGAATCAAGGATACAAAAGCGGTAAGAACAGTCTTTCAGGCAATTTAAGCACTGCTTGATCTTTACCTTTTTATCGTCAGAAATAAGATTGGTGAAATGGTTCTTGATCGCACGACCTTGGAGCCCGACACATGATTGAATCAAGGTGGTATCTCCTTGCTGGGCGTTTACATATTTCTCCTTAAAAGATAATGGTGCATCGCATTCTTCGCTAGCGACGAACCTCGTTCCAAGTTGTACTCCAGATGCCCCCGCACGTAAAGCTCTTAAAAGATCGTCTCCAGACAGAATTCCTCCAGCAGCAATAACCGGAATGGTGACGGCTGCAGTTACTTCAGGCAAAATATCAAACAAAGGTCTTTCCGTACCCAGGTGACCGCCGGCTTCGTGGCCTTCTACAACAACAGCAGCAGCACCAAGACGTTCTGACAGCTTGGCCAGCTTCGCCGAGGACACAATGGAGAGGACGGGGATGCCGGCTTCCTTACCCCAAGTATATATATCCCTTGAGATCCCAGCGCCAGATATGATGAAATCAACCTTTTCTTCAAGGGCTGCTTTCATTTTTTGGGCAAAATCATTCATGGCAAAAAGGACGTTTACTCCGATATATCCGGAATTCTTTATACAATCCCTCGCCTTTCTTATTTGTGATCTCATTTCCTCTACAGTAATCCCAGTTCCTGATATGGTACCAATTCCTCCTGCATTAGCAACAGCAGAAGCAAGTCCATGTAAAGAAATCCCTACCCCCATGGCACCCTGAATAACGGGAAGACTCGGTAACATATGACCTATTTTCAATTGTGGATAGCCCATAAAAATACCCCATTTCGTTATGTGTGAAAGGATTAATTTCACTAAGTTCAACAATAGTCCATAAGGGTTCTATAGAATAGTGACATGTGTAATGGTTAAAAATAAGAATCAAAAAAAACCATCCCTATGTCACACAATGTTCGAATTATTACCAACGAATTGTTTATCACGTATGAAACCATTATCATAAAAGGAACAGGTTTGTTTCATCGATCTCTTCAAATATGACATTTGTCACGTCCTAGTCTTGACGTTTATGTCTTACCCCCGAAGCTGTCGTTTCGTATAATGAGACGTACCAGGGAATTCGAAGGAGGCTGTATTTCGTCGATGAAGAGTGAAGTGATTAGGCTCAAGCAAGCTGTCGTCCCATTCGAGGAAACAAATACGAAAACGAGTATTTGGCAAATTATTACCACTATTCCGCCGTTATTGGTATGTTGGTATACGTCCTATGCAGCGCTCGCGGTATCGTTTTGGCTGATGCTGCCGCTTGCGGTAATTACGGGTGCCCTCGTTGTTCGCACGTTTATTATATTCCACGATTGTTGTCACCAGTCTTTCTTTAAGAGCCGTACAGCGAATGATGTGTTGGGTACCATTACAGGGGTTCTAACTTTCGTACCTTACCGGCAATGGAAGCATACCCACTCGATTCATCACGCGACCAGCAGCAACCTTGATAAACGAGGAATCGGCGATATGTGGCTCCTTACTACAGAAGAATATGCAGCTTCTACCTGGTGGCGTAAACTTCAATATCGAATATACCGCAACCCTTTTGTCATGTTTTTCATCGGGCCTATTGCGGTATTTTTGATCGAATATCGATTTAATCGCAAGGGTGCGAAACACCAGGAACGAATCAATACGTACGTGACCAACGTGTCCATTGTTGCGCTGTACCTCCTCATCGGCTTGTTAGTTGGAGTGAAGGCGTTATTGTTGGTGCAGGCCCCTATTTTTCTCGTATCCGGTGTGCTGGGTATTTGGCTGTTCTATGTTCAGCATCAGTTTGAAGATTCCTATTTTGAGCATGAGGAAGAGTGGAGCTATGTGCAGGCTGCGGTCGAAGGCAGCTCCTATTATAAGCTTCCGAAGATGCTTCAATGGATCACGGGTAATATCGGATTCCATCATGTACATCACCTGAGCCCGAAGATTCCTAATTATTATTTGGAAAAAGCACATCAAGCGGTGCCGCCGCTTCAGAAAGCCACAACCATCACAATGTCGACAAGCTTGAAATCATTGCGTTATCGCCTGTGGAGTGAAGGGGGCAAGAAGTTCGTTTCTTTCAGGGAAGCGAAAGCGATGCGGAAAGAAACCGCTGTCACCCCATCCGTTGAGAATCAGCCGTTTGTGCTGAGACAACGTCCACAAGAAAGTTCATGAGCGAAGGGAAAGAGGGTGGAGTAAAAGACCTATGAACAAGTGGAGTCAAGTATTGCGCAAACATACTGGACTCAACCCGTATGTATGGGTTGTCTTTTACATCTTTCCCTTTTATTTTGTGTTTCGATCCTCCTCCACGTACGACATTGTCATTGGCATCTCCATGATATTCGTTTATTTAATCTGTTACGTGTTGTCGATTGTATCCAAGGGCAAGCTCGTCTACTTCTGGACAATCGTTCAAATTGCAATCTCGTGCCTAATGGGCATCATGTTCGGCTATATTTATTTCTCGCTGTTTTTGGCTTTTTTTCTTGGCTATTTGAGGAACCGTACCGTATTCTTTATTCTGTACTCCATTCATATTGCCAGTACGTTAGTGGCGGTCAACTATGGGTTCATTATGCTAAAGCCGGACTTTCTCAAACAGCTTCCTTTTGTCCTCCTCTGTTTAATCACCGTCGTATTGCTGCCGATCAACACCTATAACCGCAGTAAAGAAGATAGGCTACAAGGTCAGCTCGATGATGCAAACAAGCGGATATCGGATCTGGTTAAGCTCGAGGAACGGCAAAGGATCGCCCGTGACTTGCATGATACGCTCGGCCAGAGGCTGTCTCTGATTGGACTGAAGAGCGAGCTTGCCGGAAAGTTGATCAACCACGATACCAAGCAGGCTGCAGCCGAAATGCAGGATGTTCATCAGACAGCCCGAATTGCATTGAAAGAAGTTCGAGAATTGGTCACGCAGATGAGAGGGATAAAGCTGGATGATGAACTCCATCGCGTTCATCAGGTACTTAAGGCAGCCCAAATAAAGTTCAGCGTCACCGGCGATCCGAGATTGAATAATACCTCGCTCATTGTTGAGAATGTCATTAGTATGTGTCTCAAGGAAGCTGTAACCAATGTCGTGAAGCACAGCCAGGCTACTGCTTGTGATATCGTAATCGAACCAGGTAAGATGGAGCTCGTCGTCACGATCAGGGATAATGGCATAGGAATGAAAATACCGGTGGACCATGTTCGAGGTAACGGTATTCGGGGCATGCGCGAACGGTTAGAATTCGTAAACGGGAGCCTAGACATGATAACGGACCAAGGAACGACGGTAGTGATGAAAGTGCCGAATTCCTATAATCGCCAGGAGTAGGAGGGGCATCGATGATACGGGTTGTGATTGCTGAGGATCAGAAGATGCTTCTAGGAGCATTAGCCACGTTGATTGAGCTGGAAGGGGACATTACCGTCGTCGGAAAAGCCTATAACGGCGAGGATGCGGTAAAGCTCGTGAAGGAGCTGAAGCCGGACATTTGTATTATGGATATTGAAATGCCGACAAAAAGCGGGCTGGATGCAGCAGAGGAGCTGAAGGGGAGCGGATGCAAGGTAATTATCCTGACGACCTTCGCCAGGCCGGGTTATTTTGATCGTGCCGTTAAAGCGGGAGTCTACGGCTATCTGCTGAAGGACAGCCCCAGTGAGGAGCTGGCGGGATCGATGCGCAGCGTAATGGCAGGAAGGCGCATCTATGCACCGGAGCTGATAGACGTTGCATTCACGGAAGTAAACCCATTAACGGAACGCGAGAATGAGGTGCTGACCCTTATGGCAGACGGCAAGAATACAAAGGAAATTGCCAGCGAGCTCTTCCTTAAGACAGGTACGGTCCGTAATTATATATCCGTTATTCTCGATAAACTTAATGTCGGTAACCGGATAGAAGCCATCAAAAACTTCAAAGAGAAAGGCTGGTTCAAGTAAAGACTATTGTATAAAAAAGGAAGTCCTCGCATTATACAGAAATATATATGCATTGTAGAAATCAGTCTTTTTAAAAGAAAGGAGATTTCTATGGAGGGCGTTCTAATAGAGGTTCGGGGAAAACGGTTGTATGTGGAGATTCACGGTAATGAAAATGCTCCATCGCTTTTATACCTGCATGGTGGACCAGGAGAAAGCTGTTATGAATTTATGTTACATCAGACACAACGACTTTCAGACAAACTTCGATTAATTAGTATTGACCAGCGTGGGGTTTGGCGTTCTGATGCAATTGAGGAAAATGAACCACTGAATCTTCAAGATTTGGTGGAGGATTGTGAGCAACTTCGTAAAAATCTAGGTATTCAAAGATGGTCCGTACTTGGGCATTCATTTGGAGGTTTCTTAGGAGTGCTCTATGCTAGCTATTATCCGAACTCAATTGAATGCTTGATTATGGAGGGACCATCTTTCGATTTTATTAAATCCTTTAGGAATTGGTTACGAAAAGCTTCAAGTCTATACGAGTCCATTGGGAATGTTGAAAAAGCACGAGAATGTTTAGCGGTAGCAAACGGGAATCAGCCACCGCGCGAAACCTTAGATGCTTTTATGGAATTAGGTCAAGGACTAGGTGAACTAAGAATGAAAGTTTATACACCAAATGACGGTAATAACTACAGCAAGATCCATTATTCGGATAGTCAGATGGTGGAGTTTGGGAGACGCAGTAACATACATTTTTCCAAATTAATTGACGAAGGGCGTATTTTTGATTCATTGCTTCCTAGTCTTAAAGACCTGATAGTTCCAGTTCTTCTAATTAAGGGAAGGCATGATCCGGTTATTTGTGAAGAGCAGACACAAGCATTTGTAAGAGACGTTAGGAACGGGTTTTTGAAAATTTATGATGAGAGTGGTCATTTGCCTCATTTTGAAGAACCGGATAGATTTGCGATGGATGTTATTCAATTTGTCCAAGGTAAAACTTGCCGTTACTGACAACGCGGTGAACCGTATCACAAATGACGCAGTATAAGGTATCAGACGTATGACAGACAGTTGTCATACGTCTTTATTTATTACAGAGGGCTGTTGGTGATGCGCTCCCCACTCACATAACCCTTCAAGAATAGGGAGTAGGGTTTTTGCTTTATCTGTAAGTCGGTACTCCACTTTTGGAGGAACTTGGGGGTATTCTTTCCGTTCCACCATTCCATCCTGCTCCAGCTCCTTGAGCTGCGAACTCAGTGTTTTATACGTAATCACCCCGATCTGTCTCTTCAGATCGTTAAATCGAACCGGCTCGTTCTCCGCTAGGAGGTAGATAATAACCATCTTCCACTTGCCGCCAATGACGGAAAGTGTATAACCGAAGGGAGTGTCCTGAAGATGCTTCACTTTGCCTTTGTATTGAGCCATACCCATGTTAACACTATCCTTTCTGGTAGTACCTATCAATAAAGTGCGTACTACTTTTTTGTTTGCCACCATCTTATACTAACCATACTATGAACGAAAGGAGAACAAAAATGAGGATAGCAAGAACATTTAATCATGGCGTTGCATGGGAGGAAGGGAGCGGCATATCCCAGGGGTATTCGATGAACGGAACGATCTATGTTTCGGGTCAATTTTCCCACGATATGCAAAGCAGATTCGTCGGTGAGGGAGACATCGAGGCGCAGACCCGGCAGACGCTTGATAATCTAGATCGCGTACTGGCGGGGTTCGGCGTCACGAGGTCCAATCTTGCTTATGTTGAGATTTACCTGACAAACGTGAAGGAACATTTCGAGCCTTGTATCCAGTTGTTTAAAGAATATATGGGGCATCACCGTCCCGCCGGCAGTCTCATTGGGGTGACAGCGCTGGCGTTCCCTGAGCAATTAATTGAGATCAGCGCTATCGCTCATACGAGCTAACGACGAGACCTTATCAAGAATAGTTCTCCATCATTTGATATAAATAGTTTCGAAACTCTTCCACATAGGTTTTGGGCTCTACAACTGTTAGATGGGTGCCGAAGCTAGCTAAGAATTGAAATCCCGTATCGTTTTGAGGGACCAGAATGGTCGCCATTAATAATCCGGACTTATGGTCTTCCATACTCCTCCGACCGTACCTTTCGATGATTTGATCTTTTATACTAGGCGATATCCATGCCTTTATCGTGACGAGCCGCGGGAGATAACTTGCTTGATGTCCTTGCTCGGACCAATCGTCTCTGGGATGAAACGCGCGTTCATCCACGGTAATATGATCGATGCGTGATAATTTGAATGTTCGATATCCCTGTCGATGTAAACAGAAACCCCTCAAGTACCAACTCGATTCACTAAAATGCAGCTCATAGGGCTCGACCATTCTATTCGTTACAGCCCCGTCTTTATCTGTATAATCAAACGAAACCAGCCTTTTCTTCAAAATGGATTCTTGACATGTCTTTAAGGTTTCAAGAATCTCGGACCGACCTTCCCAATCATAAAACGACAGTTGAATGGAACGATGCAGAGACAATGGACTGACCATTGCCTCTATTTTTTTTATCGTTCGTTCCACTTCTTCGGTAAGGAGGATTTGTTCCAATCCACCGAGCGCCGTTAATATATTCTCTAGATCGGAGCTGTTTAACAGGCGTTTATCCACCTTGTATTCATCCATGATGCCGTAGCCGCCATTCACCCCATGGACGGAGTAGATCGGGATATTCGCTAAGCTCAATGTTTCCATATCGCGAAGAATCGTTCTTTTGGAGACATGGAACAGTTCTGAAAATTCCGTTGTAGAAACAACCTCTTTTTTCAGCAATATCATGATAATCGAAATGAGTCTCTCCACTTTGTCCATCATGGCCCTCTTTTTTTCTGCATGGTTTCAGAACAGTGACACCTAGATGTCATCTTTCGTCCATTATACTACAAGTATCACAAGAAGGAGGTCATGCTGGATGTCTGCTATTACGTATTTGAATTTTGATGGGGTTGCCGAACAAGCGATCGATTTTTATTCGGAGGCTCTTCAGGCAACGGTAGTGAAAAAGGTCAAGTTTGGGGACTTACCACAAAATCCAAGCTACCCGCTGCCCGAAAATGAATGCAATATGATTATGGAGTCTTCGATCGAATTCGCAGGCGGGAAAATCATGATGTCAGATGTGCTGCCTTCCATGAAGAGCGTAACAGGGGAGTTGGTGAAGGGAAACAACGTATGGATCAGTTTAGTCTATGAGGACAAACAAAAGCTGGAGGTTTACTTTAATCATCTATCGGTTGGCGGCCATGTGATCATGCCGTTATCCAATACGCCGTGGTCATCCTGCTTCGGTATGCTGGTGGATAAGTTCGGGGTGTGCTGGAAGTTCAATAGCGATGCGGATCAGTTTCTGGACCATGTAATATCCAACCTGTTTTCAGTCGTTCCATGAGCAAAGCGACGTGGACAGCGCCCGGCCCGCTGCCATGTCCTGGCTGCCACTTGTCATCCTATTATTCAGAATAAAATAACCCTATTATTACCTTTATTTTCGTGGAATTTTTTTATGTATTTTACGAGAGCAGGTCTCTCTTCTTTCCCCCCGTAACTAAGCCTCCCGACAGCCCTGACCATTTCCCATTTACTAAGCACTGATAGGTCAAGCTGGTTATAGTGTTGATAGGTTCGTAAATAAATATTTGCAAATGCATTTCGTCCCAATTTTAAAGCGAGTTTAAATAAAAAAGAGGTATTTGGTGGGAATTGTCCGTTTTTTAGTATCAATAATGTATGAGCAACATCAGATGTAGCATCACCTCTACTAACACCGCCCCAATCCAGAAATACAGGACTATCGCCGTTGATAATAACATTTGACGGGTTATAATCACCATGACAAATACAATTTCCATCAGGTAATTCAGACAGTAACTTCAAGGTATATTGAATAATTTCATCGTCGAGACAATGAACTGCAGTTATACTCCTCTCTAAACCTTCCTTTAACAAAGGAATCTCAACCGGAGCTGCAATTTTATGAATGTCTGAATGGTACTGACCAAACATCTTTGACACTCTTAACATTATATAAGGTCTTTTTTCAACTGTTGATAAAATACTATTTCCCGTTACTCGCTCCATAACGAATCCGGGTCTACTTGATATATTTACATATTCATAAACCTTAGGAACAAGCAAACCACTCCGATACATTGTTTTTAATATCTCCATTTCACGTAGAGCCACTTTTTCATCATTTGAATTTCGAAATAACTTCAATACTTTGTTATCTTCCATGGCATATACTTCTGCATCTTGTCCTTCTCCAATTTTACTGAAGCTATTCATACCCTCCACTTTTACCCCTCCCGAGTAACCCGGCGAGCCATCTTAACTTACCATGGACCTAGCTCATATTACGCCCAGATAGACTACCTAATTTACCGTCTTATGGACAAAATCAATCTCATTCCTAATCCCTTTATGGGCGTCATTCCACAGGCCTTTGGTCAGGCGAATGCGCAGCAAGCATGTGTTAGGGTCTTCGTCGTTATTGGCTACGTTATACCACTCGGCGAATATGACGCGCAGCTTTGTCATCATCTCCGCGTTTTTCTCGTCGCATACCCAACCCAGGTTTTCACCGATACCATCGGCTGTAAAATTCTCGACAATGATACAAACGGCGACTTCCGGGTTTTGGGCGATCTGCTGCATCTTGCTTGAGGTTGCGTACGTGACGGTGTAGAACGCGCCGTCCTCATAATAGGCGTCCACAATGCGGGCGGCAGGACGGCTTTTGCCATTGGCCCCCGGTTCCAGCGCGATGGTGGACAGAGAGATCAGGGCGTCTTTGTTACCCACTTGTTCTTCCAGCAGCTTCATGGCTTCGTCGTACTTGCTCATTGTATTACCCTCCTAAAGTGTCATAAGCATATATTTGTAAGCTTATCACTGGAAAATCCTAGTGTATGTGAAGATTGATACCGAGCTGCTCCACCATGTGAAAGAATAACAAAGCATATCGGCCGTTAACGTTCCGTCAGGCGAGGGTGGTATAATCACTCTAGAGTATTGGAAGCAGAAGGGTGATAGCCATGAGCGTAATACGGTTGGAGAACGTCACGAAGAAGTATGAAGAGTCCATGATCTTTCGCGACATATATTTTCGAGTTATGCAAGGGGAACGTATCGGCCTAATCGGACGGAACGGCGCCGGTAAGTCGACAGTATTCAAGCTCATCCTGGGTAAGGAAGAGCCGACTTCCGGCAGAGTAGAAATAGATCCTCAGGTGCGGATCGGATACTTCTCGCAATTCTCGGAACTCAGCGGAAGCCGGTCCGTTCAGCAGGAATTGGAGTCGTGCTTCGAAACGGTTGCCCTGATCGAACGAGAGCTGCAAGAGGTCGGAGATCAGCTGGGCATGGTTACAGACGATAGCGAGATGAATGCGCTGCTGGCAAGGCAAGCGGAGTTATTCGAACAGATGGATCATCTCGATGGCTGGAACGTGTCCGTCGAGATTAATACGGTGCTTACGAAGCTAGGTTTTAGCGACAGATCCCGCAACCAGCCAATCGATGAGTTGTCCGGAGGATGGCGTAACCGCGCGGCGCTCGCGAAGATGCTAATCGAGCTGCCCGATGTCGTTCTGCTCGACGAGCCGACGAATTACTTGGATATGGAAGGGATCGCATGGCTGGAGCAGTGGCTGTACCGATTCAAGGGAGCTATGATTCTGGTGTCGCATGACCGGCAATTTATTGACAAGGTCGTCACGCGCACGATCGAGATCGAGAACTATCATTTTCAGGAATACGAAGGCAACTACAGCGATTACGTCCGTAAGAAGAAGATGCGCAAGAAGGAGCTGGACCGCCAGTTCGAGTGGGAGGAAGAGCTGCTGCTCATGGAATCCGAGGCGATCGACGATCGCGCGAACCGGAATTCCGGCTCCAAGGACCGACTCTCGCGTAAACTGGCGGATAACAAGAAGCGGATAGAGCCGCATCCCGTTAACGTGCTGATTACCGACATCTACGAGAGGTTGCGCTTCCCGGACAAGCTGTGCGAAGTGAAGAAGATTGGGCAGACATACGAAGGCAGACAGATCTTCGAGAACGTTAGCTTCGATATTCAGAAGGAAGATCGCTTGGTCATCGTAGGACCGAACGGAAGCGGGAAGTCCACGCTCATTAAGGCGCTTACCGGGCAGGAGAAGCCGGATTCCGGGGAGGTTATCTGGGAGAAAGGGGTTCATTATGCCTATTTCAATCGGATGTGGGAGGAGCTTGATCCCAAGGATACCGTCAGCCACGCGGTGAATACGTATGGATTGGGACTGGACGCTCCGCGCAAGAAGGTGAACAAATTCCTAGCTATGCTGCAATTCTCGGAGGCGGATCTGAGCAAGGCGATCGGTAATCTGTCCGGCGGGCAGAAAGCTCGGGTGGCGCTGGCTAAGTGTCTTCTCTCGGGAGCGGCCGTTATTATCTTGGACGAGCCGACCAACCATCTGGACCTCACGAGCATACAGGTTATGGAACAAGCTCTCATCCATTTTCCCGGCGCGGTCATTACGGTAAGTCATGATCGCTTCTTCATCGATAAGATCGGAACCAAGATGCTGATCTTCGATCCGGTAACGGGAGTGACCGAACAGCGCTTATAAGAGAGAAGGGCTTTCTCGATATCTCTTTGTGAATTCATCTTTATTCCCGACCCGGCCTATATCATAGGCCGGGTTTGCTGATTTTGTGGAGCAGGCGGCGGATGCGATAATATGTTTCATATTAAATTAAATGCAAACAATATAGATTTTAGCTATAATTGGTAGAAGCATTAAACGACAAAGCGGGCTATGCACGGAATCGACTAGATTAGAGGAAAGTAGTGGGATGAATATGAACAGACCCCAAACTTCTAGAGGCTTCTTATATCCGGTTATGGTAGTGATGGGAATGGTATGTTTGTTGTTCTTGTCCTTCATGTTGACAGATGGGAAAAAAGCGATGGCCTCCGGCAATGCCGATTTGTCCACTATTTATATGGAGAATATGTATTCCCCGGCCTTCAATTCAAGCACGACCGAATATTCGGCCACTTTTGGGAGTTCGACAAATAACTACTTTACTGCCTTTATGACTGCGGACCCCGAAGCAACCATGGAATACTCATTTAATGGCGGAAGCTGGGTTAGCCTGGGGTATTGGGCGTCAACCGGCAATCTTAACTTGAATTACAATACGAACACGTTTGACGTGAAAGTAACGGCTTCGGACCATGTTACGACGAAGACCTACCATTTTCATCTATTCCGACCTTATCCCCATGATGCCACTATAAGAGAGATACTTGTATCGTCCGGAACGCTGCATCCGGTTTCCGCTACCGACTATGCGATGGAAGTACCTTATAAAACGGACAGCATTTCATTGACACCGGCTTTGAACGATAGCTCTGCCACTATGACGATTAATGATGTAAGTGCGCCGAATGGCGCCAGTTTTGGACCCATAGCCCTATCAGTCGGTTCTAATACGATTCCGATTTCCGTTACATCTGCGGATGCATCCCAACACACGTTGTATCGGATCGTTATTATGAGGGAGGCCCCGAGTGAAAATAATAATCTAAGTATGCTTACGCTATCAGATGCTTCGTTAAGTCCGGGGTTTGAGGAAGATACCACCACTTATACCGCAAATGTGGCGAATGGGGTCCATAGCATCACGGTTACGGCCAGCGTATACGACAGTACCGCCACCATAACGGTCAGCGGTGAGGCCATTTCCAGCGGCAGCTCAACCACAGTGAATCTAAGCGTCGGACAGAATTCCATTCCGGTTACGGTAACGGCCCAGAATGGGAGCACCAAAACCTACATGTTGACTGTCACCCGAGCCGCATCGGGTATTGCGGAGTTAAGTGGCTTTACCCTTGATCAAGGTATCATGTCACCCGCGTTTAACCCTTCCATTTTGGATTACTCGGTGAACATACCTAACGAGGTCTCCAGTCTCGTGTTGTCCTTAACGAAAGCGGAACCCCATGAACGGCTTCATGTGACGGGGGCAGCCTACAGCTCCGTAACCGATCAAGTCTATACCTATCGGGCGTCTAATTTGCTTGTGGGGACCAACCTGATTCAGATTGCGGTAAGGGCACAGGATGGTACGCAGAAAGGGTATACCCTGACCGTGGACAGGATGGGCAGCAATAATGCGGATTTACAAAGCTTGATTCTGTCGAGGGGCCAATTGGATCCTGCATTTGAAGCCAGCATAACCGAATATCGTGCCCATGTGGGGAATGATGTTTCCAGTATCACGGTTACGGCCAGCGTATACGATAGCACCGCCAGGATGAAGGTAAACGGCATGACGGTGTTGAGCGGAGAAGAAAGCGCACCTATAGACTTAATCACAGGTGGTACCAACACGATCACCATTGAAGTCGCCGCGGAAGATAGAACGACGGTGAAGCAATATAAGCTAACCTTAACACACGAGGCTGCAGGCGTAACCCCTGATAGCGGAGGCGGTAATGAAAGTGATTCACCGTCTGCGCCCCCCAGCGGTATAGTCATCTCTACTAACGGTACACTCTCACTAGCGGCGGGCAGAGCAGGGGAGGTCAGCTTGGACAAGGAGATCAAGCTGCACATTCCTGCGAATGCATTCGCGCAAGATCTGCATGTAACCGTTCAAAGAGTAGGGAATACACAAAGACTGCTCACGCACCATGAGGTCTTGGCCAGTCCAGTATTCGAGATCCTGAAGAGCTTTCCGGAGAACTTCAGCAGTCCGGTAACCCTGACCATCGCCTTTGAGCCGAAAAGTGTGCAGCCTTCCGTCTTCTACTACGACGAAGAGAAGCGGATCTGGACAAAAGCTGGCGGCACGGTAGTAGATGGTAACCACATCGCCGTAGGGATCAATCACTTTACGAAATTTGCGGTGCTTGATGAAGGCCAAAAGCCGGATCCCGCAGATGAGAAAGCGGCGATGCATTTCAGCGATATCTCCGGACACTGGGCGGAGGCCCAAATTACCCAAGCCGCTGGCGAAGGGATCATCAGCGGCTATCCAGACGGCACATTCAGGCCGGATGCTGTTGTAACACGGGCGGAATTTACGGTCATGCTGATGAATGCGTTGGGAGCACAAGGCCAAGGAGCGAAGCTGGTCTTCCATGATACGGAGAAGATAGGTGCATGGGCCCTGCAAGCGGTGGCACAGGCCGTGCAGGCTAATCTGTTATCAGGCTACGAGGACGGAAGCTTCCGTCCGGATGCGGAAATAAGCCGTGCCGAGATGGCGGTGATGGCGGCCAGAGCACTTGGGCTGCCGGCGGATGCGAGCACGGCAACCGGCTTCGCGGATGATGGGGATATCCCCGCCTGGGCAAAGAACGCAGTGGCGTCGTTGAAGAAGCTCGGTCTGATGACGGGGAGAGGCGGGGATGAATTCGCCCCGAATGGGGAGACGACCCGGGCCGAAGCTGTAACGGTGCTGCTGAAAATAGCGGCGCAGAAGAAGTAAATCTCCGAACTTGAACGAGGAGCGTACAGCTCGGTAAGATGGCAAGGTGGAGGACATGTACGGCGCCAGGCAGTTTGCGAATCGCAAAACGCAATGCATCTTTCCATTGGGCATCCAGGGGCGGGAAATCGTCCCCTTGGGTCAGGTAGAACGGCTGAACTTCACCATCAAGAGGAATTTTGACCAAGAATGGCGGCTTTCGGCGCCCGGCCACTTCTATGGATAATATTCATACGCCACCAGCTATATTTTTTATACTATGCATTCTCAGGCATAACACGCAGTTTAAAGGTGCTCATCATTGAATGAAATATCGGCTCGAGCTTAGCGTAGTCTGATTCCAACGCTAGAGTTGATAAGATATAAACATCCTTACCCTGTGGTACAATAAGCAGATTTTGAATATACTTGTTTCCATCTCGACCATCAAAAAAGGATGCCGTCAGCAGTCCCGGTTTTTGATCACTTCCAGAGCCTACATCTTCTGGCTTCAAAAATTCAAAGGCTTTTTGCTTGTAGGTCTTAAACTCAGAAGCGGAGCTTTTATATATTTTTAAGTATCTCAAAGCCAATTCATCCGCTGATGAAACGAAATAATCATATTCGAACTTTGCAACAACAACAAAAGTTGAAAAAGTGCCTTCCACAGTTTCACTATCATTATCATAAAACCCAGCCATATGTTGTTTAGGCATATCCTCAGTAGCTGGGTCCACAAACACCCAATTTTCTGGGTACTTAACTTTTACCTCGTCATTCTTGTATTCCTTCCACGAAAGGATTTGTTCACCTACTGTATTTGATAGTGATATCGTCCTATTTGCTTCTCGGCATCCAGAGATCACCATAAGAGCTATAGCGAAAACAATTATTACTATTCCTCGTCTCATACTTGAACCGCATCCTCACTTCCTTAAAGTACCATAATACTACACGGCTACCCACAACATCACAATAATCCATATGCTGTACTTTTTTGCTGATATGCGCCCCCCCCCGGCCGGAGCCGGAGGGCATCGTGTCAACTACGAATATTTCGATGGAGCCATATGAAGCCACAATTCAAATGGCTTAATCCTTGCGTTCGGCATGTATGAAGGCAGCCAGCTCGTGTATCACCGTGGTTGTGGATCCCTGCGCCTACCTGCAGGTGCTGGGGCTGACTTATTGGGCCGCCGTGGCAATCATGCTAATCTTTTTCGGCCTCGGTCACTTCCCAACAAAAAATTAGTTCAGAAGAAGCTCTACAAACGAAGCTTTCGACTGAACGAATTATTACGGAATTTGGTGAGTTTATACGGACATCGGAGGCCCCCAAGGTGCACTCGAGTGAAGTAGCTCATGACGAAAAGGCGATTAACCCGCGTACTAAACAGCTGGTTACCGAATATGGTGTATTTGTGAAGCAACAATAATTCATGCGGCCTTCCTTAGCGCAATGTTTAAACAGCTTCATTTTCGACCCGGCCATATCACAGGCCGGGTTTACTGCATTTTTGTAGCCATCAGGAACGTAGTTGATACATTTGGGATTCCGAAACCGTCTTAATACCAGTAGCAAAGGAGAGTTGGACAAATAATTGAGATGAATTAAAGGAGAATCAAGATGAGGCTGTTTGAACTGCTGCTTTACTTGTCAACCATCGGCTTGCTTTCATTAACCGTTCTATTACAAAAAGGACGGCGTAGAGTTCCGATCCTCGTTGCTAGCGGGATCGCCATGCTTGTACTTGTTATTCATGGGGTGGTGGAAGGATACAGAGTTCAACTGTTGTTCCTCTATTGCATATCGATCCTTTTTTTATCCGTTTCAGGGTATCGTTATTTCAAAAAAAACAGCCCCCGAAAAATCCCGCGATTCCTATTGGGTTCAGCTTATACCGCTATAGCGATCATGCTGGTGGCAACAGCGGGGCTCATGTATGCTTTTCCGGTATTCGAACTACCTGAACCGGCAGGCGAATATAAGGTAGGGACGCAAACGTTTCATCTCGTGGATACAAATAGGGAAGAAATGTTCGACGACGCCGGAGAGGGCAAGAGAGAATTGATGGTTCAGGTATGGTATCCGGCCCAAGCTGGTACCGGTAAGCATGCTCCCTTTGTTCCCGATCCCCCGATTTTACGTTATATGGCCGCGGAGTATGGCCTTCCCGAATTTACTTTTCAACACCTGAAGTACGTATCCAGTCATGCTTATTCGGGGGCCGAAGTCTCTTCGGTACAGACCTCATACCCGCTGATCCTTGCGAATCCCGGCAACGGCTCCTCCAGGTTCCTTCACACGTCGCAGGCCGAAAATCTCGCAAGTCACGGCTATATCGTGGCTGTGATCGACCATACCTACAACACATTCGGAACCAAGTTTCCGGACGGGCGAATCACGACCAGCACAACCAACGATTTATTCTCGCCTGACCAAGATTACCGGGCGAGTAGAGCAGCTCGCGACAAGCTGGGAAAAGTGCTAACCGACGATGTGGCGTTTGTGCTGGACCAATTCGAGCTTATCCAATCGGGGCAGATTCCCAGTCATCTCAATGGGAGGATGGATCTCGGTCATGTCGGGGTGTTCGGTCATTCCATCGGCGGAGCGACGGCCTATGACGCTTCTTACGATCCGCGAATCGCGGCTGGAATAGACCTTGATGGAGGGCTTTATCGTCTGCGTGACCGAGAGAATCTGAGGAAGCCATTTTTGTTCATCCACTCGGAAAGCTATTTCGAACAATTAAAAAGGGTGATGGATAACCGGGTCTACACGGATGCAGAGCTTATTTGGATGGGCTCGACAAGAGAGTGGGAGGATCAAGTAGCGGAAGATAAAAGGCTGGAGCTTAAACGGATGCGCGAAACGGTCGAGGAAGGGGGGCAAGTCCTCTATATCGAACATACCGAGCACATGAATTTTGCAGACGTACAGTTCATTTCTCCGATCTTCAACATGCTGGGTATTACAGGCAAGATGGCGCCCGAAAGAGCGAGCTCCGTGATCAATGCCTATATGCTGGATTTCTTCGATAAGTATCTGAAAAATAAAGGCGGAATCTTATTGAAAGGTCCGGATAGCCACTTTCCGGAGGTGAAATTCGCAACCTGACGTAACAAAAAAAGATCTCCATACGTCAATTATATGGAAGAATAAGGGTGCTGTTAGGGAGGGAATATGAAAAAAAGAAAGCCTGTCTTTGTGCTGCTCCTGGTGTTTCTGTTGAGTGCATGTTCAAAAGACGAACAATCTTCCGAGTGGATAAAAGTAGCCAATAGGACTGAAAAACCGGGTATTGATTTCTACAAGATCACGGATATTCATCAAATGAACCAGATAAACGAAATTACAGGGGGGCTTAAATGGCAGGATAGGCAAATCGATACGGTTGGTGACTCTGACTACACATTCTGGTTAGAACGTAAAGGGGATGAGCTGAGAATTACGAATTATGAGTTATGGATCATTAAGAATGATTCCTCCGCAGTCATTGCGGATTATGTTCAGGTTAAGTTCGCCATGATCTATGGAGCTGAATTGAACCAACTCATTCAAATTTTGGAGTCAGGTCATTCAACTAACGCTAAACGGTAATGCGACGATCTGATATCACTTTATTATAGACCCGGCCTTATCCAAGGCCGGGCTTACTGCATTTCAAGTGGCCATCTTAACCACTTAACTAGAGAGCAACAATGGTCAGAATCTGCTGGGCCAGCTCATCGCTCTTACGTTCGAGGGAGATCAAGGTCTGCAGCATATCGGCTTGGTTCTCTCTATGCTGATGTGTCCAGGTCTTGTACGTAGCCACTCCTTCGGTGGATGTAGGGCTCGGAAGCTCCTGGTAGACCCGTTCAATCTCTTGATAGATCTGTTCATAGAGCTCTGCCATCTCTTCCAGCAGAGCAACTTCTCTATGTCCTTGAAGCAGCCGATGTGAAGCTTTCAAATACACAGCAGCAGACCTGCGGGCATCCAATAAGGACATCATACAGAAGTGGTTGACCCCTAGTCTTCGTGCATAGCTTTCACCGTCCGCAGTCTGGTACCAGCCTTCATCCAGCAAGCCTTCCCTCCACGTCTTCAACGCCTCATAACCCATCTTATAGCCTCGAGATTCCAGCATACTCATGGATTCTACTTTGATCTTCAGTGAAACAAGCAGGCTTTCGGCTGCTGACGGAGGGGCTGTCGGTTCCCCGAAGCGTACGATGGCGAAGGGCCAGTTGTCTACGTATAGATAGCCCTTGGTCGCTTTCATATCTTCTTGAAAATCGGCGTCATCTCTCAAGCCCTCGAAGGTTTCCTCGTCGAAGTAGGACCGGCATAACAACCGGTTGCCATTCTCGAGATACCCCGTCATGACGCCCCATTCAGGAGCAACTCTAAGATTAATGGCGATGGGAAGCTGGTGTTTGCGGATGCTATCCATGATACCCTGCTCCACCAAGCTGCGCTCCTCGCGGCTGATTCGATCCGCCCAGATGGGATGGTAGCCATAGGCTTTAAACGCTGGACTCGCATGGTCATAGACGACTAGGCCATCAACGGAGCTGTAATCCCACACTGGTGCAAAAGCCATTCGCCAACATGCTCCCGAGACGCCCATCACCTCTTCATAGGTGGTTTGAATGCCCATCGTGCGGAGGGACATATAGAAGGCGCCTGCCCAGGAACAATCCATCCCCTTGCCGAATTGCAGGTTGGGGACTTGCTCCACGATATAGGATTCATGCTTGAGACTGCTGACCGATAGCTCAGAGCGATCGGATGAATAATGAACCTGTTCCCCCTCAAGGCCGCTTACCACATGGATACCGGTTGAATTGACATATACAAGAAGAAGGTAGTCCGGTCCTTCATTATGGATCAGGCTGGGAAACCGCTCATGGTCAATCGTAAACTGCTTCCATTGAAAGAAGCTGTAATGCTCCAGCTTACGAAGCACATCGAGATGGTTCAAGTGGTTGCCATACCTAGCGAATACAATGTTTAAACCGCCCGGAACGGTCTTGTAGCCGGTTGAAGCGGCGTCAAGAGTGAGCGAGCTGCCCGCAGGGACATAGGTGTAGTAAACGCCCGAAGGTGTCTCATACTTGAGCAAGAGCACCTTTATTCGGTCATTGGGAATCGTAACCGGAACGGACTGCTCACTCAAATGCAGCACCAGGCGGTTGCCAACGATGATCTGATTCATATAAGCCGTGATATCATGATGGTCTACGCCGTCCGTGTATATAGCCTTCAGGACGAATAACTCCTGAGGCAGCAGCAGGCTGTCGATGGTATGTCCCAAGACTTTAGCGAGAAGAGGAAGGGTCGAGGTATCGGGAAGAGACTTCCCTGTTTCCCACTTGGACACGGCCTGCGAGCTGACGTTTAATTGTTCGGCTAGCTGCTCTTGGGACAGCTCTTTTTCTTTGCGAAGATTCGCTATTCGCTTTCCTACTTTTTCGGTGCAAATCATGTGTTCATCCCCTGGATTCCGATTACGACGTCGTTACCCTTATTATAGATTGCAAGCTTATGAAGAACCATCAACGGAAGGAGGGTAAAATCCAAAACCCCTCCAACTGTTAGTTGAGGGGCCTGGAGGTCTAATCTTCCATCTTCACTACAGGGGTGCAGAGGAAGGTCAATGTTAATTCGGGGGGGACACATCGATTTTGATACCATTCATAGTTCGGTCTGGATGGATCGGCTCTCCACCCGCTATCCGGAAGCCATTCTTGAACCCAACGATCCCAAGTAGGGCCAATTTCTTCGGAAGAACCAAAGTGGACGGTCACGGCATATAATCCGTCCGGAATGATCGTTTCCTGGAGATCGAAGTTGTTGTCGAAATCGGAATCGACTACAACGGCAGCAAATGATCGTTTGTCTTTCATTGGGATTTCGGGGGAATGGTCGGGGAATACCGACATCCACTCCTTGGCATGGGGATACAGCCCATGTTGTCCAAGGATCTTATGGAACTTCTCCCATGCATGAGGCAAGCCCCAATAGTCACCGATGTTCTGAACGCCAACCACTCGTTTCGGGGCAAAAGCAATAATCTTGGTTTCCAATGGATCCACTCCTTCTGGATTGAGGTAGAACCAATGTGATTTTTGCTTCTCGCTGTAATGTAGGCCAACGGAAGAGTATATGCACCCATTCCAGCTTGGAAGCCTCCTGGCATCTGTAGGAGTCAGACCATAAATGCGTTTAAACGCCTTGGTGAACGATTCTGGTGTCTCATATCCGGAGTCCAATGCAAGTGTGGTGATATCAACATCAGAATGCCGCAGCACATGCATGGCTCTTTCCATACGGAGTCTCTTCAGGCACTCATGTACATTCTCGCCAGTAAGCTCGCGAAACTTACGGTGGAAATGATAGGGCGACGAGTGGACTTCTCTGGAAATCTGCCGAAAATGCAAGGGTTCATCCAAGGTATTCAAAATCCGAAGGATCGCTTCTTCCACCCTACGATGCCAATCCGTCTTGGTATTGGTTCTCATAACACCTCTAATGGTAATCCTTATAAGGAGTGTTTGACCTGTCCTGTGTTGCGAAATACGAAAATTTCCTAACTAACAAATTCAACATCTAGAAAAAATCCCCTCTTTTCAGCAAAACGAAAAGAGGTCAACCAGCAAATCCTGGCTGACCTCATCCTACAACGGGATACATACCGCGGCGGTTCTACGCTCCGGCAGCACAGAGAGCGAACTGCTCCCGGAACCATTCCTCGTTCAGGTTTCTTCCAATCACAACAAACTCACTGCGGCGGGCTTCATCCTCTCTCCATGGACGATCCGGCGTAGAATCGAACAGCATGTGGATTCCCTGGAATACGACGCGTTCGCGGACCCCTCTGATATTCAGAACGCCTTTGTAACGGAAGGTATCCTCGCCATGCTCGGAAAGCCAAACCCCAAGGAATCGCTCCAGCTTGTCCAGCTCCAGAGGCCGCTCCTCAACCAAGGCGAACGATGTTACCTGGTCGTCATGATCATGATGCTCTTCTTCGAGGAAATCAGGCTCGATCTCCAGCTTCTTGGATAGATCGAAGGCTTGAATACCCAAGATTCGGTTGAGATCAATCTGCGATCGGCAGGTGCGGTACAGCTTGGCCGCTCCGTTCATGGCCTTAAGGCGGGCTTCCAGCGAGACCAGCTCGGACTCGTCGACGAGATCCGTCTTGTTCAGCAGGATGACATCGGCGAAGGCGACCTGCTCTTGGGCTTCATGGCCCTCATCCAGGTGCTGGCTGATGTGCCTTGCATCCACAACGGTAACGATCGCATCCAATTGGTAGTATTCCGCCATCTCCTCATCGACGAAGAAGGTCTGCGCTACGGGACCAGGATCGGCTAAGCCTGTCGTTTCGATCAGAATGCGGTCGAAATCCACCTTGCGGTCTCCGATACCGCGCTTGGCTTCCATCAATTCACCCAGGATCCGGATCAAATCCCCGCGAACCGTGCAGCAGATACACCCGTTGTTCATCTCGAATATTTCCTCATCAGCGCCTACTACCAACTGGTTATCAATTCCCACTTCACCGAACTCATTGACGATGACCGCGATCTTCTGCCCGTGATCCGCAGTCAGCACATGATTGAGCAGGGTGGTCTTGCCCGCGCCCAGGAAGCCAGTCAATACCGTGACCGGAATTCGGGAGTCATTCGGTGGGTTCAATGACATAATGGCACCATCCTTAATAGTAATCGTAACTATTACGATAATAAAGGATTTGGAAGGGATAGTCAAATTCCTGCGTTCAGGGGAGATTGACAGGAATAATGGAATGTCCTAATATAGGTTAAACGTAATTATTACGAATAAGGATAGAGGTTAACCAATAGAGGAGGCTTAAGCTGTATGGATGCTGCGAATTCCCGAATCCCGGTAACCGTATTATGCGGATACCTAGGCTCCGGCAAAACGACCGTTATGAACCATGTCTTACATAACCGAAACGGCTTGAAGGTGGCGGTTATCGTGAATGACTTGAGCGAAGTGAATATCGACGCGGCCTTGATACAAGGTGGGGGCGGATTATCCCGGACGGACGAGAAATTGGTGGAGCTCTCCAATGGCTGCATCTGCTGCACGCTCCGGGAGGATCTTCTGAAGGAAGTGGAGCGTCTGGTGCAGGAAAACCGGTTCGACTACATCCTGATCGAATCCACAGGGGTGGGGGAGCCCATACCGGTCGCCCAAACTTTTACCTACGTTGATGAGGAGCTAGGTATAGATCTGTCGAGGTATTGCAGGCTTGACACTATGGTGACGGTGGTGGACGCCTACCGCTTTTGGCATGACTATACCTCTGGAGAGACCCTCTTGGAGCGCAGCCAAGCAGTTGATACGGCCGATACGCGTGACGTGGTGGATCTGTTGGTGGATCAGATTGAGTTCTGTGATGTGCTTCTATTGAACAAGTGCGACCTGGTTGAGGAGAAGGAACTGACCCAGTTGGAAGGTGTATTGCGCAAGCTTCAGCCTCGGGCGAAGCTGATTCGAACCTCCAAGGGCCAGGTTGACCCGGCAGAAATTCTGAATACCGGCCGTTTCGACTTCGATGAAGCGAGCCGTTCCGCCGGCTGGATGCAAGAGCTGGAATCGACGGAGCATGTACCGGAGACGGAGGAGTACGGCATCTCCTCTTTCGTGTATGAACGTATCAAGCCGTTTCATCCCGGCAGGCTTATGGGTTGGATGCAGGATTGGCCGGCTGAGATCGTTCGGGCCAAGGGTATGGTGTGGCTGGCCACCCGCAACGAGATGGCGCAGAGCTTCAGCCAAGCAGGCCCTTCGATCATGTTCGGTCCAGCTGGCTATTGGGCGGCTGCTGCACCGAAGGAAGAGCTTAAGGTGATGCTGGAGGAGGACCCGGAGCTTCGGGAGAGCTGGCATCCGCAATATGGGGACCGGTGCACGCGAGTGGTGTTTATCGGGATGGACATGGACCGTATGGAGATCGTCAGGATGCTGGACGAATGCTTGTTGACCGAAGAGGAGCTTCATGGAGACTGGAACAGCCTCCCTGATCCATTCCCGGACATCAAGGAGGCATCCTAATCGTATACCGGTTGTTACTTCACCACAATCGGCACGAAGATATCCGACAGATGATAGCCCATTTTCTCCTTGAACACCTTGGGTGTAATGACATGGGCCATCACGTAACGTTCCGCAGAATCATTCTCGCTTGTGGATAATGCAAAGCAGCCACTTGTCTCGATCCATGAGAATAGGGCTGCTTTTGTTTCGTTCAGAGCCGCTTCATCTGCATCCTTGGAAGTGGCAACAGCATACAATCCCCCAGGGAAATCGACCACTTCGTATCCGCCACTATCTTGATGTCCCTCCGGCAGCGCAAAGAACCATTCCCAGTACCCTTTCTTGTCGTTATACCACATAAAGTCGCGGGGTGTAATGTAGATCTTAACATCAATAGACGACCACCATCGGTCGAACGCTTCGAAGACCTCCATAGAGGATAGATTTCCCGAATTCACGACTTTGAGAGGCGGGATCTCGATAATACGGATACGCTCCATGTTCACAAAACCTCCAGGGTTAGAAATCGTACTAACCCAGAGTCTAAGTACAATGGATGAATTTGGAAATGATATGCGTCACAAGTGAAAATGCTCACCCGTTCGATCTGCCGGGCAATCGGATGCCTTGCCAGCCGCCTACCTCGCATTGTCCCGATTGGTTATGGCCGACAGCAATCACCGTGCCGTCCGATTGCAGCCCGATGGTATGCGCGCAGCCTGCCACAACCGCCACGATATCGCGCCAGCCCTCCACACGGCATTGGCCGTGCTCATTCCAGCCTGCGGCGTCCACCGTACCGTCCGATCGTAGGCCGACGGTATGATTGCTGCCTGCCGCAATTGCCACGATACCGCGCCAGCCGCTCACCTCGCAAGCTCTGCGTTTATTCCAACCGGCCGCAACCACCGTGCCGTCTGATCGGAGACCGACGGTGTGGAGGTAACCGGCCGCAACCGCCGTGATGCTGGACCAATCCCCGATACGGCATTGGCCATACCGGTTATTGCCCACAGCCGTCACCGTACCGTCCGATTGCAGCCCGACGGTATGCCAATCCCCTGCCGCCAGCGCTACGATATCATGCCACCCGCTTACCTCGCATTCACCTTCGTGATTCCGGCCTACTGCAGCCACTGTGCCATCCGACCGAAGGCCGACGGTCCGGCGCCAGCCTGCTGCAATAGCCACCATGTCGTGCCAGCCGCTCACCTCGCATTGGTGATGCTTATTCCAGCCCACTGCAACTACGGTGCCGTCCGACTTGAGCCCCACCGTGTGGGAATTGCCCGTATGGGCGTTCCCTGCTGCAACCGCCACGATATCACGCCAGCCGCCGACATCACAAGAGCCGTATCGGTTATCCCCCGCAGCCGTTACCGTACCGTCGGACTGGAGCCCGACGGAATGGCGATAACCCGCCGCAATCAGGGCAGGCGAACCGGCTGACATGTCGCGCCATATGGGTGTATTGGGATTCATCATAGGGGTCCCCTTCCATCCTCTAACGTTTAAATAAACAAGTTATGACCGGATCCATCCGCTCGGCCGAGGTAATACCCGACCCCGCCGATGCCCACTCCGTCGATCAATTCCTCTCGGGTGATCCCCATCAGATCCATCGACATCTGGCAGGCTACGATCTCCACGCCTTGATCAAGAGCCGTTCGGATCAGCTCCTCCAAGGAGGAGACATTCTTGCTCTTCATCAGCCCCCGGATGATCCGGGGACCCATGCCCATCATATTCATCTGGGACAAGGCCAGCCTCCGGCTACCCCGGGGCATCATGGCGCCGAACATGCGGCCGATGATCGATTTCCGGACGGGAACCCGCCCGGGCTTCCGTATGATGTTCAGCCCCCAGAAGGTGAAGAACATGGTGACCTTCTTCCCGCTTGCCGCCGCTCCGTTGGCGATGATGAAGGAAGCGATGGCCCGGTCCAGGTCGCCGCTGAAGACTACCATCGTGCTGGCTTGATGGGAGGCGGAAGGAAGGGCTGCAGGCACGGATGAAGCGGCACCGTCCCCCTTGCACAGATAAGCCTCGATCATGCCGTTAGGCAGCTTGGTGACCTTCAGCAGACGGTTGCGGGACATCTGGGCCCAGGCCCGGATATCCTCATAGAAGCCGGGGTCCGAAGCCGTCACTTGAAGCACCTGGCCGTTCAGCAGCTGGTCCATGCGCTGCTTCACTTGGATCAGCGGACCAGGGCAGCACAGGCCGCAGGCATCCAGAACGGCATCAGGCGCCGCTGGCATTGCGGACGGGAGCGCCGCATCGGCCATCGCCGCAGGAGCGGGTGCCGTTTCGACGGCTGCCGCGATCTCCTGAGCGGGACCGGATGGAGCGGAGGGAGAGGCGGGCTTCGGTTGATAGCGGCTCATGAGATAGGTCTTGTAGCCGCCGGTCAGATTCCGGACCCGGAAGCCTTTTTGGCTCAATATTCTCGATGCGGTGTAGCCGCGCAGGCCGACCTGGCAGTAGACCCAGATCTCCTGGGACGGATCCAGCTCACTCAACCGGTCCCGCAGCTCATCGACGGGAATGGAGAGGGACCCCGGAATATGGCCATTGGCATGCTCCATCGCCGTGCGAACGTCCACCAGCAGAGTGGCGGCGGGATCGCGCTGCTCCAGATCGGAGGGGACGAAGACTCGGGTTCTGCCCGCGAGGACGTTCTCCGCCGCATAGCCGGCCATGTTCACCGGATCCTTGGCCGAAGAGTAGGGCGGCGCATAGGACAACTCCAGCTCGGTCAGATCGGTAACGGTCCCTCGGAAGCGAATGACGGTGGCGATATCGTCGATCCGCTTATCCACCCCGTCATAGCCCACGGCCTGAGCCCCCAGAACGACTCCCTGCGGATCGAACAGAAGCTTCAGGGAGATGGGGGTGGCCCCCGGATAGTAGGAAGCATGGCTATTCGGATGGACATGGATCACGTGGTACGGCAGGTTCATCCGGGCCAGGGTTTTCTCGCTGCTGCCGGTGGCGGCGCCGGTCAAGCCGAATACCTTGATGATGGACGTGCCCTGGGAGCCCTTGTAGGTGGTCGCCAGTCCGGCCACATTGTCCGCGGCAATCCGTCCCTGCTTGTTGGCGGGGCCGGCGAGGGGGATGGCCGTCTTCTGACCGTTGACATAGTCCACCACTTGAACCGCATCGCCGACGGCATACACATCCTGCAGGTTCGTCTCCATCCGTTCATTCACTTCAATATGTCCGCGGGGGCCGAGCGCCAAGCCGCTGTCCTTCAGGAAGTCCGTATCGGGCGTGACGCCGACGGCCAGCAGGACCATCTCGCTCCGAAGCACCCTCCCACTTGCCAGCTTCACGGCAATCTGGCTCCCGGACTCCTCGAAGCCCTGAACCATATCCGAGAAGATCATTCCGATCCCCTTGTCTTCCAGCTCCTTGGCCAGAACGGAAGCCATCTCGGGATCGAAGGGAGCGAGAATCTGCGGTCCGGCTTCGATCAAGGTGACCTCCAAGCCCGCCTCCTTCAGATTCTCCGCCATTTCCACGCCGATGAAGCCGCCGCCGATGACCACGGCTGAACGGGTTCCCTCCTCCTCGACCTTGGCCTTCACCTTATCCGTGTCCGGGATGTTCCGGAGCGTGAGAATCTTGGAGCTCCCCACACCGGGCCAATTCGGGCGGATGGGCTTGGCGCCGGGAGACAAAATAAGGGCGTCATAGCTCTCTTCGTACACTCCCCGATTCTGGCTGCGGACCCGAACCCTCTTGTTCACCGGGTCGACGGACACCACCTCACTGTGGATGCGGACATCGATAGTAAAGCGCTTGTGCATGGCCTCCGGCGTCTGAACCAGCAGCTTGGAGCGATCCTGGATAGACCCCCCGATATAATAGGGAAGACCGCAGTTGGCAAAGGAAATGTACGGATCCCGTTCGAACATGACGATATGAGCGTCCTCATCCAGCCTCCGAAGACGGGCTGCTGCGGAGGCGCCGCCGGCGACACCGCCGACGATCAGGACTTTCTTCTTAGTCATGGCTGGCTTCCTCCCCCAAAAATAGGATGATCAGCTGTTTGATCTTCTCATTCTTGACCGAGTAGATCATCTCGAGCCCCTGCCGCTCTGTCTCCACGATGCCCAGGCTGCGCAGCTTCTGCAGATGCTGGGATACGGTAGATTGCGGCAGCTCCAGACACTCCTGCATGTGGGAGACATTGCAGCTTCCTTTTTCAAGCAGGCCCTTGATGATACAGAGCCGGACGGGATGGGCAATGGCCTTCAAGATATCGGCCGTTTGGTTATAGACCTTGAAATTGCGATCCATCAGGAACACCTCGTTTAATTTTCGTTTAATCTGTATATTACGATAATACGATATAGGTTGAATAAAATCAATTCGAATGGAATTTCGGTTCTCGGTAAAAAATAGCAGTCGGGAAGAAACACGGAGAGGTTTTTCTGTTATACTAATATAGTAATTATTCTAAAGAAGCTCTCGAGGAGGTTCATGAATGGGAACCAACAGTCCGGTCACGATCACGGTCGAAACAATCGTTCTTGCTCCCGTTGACAACGTTTGGAAGTATTGGACGGAGCCGCAGCATATTACGCAGTGGAGCTTCGCATCCGAAGATTGGCACGCGCCCCGCGCCGAGAACGACCTAAGGGTCGGCGAAAGATTCACCACCCGGATGGAGGCCAAGGACGGAAGCTTCGGCTTTGACTTCGGCGGTGTCTACGACGAGGTCAGGCTGAACGATACCATTGCCTACACCTTGGACGACGGGCGCAGGGTGAATATTTCCTTCCTCCCCCAAGAGAACGGAACGAAGATCATCGAGTCCTTCGAAGCGGAAGAGTCGAACCCCGTCGAGATGCAGCAGGCCGGATGGCAGGCGTTCATGGATAACTTCAAGAAGTACGCGGAGACCTCCGAGAAAGCGAAAGGTTAGGCCAATAGAGCGATAAGCGCATACCCAAGGGTGTGCGTTTTTTTGTTAGGAATGGAAATGAAAGTTGACTAATTGTATACAAACGTATACAATATAACTATAACGTAGCTTAAATGTTACGAAACTACCATTACTCTTCGAGGTGCATACCGATGGCTGAGACTTACCGTAAATCGAAAGTGGAATATTACCTGGCACGCCTGGAGCTCCGCAAAAATGTGCTTACCGAGCAGTTGGATAAGCACGGCTTTGAAGATAAACACGATTTCATCCAAGGGCAGATCTCGGCTCTGGAGCTCGTTGTGAAGGAAATCAAGCTCGAATTCGAGCTGATGAATCCCAAATCGAATCAGGAGGAGAGTACATGAACATTCAAGCCAACGTAATGCCGAGCCCGGGGGCGATGAAGCAGCCACATCACAGCAAGCTGACGACTAAGAAATTCGCCCTCCGCTCCATCATGATGCTGCTGGGAGCCAGCCTGGTTTCCATCGGCCTGGAGATATTCCTCGTGCCGAATAACATCATCGACGGGGGAATCGTAGGCATCTCCATTATCGCGGCGCATCTGTTCCATCTTCCGCTGGGCGCATTCCTCTTCCTTCTTAATCTGCCATTCCTGTTCGTCGGGTATAAGCAGATCGGCAAGACCTTCGCCCTGTCCACCCTCTTCTCCGTCTTCGTCATGTCGGTGGGCACTACCTTCCTGCATCCCGTCCCCCCGATCACCATCGATCCGCTCCTGGCGGCCGTGTTCGGCGGCATCATCCTTGGCATTGGGGTGGGTCTGGTCATCCGCTCCGGCGGCTCGCTGGACGGCACGGAGATCATCGCCATACTGTTCACGAAGAAGTCTCCGTTCTCGGTGGGCGAGATGGTCATGTTCTTCAATGTCTTCATCCTCGGCAGCGCCGGCTTCGTCTTCGGCTGGAACAACGCGATGTATTCCTTGATCGCCTACTACATTGCCTACAAGATGATCGACGTCACCATCGAGGGCTTCAACGAGTCCAAGTCGGTCTGGGTCATCAGCGACAAGCATAAGGAGATCGGCGTCTCCATCATCAGCCGCCTGGGGCGCGGAGTGACGTACCTGAACGGAGAAGGAGCCTTCACCGGCGATGACAAGAAGGTCATCTTCTGCGTCATCAACCGGCTGGAGGAAGCGAAGCTGAAGACCATCGTAGAAGAGATTGATTCCGCGGCTTTCCTGGCGGTGGGCAACATCCATGATGTCAAGGGCGGACGGTTCAAGAAGAAGAGCATTCACTAGCAGGAGTGAAGCCGTAAGAGTTGTAAAGAGAGAGGAGAGGGTTTACGATGCGGCAAGCCTGGAGCAATCGAAAAGGGACGATTCAGCTGCTGTTTCTTCTCCTGATGCTTCCATGGGGGCTTCTCTCGAATGTCCATACGGTGGATCCGGATCAGACCCACGGGTATTATCTGACGATCAAAGCGCAGGACCACGCCATCTCGGCGGTGCATCACAAGCCGTCCCTGCCTCATACGGGGCCTAAGCCTCTCGCGAACGGCGTTCCCGGCGAGGTTCGGGAGTTGTTCGACCCGGTACCGGCGGCCATGAAGATCAGGCTGCTCGTTACCATACCGATTGAATGGAAGCATCTCATGCTCGAGCCTCTGAAGTACAAGTCGAGGTATGTGGGCGAAGTCCTCCCTTATCACAACGTGTGACAGTGGGGGAGGAGGGATTTACCTTGGATCGCAAAGAATACGACCGGCAGAAGGAAGAGCTGGAGAACCGGATTATGGTGCGGGAGATGGTCCGTACCATGTGGTTCTTCGTCGCTTCTCTGATTGCGATAGCCGTCGTTTACTATAGGGTGAAGTAAAAAGAAAGCCGCTGCGGGAATACCGCGGCGGCTTTGATTTTTGCGGCTGAAGGCCTCACTCCGCCGCAACGGGCGGATGCCGGAGCGAGGTGCCGACAGTGTAAGCGGCATCCCCCAGGAACCACGAAGCGGGAAGGAGCCAGACGCGGTGCCAGACCGGCTCCAGCCAGTAGTAGAAGGAAGCCGCGTAGGGATGAAGGACGTAGAGAAACACCAGGCACAGGCCCAGCCAGCAGAGCGAATAGGGCACACAGATGTGGCCGTGGAGCTGATGCCGGAAGTGGGAGTAGTCCCAGTACGTCCGGTGGAACAGCTCCTTCAGCATCACACCGCTGAGATACTCCACCACCGTGGGCACCGTCAGGCAGAGAACCGCCCGGGTCCAGAAGCCCGTCTCCGGTCCGGTCAGGAGCAGGAGTGTAACGGGGGCGATGCCGTACATGGGCTTATAGGGGCCTTGCAGGAAGTTGGCCTTCCGGAAAGAGCCGCCGAGGGCGGCATTGTACGTATTCTCCAGCAGCAAGCCGGCGAAGGAATAGAGCAGGAAGTAAAAGATCAGGGCCTCCACATCGTCATATCGGAGCAACGTCTCTGCGGGAAGCAAGCTTCCCAAGCTCCACCAACTGTCCACGGGCGTCCGCCACCTCTCCTAGGGCATCATGCTGACTGCCCTTAGGGTGTTCAAGTGGTGGGAATATATGCAAGCGCAGACTCGGCTGCGGCGATCTCCTCCTCGGCCGGTGCCAAGACGGGCTTCGCCGGCTTGCGGAGAGCCGCCGCCAGCATCAGCTTCAGCCGGTTCAGCTGATTCACCTCCGCCGCCCCCGGATCGTAGTCGATGGCAGCCAGATTGGCTTGGGGGAAGCGGCGTTTCACCTCCTTGAACATGCCCCGGCCCGTAATATGATTGGGCAGGCAGGCGAAGGGCTGCAGGCAGGCGATGTGATGGACTCCGCTCTCCAGGAGCTCCAGCATCTCGGCGGTCAGGAGCCAGCCTTCTCCGCATTGGTTGCCCAGGGAAACCATGTCCTTGGCCTTGGCGGCCAGCTCCTTGATGGTCAGCGGCGGATGGAACCGGCGGCTCGCCGAGAGGACCTTGCGGATCTCGGAGCGGTAGCCTTCGATGACGGCCGTGACGGCTTGAAGGATCCAATACCGGCGCCTCCCGATGTTCAGCTTCCGGAAGTAGAAGCCCTCGTCATAGATGCAGTAGAGGAAGAAGTCCAGCAGATCCGGAACCACCGCCTCCGCCCCCTCCCGCTCGAGAAAATTCACGATCCCGTTATTCGCTTGGGGATGGAACTTGACGAGGATCTCGCCGACGACGCCCACCCGGGGCTTCCGCTCCTCCGTCCGCAGCGCCAGCTCGTCGAACTCGGCGACGAGCCCCCGGATGACGGCGCGGTAGGCCGGCAGCCGTCCGGATCGGACGGAGTCCCGGCACCGGTCCATCCACCGGCGGAACAGCCGCTCGGCGGAGCCGGGCTCCGCCTCATAGGGCCGGGTCCGGTGGAGGACCTTCATCAGCAGGTCCCCCAGCGCGATGGCCATGATGCCCCGGTGCAGCAGCCGGGCCGACAGCTTGAAGCCCGGGGTCGGATCCTTCGTTCCGAAGCCCAGGGTCAGGACCGGCACATGCCCCAGCCCGGCGTCCCGGAGCGCCTTCCGCAGGAAGCCCGCGTAGTTGGTGGCGCGGCAGCCGCCGCCGGTCTGGGTAATCATCACGGAGGTCCGCTCCAGGTCGTACCGGCCGGATTGAAGGGCGGCTACCAGCTGACCGACGACGAGGATGGAGGGGTAGCAGGCGTCATTGTTAACGTACTGCAGCCCGGCGTCCACCACCTGCTTGTCGGAGCGGGTCACCACCTCCAGCTGGCACCCGGTGGCCCGGAACGCTTCCTCGATCAGTTCGAAGTGGATCGGGGACATCTGCGGGACCAGCACCGTGTGGGTAGCCTGCATCTCCTTCGTCCAGGGGCGCCGGACCGGCTCCGTCTCCCGAACGGTCGATGCGCCCGAGGCTGTGGCGTGAAGACACCGCTGCTTCCGCTCCTCCATCGCCGCCAGCAGGGAGCGGACCCGGATGCGGACCGCGCCCAGATTGCTGCCTTCATCGATCTTCAGCGACGTGTACATCCGGCCGGCGCGCTGCAGAAGCTCCCGCACCTGGTCCGTCGTGACCGCGTCGATGCCGCAGCCGAAGGAGTTCAGCTGGACCAGCTCCAGATGCGGCTCCCGCGACACCAGCTCCGCTGCGGCATAGAGCCGGGAGTGGTACATCCACTGGTCCACGTAGGTCAGAGGGCGAGGGGGGCTGCCCAGGTGGGCGACGGCGTCCTCGGTCAGCACCGCCAGGCCCAGGCCGGCCAGCAGCTCGGGGATCCCATGGTGGATCTCCGGGTCCAGGTGATAGGGCCGGCCTGCCAGCACGATGCCGCTTCGGCCCGTGCGCCGCAGGTGCTCCAGGACCTCCTCGCCCTTGGCCCGAAGCTCCTGCTGGACCCGCCGCTCCTCCTGGCGGGCGGCGAGAACGGCCCGGCGGACCTCGTCTTGGCCCACGCCGTAGGGCTTCAGCTCCTCGAACAGCCGGTTCGCCAGCTTCCCGGTATGGTCATAGGGCAGGTATGGGTTCAGGAACGGAACCGCTCCGGAGCGCAGCGGATCCAGATTGGCGCCGATGACCTCCGGATAGGAGGCGACCACCGGGCAGTTGTAATGGTTATCGGCCTCCGGGCGCTCCTCGCGCTCGAAGGGAATGCACGGATAGAAGATGAACCGGACGCCCCGTTCCGTCAGGCTCTTGATATGGCCGTGGGCCAGCTTGGCCGGGTAGCAGGCAGTGTCCGAGGCCACGGTGTCCAGCCCCTGCTCGTAGAGCTTCCGGGAGGAGCGGGGGCTGAGCTCCACCCGGAAGCCCAGTGCCGTGAAGAACGTAAACCAGAAGGGATAATTCTCATACACGTTCAGCACCCTCGGGATGCCGACGCTGCCCCGGACGGCCTGCTCCCGGCTCAGCGGACGGTAGCCGAACAGACGCTTGTATTTGTAGTCGAACAGATTGGGCACCGGGTCCTTCTCTTCCTGCATTCCTCCCCCGGCCCCCCGTTCGCAGCGGTTCCCGGTCACATACCGGCGTCCGTCATGGAAGGAATGGACGTTCAGCAGGCAGTGGTTGCCGCACAGCTTGCACAGCTCGGCGGCGGAGGTGATGCCGAACCGCTCCAGCTCGGCGGGTCTGGCCAACCGGCTGCGCGCTTGGCCGGCGCAGCGGTCCCGGGCGATCAGGGCCGCCCCGAAGGCGCCCATGATCCCGGCAATGTCAGGGCGGAAGGGGGTGCGGCCCGTAATGTTTTCGAAGGCGCGCAGCACGGCGTCATTCAGGAAGGTGCCGCCCTGTACCACGATCCGGTTCCCCAAGTCCTGCGGAGAGCGGATCTGGATGACCTTGTAGAGGGCGTTCTTCACCACCGAATAGGAGAGTCCGGCGGAGATATCTCCCACGGAGGCGCCCTCCTTCTGGGCCTGCTTCACCTTGGAGTTCATGAAGACCGTACAGCGGGAACCCAGGTCCAAGGGAGAGGTAGCTGTCAGAGCCGCTTCGGCAAAAGCTCCGATCTCCAGGTTCAGGGACTCGGCGAAGGTCTCGAGGAAGGAGCCGCAGCCGGAGGAGCAGGCCTCGTTCAGCATGATGCTGTCGATAGAGCCGTCCCGGATCCGCAGACACTTCATGTCCTGGCCGCCGATATCGAGGATCAGGTCCGTGTCCGGGTGGAAGAAGCGCGCAGCCTGGTAATGGGCCACTGTCTCGATCTCGCCGGCATCCACGGACAAGGCGGCCTGGATCAGCCCCTCCCCGTAGCCGGTCACGGCGCTGCCCGCCAGTACGGCTCCTTCCGGAAGCCGGGTGTACAGCTCCTTCAGCACACCGATCACGGATTGGAGAGGACTGCCGCCGTTGCTGCCGTAGGAGGAGTACAGGAGCCGTCCCTCCTCGTCGATCAAGGCGGCCTTGGTGGTGGTGGAGCCGGCATCCAAGCCCAGGAAGCACCGGCCCGAGAAGCCTGCAAGCTCTCGGCGGGCCGTCCGGCTGCCATGCCGGCTGCGGAAGTCGCGGAGCTCCTCTTCGCTGCCGAACAGCGGCTCCAGGCGTCCGGCTGCCTCCGATAAGGGGGCGAACAGGTGGGGCAGCCGGGCGGTAAGAGCCTTCATCCCGATGGGCTGCTCCCGGCGGGAGGCCAAGGCCGCCCCCATGGCAACATACAGCTGGGAATGAGCGGGAACGATCACTTGGCCGGGAGTCAGGGCCAGCGTCTCGATGAACCGGTTCCGGAGCTCCTCCAGATAATAGAGGGGCCCCCCCAGGAAGGCCACGTTCCCCTTAATGGTACGTCCGCAGGCCAGGCCCCCGACCGTCTGGTTCACAACAGCCTGGAGCACGGAGGCGGCAATATCCTCGCGGGACACGCCCTCGTTCAGAAGCGGCTGGATATCCGTCTTGGCGAATACGCCGCAGCGGGAGGCAATGGGGTACAGGTTCCGGTGGCGGCGGGCCAGTTCATTCAAGCCGGCGGCATCCGTCTGCAGAAGAATGGACATCTGGTCGATGAAGGCGCCGGTACCGCCCGCGCAGGAGCCGTTCATCCGCTGCTCGAGCCCTCCTTCGAAGAAGGTCAGCTTCGCATCCTCGCCTCCCAGCTCGATGGCGACGTCGGTATGGGGGATCAGCTGCTCCACCGCCTCCGTTCCGGCGATCACCTCCTGAATGAAGGGAAGCTCCAGCCATTCCGACACGGCCATCCCGCCGGAGCCGGTGACTGTGATAGTGAGAGGAGGTTCGGGAAACTCAGCAGCCGCCTCGGACAGGAGGCGGAATACGGTGGTCCGGATATCGGAATAATGCCGTTCATAACGGTGATAGATCAATTGGTTCCAGGGATTCAGGACGGCAAGCTTCACCGTGGTAGAGCCTACGTCCAACCCCCATGCGTATGGGTGATTCATAAGGGCCACACTTCCTCTCCGGTTGAGACTACCTCGGCAGCAAGCCGTTCAGCAGAATATCGATCATAAGCTCCAGCTCCTTGTTGTCCTCCCACTCCCCGTCCGGATGGAGGACGGACCGGATCACCGCGTAGCCCATGAAGACGGGAATCACGGTACGAAGGACGGTGGATACGGGAAGATCCCGGATTTCCCCCGCAGCCTGACGGGAGGCGATCATCTCCTGGAGGGAGGGGGCAAGCCGCTTCATCCACAGCTCTGTAACCGCTTCCCGGTAAGGGGTCTGCAAGAGAAGCTCGCGCAGAAGCACCTGCACCGTGTGCGGCTGTTCGAGAGCGAAGTGAAGCCGGTCTTGGGCGACCCGGAACAGCTGCTCCGCCAGAGGCGCTTCAAGCTGGGCCTTGGATTGGGCCTGCTCCCGCCTGATCAGAGGCTCGATGGATTCCAGAATCGAGGGGAGCGCCGTCTGGAGGAAGAGCTGTTCCTTGCTCCCGAATCGCTGGAATAAGGTTTTCTCCGATACGCCGGCCCGCTTGGCAATGGCCATGGTCGTGGCCCCGGAGTAGCCCTTCTCGGCGAATTGCTCCAGCGCGGCGGCGAGAATCCGGCATTCGGTATCGGATGGGGTCCTGCCGGGAGACGGCTTCCGTTCCGATACGGCCGGGTCCAGCATGGACAAGATGAGATCCTTCATGAGGAACACTCCTTTCCAGCTTTTAGTATATCATGGCGCTGGAAAGGCGGTTAAGTAAGCACTTACTTCTGTTTTGTTACAATTTGGTGGCGAATGCCCTCGCCAGCCGAATGGTACGAAGAAGGAGCGGACGAATAACCGGACGGTTGCGGCCATAATTTCAGGGGATCATGGGAATCCTAGGATAAACTTATGCAAGGTCCGAAGAATGGAGGGGGACGTCATCCATAACTTCCGCAACAAGAGCCGGAACAGGCGTTATAAAGCTTATGTGAGCTTGTTAGGGACCACGCAGCTCCACCTTCGCAATCCATATGCAGTTGCCAGCTGGTCCATGGCCTTTCCCGGCTTCGGGCATTTGCTTCTGAACAAGTACCTGCGGGGTTATGCCCTGGTCATCTGGGAGATGTATATCAACCAGAAGATCCATCTGAACACCGCCATGGTCCATACCTTTAACGGGCAGTTCGAGGCGGCGCGGGAGGTCTTGGATCCCAAGTTCATGATGATGTATATCCCCGTCTACCTGTTCTCCATCTGGGACAGCTACCGGACGGCGGTGGATATGAACAAGGTGTTCATCCTGGCCAACCGGGAGAACGGGAGATACAGCACCTTCTCCATGGGAGCGCTGGAGGTGAATTACCTGGACAAGCGCAAGCCCTGGCTTGCAGCCATCTGGTCCGCATCCATCCCCAGTCTGGGCCAACTCTATCTGCATCGGATCGTCCTCGCGGTCTTCATCCTGATCTTCACGATTGTTCTGATGGCCAACTCCCAGCTGCTGCTGGGCTTGCATTATCTGATCCTGGGGGATTGGGAAGCTTCCTCCCGCGTGCTGGAGGTACAGTGGCTCCTGTACATTCCCTCTTTCTACCTGTTCACCATCTACGACGCTTATGTGAATACGGTCGAGAACAACAAGCTTTTCAACGAGGAGCTCACAAGCTACCTCCTGCGGCACTTCCAGCCGCCGGGACGGGTCATCACGGTAGAAAGCAGGGTGGACGGATGCAGATCTTCGCCACATTCGAATTGACCTCCTTCGTGGAGATCGCCATATCCGATCTGAAGGTCAAGGGGATTACGGATATCTATGCGGTACCGCTGGAGCTGCGGAAGGAAGAGGCGCGCATCATGGATACGATCCACCGGGCGGACGGCATCTCTCTGATGGATAAGGGGATGATTCTCGCCTTTATGTTCAGCACCATCGGCGCCAGCAAGGGCTTCGTCTGGAAGGGAGGGCCCATCGTCTGGGGACTGGCCGGGGCTGGCTTGGGCTTCGTGCTGGGGGTGCTGATCAATTGGATCCTCTACTTGAAGACGAAGAAGAAACGCAGGCGGGAAGCCCGCAAGGGCGCGAAGGGTGAAATCATCCTTATCGTCACCTGCAGAGATTCGGAGGCGGACCGGGTGGAGGATATTCTGTGGGACCATATGGCTCTGGGAATGGCCCGAACCCGGTAATGCGGCAGGGACAAATGAAGTAGAGGAAGAAGCCTGTCCGATTTAAGCGGACAGGTTCTTTTTTTGTCGATGGGGTACAAAGGAATGGATCGCCAAACGGCTATTTAGTATAATTACAAATAGTTTCATAGAATCTCCCAAAATGAGGGCCATCCGCCGATCATGAGACAATACGAGCTGGAAATCCATGTGGAAAACGATGTGTACCTGGCGCTGCATTACGCCCGTCTGCTGATGAACGAGCTGGGCTTCTCGGAGATGGAGAAGCAGAAGGTGCTGGTGGCAGTATCGGAGCTGACCCGCAATGTGCTGGACCATGCCGACGGACGCGGATCCTTCCTCTGCGAGATCATCGGCGGACACGGTCTGCGCCTGGTTGTCCGGGATTGGGGGACCGGAATTGAGCGTCTTCCGGAGATCCTTCACGGCGAACCATCACATAACCGCCGGGGCCTCGGATTGGGGCTTGCAGGCGCCAAGCGGATGATGGACGAATTTCATATCAGTACCTCCAAGGAAGGGACGGAGATCGTTGGCATCATATGGAAAGGAAAAGCTCCCCAAAGCCGGCGAGGATGATCTGACCTTGGACCGTCTGGCTTCCATCGGGCAGATCGCGGCGGGAATTGCCCACGAAGTCAAGAATCCTCTGACGGCGGTGAAGGGCTTCCTTCAGCTTCTGAAGGAGCAGCAATCCCACAAATATATCGATGTGGCGTACGAAGAGCTGGAGCATGCGCTGGACACCCTGAACAATCTGCTGCAGGTCTCGAAGCCGGATCTGGAGGACGAGCCTTACTCCTCCATCAATATCTGTACGGAGATCGAGTCTCTCCTGTATCTGTTCCAGGACCAGAGCTACCACCATGTCACGGTGGTGAGGGAGCTGACGGATACCCACGAGCGGATCTACGCCAAGCGCAATCAACTGAAGAAGGCGTTCTTCAACTTGTTGAAGAACGCTTACGAAGCCATCATCGGCGAGGGCATGATTACGATCAAGCACTACGTCCGCAGTGACCAATTGATCATCAGTATCTCGGATACGGGAGTCGGGATCCCGAAGGAGAAGCTGAATCTGCTGGGCACCCCTTTCTTTACTTCCAAATCGGCGGGCACCGGCATGGGCTTGACCCAGGTGTTCTCCACCGTGTACGACCATCAGGGAACCATCGGGGTCAGAAGCCAGCCCGGGAAGGGCACCACCTTCATCATCAAATTTCCCATTGCGCAGACCAGACAGATCGGAGTGGTTAAGTTGAATCTTTCGACCCGGGAGAAGCAGGATTTCAGCCAATTTTTCGCGGAGAACAAGCAGCAATTCGCAGAGATGCTGGCCTCCCAGGGCAAGGACCTGCTGGATGCGGTCCAAGCCGCCAGCAGCTTGAGTGTGGAGTATATCCTGCAGTCGGCTCAGACCATTGCCAATATGCTGATCGACGGCAACGAGCATGCCATGATCATGCACGCCAAGGAGCATGGGCGCAATTGGGCCAAGCATGAGCTGGACCTGATTCTGAAGCTGGAATGGATCCAGATGCTCCGCTCCTTGTATTGGAATTTCCTCTATACCTACCATACGGACAACCGGATGGAGCAGGACGAGTTCTTCAACCTGGAGCGTTCGGTCAATTACAATCTGGACTCCTACCTGAATCACTTCTCCTCCAGCTTCTCAGAATACAAGCAGGAGCTGCTGCAGTCCCAGCGGGAGGTGATCCAGGATCTGACCGTGCCGGTCATTCCCTTGTCCGATGCGATGGCGATCCTGCCTATTGTTGGAACCATGGACACACTTCGGGCGAAGAAGATCCAGGAGGACGTGCTGGTCAAGATCTACGAGCTGAAGCTCAAGCGGCTCATCATCGACCTGTCGGGCGTAGCTTACATGGACACGGCCGTCGTATCCCATCTGTTCAAGATCGTCAACGGCATCGCCATCCAGGGCTGCAAGGCCGTCATCACCGGCATTCGTCCGGAGATCACCAACACGATGGTGGAGCTAGGGATTACGCTGAACGATAAGGCGGAAACCATGGGGACGCTGAAGCAGGCCATTGAGGTCTATCATTAACCGGATTGTCCAACATAGAGGGCCCCGCGTTGCACCGGAAGGTGCAGGCGGGGCTTTTCCCATTTGAAGAATGAAGTTGTTAATACGGCACTCGCCGCTAAGAATAAACTTTTTAAATGAAAAATTCCTCCTTTGTAAACAGCTCGGTAGGATATGATGTATGGAAGTGTTATGTGGAGCTAGAGGAGGATGCATATGTGCCCGGACACTACTGATTTGCCAATAAAGGTAATATACGAAGTGTTAAAGACCCGGAATATCTCACCGAGTGTGCTAGAGCTATACCAAAAGAATGACCGAATGATAGCTTATTTATTAGACAATAAGTATGTCTTGAGAATATCTAAACCCGCGCTGGACGTTCAAATCAAGCAGGACCGAGTAAAGTTGGTCTCATATGTACCCAAAATTCATTCATCCGGGTCCTTTCATGCGTCAGATCGAGAATACTATTATTTGATTACGGAGTATGTGCAAGGCAACGATTTGTGGAGTGTCCTACAGAAATTGACGGATGAACAAAACATTCTTATCGGACAGGATCTTGTTCAATTTCTAACGGAATTACATTCGATAACGGACTCTTCTTATGATATCGGCCACTATATTGCAACCGTTCCGAGGTATAAACGGTCATGGAAGGATGGACATCTTGAGTACATCCATGTGCTGCATAAAGGTCTATCGGAGATGAAGCCACCGTTAATAAGTGAAAAAATCATTTCAGCGGCCTTTGATTACCTCTATTCCAATATAAATTGCTTGGACTACCAGACGGGACCTAAGCTATTGCATAATGATCTTCATCCCAAAAATATCATTGTGCATGAAGGCAGATTGGCCGGAGTAATCGATTGGGAATGCTCGCAATTCGGTGAAGCGGACTTTGAATTGGCACATCTGTTTCATTGGTGCATTTATCCGCCAACGCCAGGCAATACGTATGGATTACTTCTGAGAACTATTGTTGAAAATCTTGGAGTGGTCATGAATGTGCCCCATATTGAAAAACGCCTAACCATCTATCAACTCGAGCATGAATTAAACCAGCTCATTTGGAGTGGCAAGAAGCATGAGGAAGAGAGGGTACGAAGAATAAAGGGTTGGCTGAGTGGCTCGTTACGAATATTCTGATCTAAGAAGAAACAACCGTATCCCATTGTTCTTGGAAAAGACCGGAGGCGCATGAAGCGTGCCTCCGGTCTTTTTTGTTAGCGGCGCTGGGGCAGCCGCAGCTCGTTGCGCCGGCTTGCGGTCATGGAGAAGGCATCTCCTTCATGCAGGTAAAAGGGGCGCCCCAGGGATCAGGCGCTGTACAGGCGGTAATCCCACGGTGTGGGTGCGGTGGATCCACTGTGATGCGGCTGGGTGATTGTCGAATGGTGCGGCTGCATGACATAATCGAGATACATTCTAACGGTCAGGAAGTGATGCGGTTGTCCGACATCAGCAAGCTTTCGTTCCGCAATAAATTGAAGGTGGCGTTTCTTACCGTGACGATCCTCTCGATCCTGATCACGGGCAGTTTGGCCTATGGGATTACCGCTTCCATTCTGGAGAAGAATGCCATGAATCTGACCCAGGATACGGTCGTGACCTCCGCCCGGATTGTGGACGAGAAGCTGAACAAGCTGATGCTGGTCATGATGACGTTCATGATCAGCCAGCCGTTCCACGACATGCTGAAGGACGTGGCCAACGGGGAGACGAGCCGGTACTACACGCATCTGAACAATTTGGACAACGTCTTCTCCCAGGCCCGCATGGCGGAGCCCCTGATCGATTCCATCTTCATCTCCACGCCGATGGGCGAATTCTATCCATTGACGCTGAACCGGAACCGGCAGCAATCCTTCTTCGATACGCCGCTGTATGAGCGGGTGCTTCGGGAGAAGCGCAACGTATGGGTGGAGGGGCACGAGGATCAGCTGTTCTCCGGCAAGCACCGGGTGGTCTCGCTGATTCTGGAGCCGATCTATGACGTTCCGATCCGGGACGTGTACGTGGTGGTCAATATCCGAGAGGAAGGGCTGCACAAGCTGGTAAGCCCGGAGACCGGGAACGACGGCGGGTCGTCGCGTCTCCTGTTGGGGCGGGACGCCAAGCCGGTCTATGATGCGCAGGACGAACTGGCGGCCCGGGCTCTAGGCAGCGGACAGCTGGCGCGGCTGATCGAAGGGGGCTCCTCCGGGAACGACTCCTATGTGCTGGACTCCCGGACGTATCTCCTGAATTACGCCCATCTGGCAACGGCGGACTGGACCATGGTGGCGGTCCAATCGAAGGACTACGTGCTCCGGGACATGATCTACATCAAGTGGATGATGCTCTGGATCACGGCCGGCTGCTTCCTGGTCACCTCCGCCGTATCGGGGGGCTTCACCACCTATCTCCTGCGGCCGCTTCAGGCGCTGCTGCTGGTCATGAAGCGGGTGGAGGGCAATGATCTGACGGTGCGTTATGCAAGCCGGAACCAGGACGAGCTGTCCCAGGTCGGCTTCCGCTTCAACCGGATGCTGGACCAGATCGTGCTCTTGATCGACGAGGTGAAGATGGCCGAGACGACGAAGCGCGCCGCGGAGATCAAGTCCTTGTCGGCGCAGATGGACCCCCACTTTCTCTACAATACGCTGAACACGATCTACTGGAAGCTGAAGCTCAAGCAGGTGGATCCATCGCAGAAGATGGTGGTGGCCCTGTCCCGTCTGTTCCAGCTGGGCCTGAACAAGGGCAATGAGATCACCACCCTGAAGAAGGAGCTGGAACATGTGCGGCAGTACCTGGAGCTGCAGACCTACTCCTATGAGAATCTGTTCGAGTACGAGATCTCGGTGCAGCAGGAGGAGCTGCTCCAGCTCTCCCTCCCGCGCATCATGCTCCAGCCCTTGGTGGAGAACAGCATCCTGCACGGCTTCCGCAGCATGGAGAGCGGCGGCCGGATCGAGATCGAGGCCGGTATGGACCAGGAACGGAAGGTCTGCGTCATCCGGGTCACGGACAACGGGAGGGGGATGGAGGCGGGGCCGCTGCAGGCCTTGGTCCGGGCGGACGGCCACGAGCAGAGCGGCGGCTACGCCATCGGCAACCTGAACAGCCGGCTCCAGCTGTACTACGGCGGGAAGGCCGGCCTCACCATGGAGAGCGTGCCGGATGAAGGAACCACCGTACGGATCCGCATCCCCTTGAAAGGAGTTCCATCCGATGAATAACGAGGAACGTATCAAGCTGTGCATCATCGACGACATCCGGAGCGTAGTGGACGGATTGACCGCCATCGACTGGCACGCCTGCGGCGTGGAGCTGGCCGGTACATCGGCGAACGGCCAGGACGGACTGGAGCTGGTCCGGCGGGTGAAGCCGGAGCTCATCATTACGGACATCCGGATGCCGATCATGGACGGATTGACCATGCTGCATGCCATCCAGGAGCTTGCGCTCAGCTGCAAGGTGATCCTGATCAGCGGATACACCGATTTCGAATATGCCAAGGAGGCGGTGCAGCTCGGCGCCTTTGATTTTGTCGTCAAGCCCTTCACCGAGGAGGAGATCCTGGACGCTGTCCTGCGGGCCAAGGAGGAGATCGGCCGGGAGCGGGAGCGGCTTCTGAACGTGCGCGAGATGGAGCTGAAGCTGCGGGAGAGCATGCCTCTGCTGCGGCAGGAGTATATGGCGCTCCTGATTCAGCACCGGACCCGCTGGGAGCAGGCGGCCAAGCGGTGGGACTTCCTGAAGATCGACCTGAACCCCCGGGGACTTGGGGTCATGCTGATGGAGATCGACGGCTTCCAGGAGCAGGCGGACGCCCTCTCCGTCCATGAGGTGGAGCTGATCCGCTTCTCCGTGCAGAACATTGCGCATGAGACCATCTGCGGGTATACGCCCTGTGTCGTCTTCCGCGCCATGCACAACCGGTTCGTGGCGGTTCTGAACGATCCGGCCCCCGTCAAGGCCATCCAGGTCGCGGAGGCTCTGTGCCATAATATCGGGCGGTATACGAAATTTACCGTATCCGTCGGGGTGGGAGGCCGGGCGGAGACCATCGAAGGGCTGCCGGATTCCTACCGGCAGGCGGAGCGGGCCCTCGTATACCACCTGTTCACCGAAGGCAACGGCGCCATCGATTACGAGGAGATTCCGGGCGCCAACCGGCAGGAGCCCTTGACACTGGACCGGAAGGACGAGCTGCTCCTGGTGCTCCGTTCCGGGCGGGGAGACCGGGCAGCCGGGCTGCTGGGGGAGATTACGGAGAGCCTGCACGGCATGGTTCCGCGGCCGAACCCCGACTATCTCCTGAGCTTGTACGACGAGCTGGCGGCTTCGGTGATCCGGACCTTCTATGAGCTGGTGCCCCTCTCCGCCATCCAGCCGCTCGTCGAACGGTACAAGTCCATGCGCGGCGCCTCGGGCTTGACCCTGTCCGGCCTGGAGCAGCTGCTTCTGACGCTGTGCCGGGAGGGCACGGAGCTGGTGGGCCGGAACACGCTGTCGGAGGGTCAGGCGGTCATCTACAAGTCGCTGGATTACGTGAAGAGCCAGCTGGACCGGGAGATTACCGTCACGGAGTGCGCCGCCCATGTACACCTGAGCCCCAGCTATTACTCGAGCCTCTTCAAGAAAGTGACCGGCGTGACGCTGACTCAGTATGTGACCGGCGAACGGATCAACAAGGCCAAGCAGCTCCTGGTCGGGGGCATGCCCGTGCAGGAGGTGGCCGCGGCGGTGGGGTATGAGGAGCGCCGGTACTTCAGCGACATGTTCAAGAAGGTGACCGGGATGACGCCTTCCGAATTCCGGGCCAGCTACCATCCGGAGACGCCGAATCCGTAGCAAGACCGTATGATCGCCTCCCTCGAGAGTCATCTTACCGCACTCCCTTTCCGGCCGGCCTGCCTTACAATAAAGAAGAAGCATAATTCGACAAAAGGGGATAAGCGATGATGTGGAGAAAAATCGTGAATGCCGGATTGGGCCTTACTCTGGCGGCCAGCTTGGCCGGCTGCGGCGGCAGTGCCGATGACACCAAGAAGGACGCAGCCGGGACTGCCGGAGCGTCGGCAACACCTGCTCAAGCGGCCAAGAAAGTCACCATCAAATACTGGACGGACGACCGTCATGACCAGGAATACATTAAGGAGCTGGTGACCAAGTTCAACAGCACCAACAAGGATAATATCGAAGTCGAATATACCGTGATGTCCGAGAACTACAATCAGAGCGTCGACATCGCCTTCGCCAGCAACCAGGCGCCGGACGTGCTCCGCTTGAAGAGCGCCAACACGGAGACCTTCTTCAAGAAAGGCTATCTGGCTCCCATCGACTCCTATCTGAACGAGGATCTGAAGAAGAAATTCTCCTCCGTCCTGCTCGACGGGGTGAACCGCTTCGACGGCAAGCTCTACTCCCTTCCGAATACCGGACTGACCTTGAGACTGGTCTACAACCAGGAGCTGTTCGAGAAGGCGGGCATTAAGAATCCCCCGGCTTCCCTTCAGGAGATGGTGGATGACGCGAAGAAGATCACCGACATGGGCAAGAAGGAAGGCGTCTATGGTTTCGCCTTGAACTTCAAGAATCCGAAGGGCGCCTTCGACCGCTCCATCCGCGAGATTCTGTCGCTGAGCGGCTACCAAGGCCTGGGCTTCGATCTGAAGACCGGCAAGTTCGACTTCGCACCGTATGGCCAAGCCATCGAATACTTCAAGAAGATGTATGCGGACGGCAGCATCATGCCGGGCGCCGAGACGCTGGACATCGACCCGCTGCGCGCTCAATTCGCCGCCGGCAAGATCGGCATGTACCTGAGCTTCTCCACCGAGCCGGGCGTGTACAAGGATCAGTTCCCCACCAAGATCAAGTGGGCGGGCGCCTATGCGCCGACGCTGACCGGCAAGCAGCTGGGCACCTCGGAGATCGTATCCGCCGGCACCTGGCTGGGCATCAGCAATAACTCCAAGAACAAGGACGCCGCTTGGAAATTCATGCAGTTCATGTACGGTGACGACATTCTGACCACCTACCATGAGAAGGGCTTCGGCATTGCCGTGGTTCCGAGCATCGCAGAGAAAGTGAAGAAGCCGGAGATTCCGGGCATCGACGGGTTCCTCGTCACCAAGACGGACTCGCTGTGGCCGACCACTCCGAACGTAACCCCGGAAGGCGCCAACTACGGCGACGCATTCTTTAAGTACATGCTGCAAGGCGGAGACCTGAAGAAGATCGTGGATGATTTGAACACCCGCTACAACGCGGCGTTGGGCAAGGCTGTCGAGAAGGGCGATGTGAAAGTAGCGCCGAATCCGGGCTTCGATCCGAGCCAGCTGATGGGCAAATAATAAGGCAGGACAGGGGGGCCTTTGGTGAGTTTCTGACGAAGGCTCCCTTTTTCACACCCAAAACAGAAAATAAGTTCCATATTATACTAATATGACTAAAAAAGGAGGCGGCACCAATGTCCAAATGGACCCGCTTCAGGGAAAATACGACCTTCCTGATTCCCAGCGTCATCCTGACGCTGACCCTGGGCATATACCCACTCGTCTGGGTGCTGCGCTACATGTTCTACGATTATGCCGGATACGGCCAGGAGCTGTTCGTCGGACTGGATAACTTCCGGCGGCTGTTAAGAGATACGCTGTTCTGGGACTCCGTCAAGAATACCTTCATCTTCGCAGGCGGCAAGCTGCTCCTGACCATCCCGCTGTCGCTGCTCCTGGCCGTGCTTCTGAACGGCAAGCTGCGGGGCCGCAATCTGCTGCGGGCCATCTATTTTATGCCGACGGTCATCAGTACCTCGGTCATCTCCGTGGTCTTCTATATCATCTTCAACTCCTACAACGGCATGGTCAACCAGCTGCTGCTGAAGTATCACATCATCTCCGCTCCCATCGATTGGCTGGGACCGAAGCATGCGATGCTGACTGTCGTTCTGGTGGCGGTGTGGGGGGCGGTGGGGAACTACATGCTGCTGTTCCTGGCCGGACTGCAGAGCATTCCGCAGGACCTGTACGAGAGCGCGTCGATCGACGGGGCCAACTCCTACCAGCGGTTCGCCTACATCACAGTTCCCATGCTGGCGCCGGTCATGCAGATGATCATCATGCTGGCCATCATCGCTTCGCTGAAGGGCTATGAGAGCATTATGCTGCTGACGGAGGGCGGCCCGGTCGGCAAGACGGAGGTCATGTACCTGTACCTCTACAAGCAGCTGTTCCCGGTATCGACGGGCTCGCCCGTTCAGCAGCAGTTCGGCTACGGCAGTGCCGTCGGCTTCGCCACGGCGCTTATCGTCGGCGCCATCACCGCTCTCTATTATGCACTCAGCAAGCGGATGAACAAGGTATTCTAGGAGGTGCTTCTCATGATCAACCAACAAGCGGGTATGAAGGACCGGGGAGGCTTCCGGCCGGTGGCCTGGACGGGACGCGCGGTAATGTGGATCTTCCTTCTGGCTACGGCGGTTCTGACGCTGTTCCCCGTCCTGATGACGGTATTCGGGTCCCTGAAGAGCAATGCGGAGCTGATGAGCGGCACGGGGCTCCTGCCGGAATCGTGGCGGTTCCATAACTACGCCGAAGCCTGGAAGCAGACCAAGTTCGCCACCTATACGTGGAACAGCGTCTTCCTGGCCGTCACCGTCACCATCGGCAACCTGCTGGTCGCCTCCATGGGTGCGTATGTGGTGGACCGGCGGGAATTCCGGGGGAAGGCACTCTATGTGGGGATGCTGGCTTCCACCATGTTCATCTCCGTAGGCGCCGTGGTGCTGCGCCCGCAGTTCGACCTGATGGTCAAGCTGCATCTGAACACCACCCTGTGGGGGGTGGCGCTCATCCTGATCGCCGCCCATTCCAGCACCTTCTTCATCCTGCTCAGCTTCTTCAAGTCCATTCCCCGCGAGCTGGATGAAGCGGCGATGATCGACGGCTCCAGCTTCACCCGGAGCTTCTTCACCATCATCCTGCCTCTGTTGACTCCGGGGCTGGGGGTTGCCGGCCTATTCGCCTTCCGTCAGGCCTGGAACGAATTCATCCTGCCTCTCGTGTTCACGATGACGAATCCGAAGCTGCAGACGCTGACGGTCGGTCTGGCCAACCTGCGCTACGGCTCCTCGGCCGCCATGCAGATCCATCTCATGATGGCCGGCGCCTGCCTGTCCATTCTGCCCATGCTGCTGGTGTATATGGCGGCGAACAAGTCGTTTATGCAGGTCACGGCCGGTTCTGTCAAAGGATAACGGCAGCGGCGGAGGTGATCCCGAATCTGCGTCAGGCTCCATAAGAGCACGAGAAAAGGACGGTCTCCTTAGGGGGGACCGTCCTTTTTTTGCTTATAATTCTACTCTCCAATTGCCCATCATCTTGGCGACTTCCGGATCGCGGTACGATAAGAAGAGACTTTCCCGCGTATCAAGGGTAGCAATTTGTTGGATATCTTCCAGACTCAATTGAAAATCGAAAATGTTGATGTTTTCGATGATCCGTTCTTTCTTCACCGACTTCGGAATGACAACGACTTCGCGTTGAACCAGCCAACGAAGGATGACTTGGGCGACGGATTTGTTGTGTTTCTCTGCAATCGAGGCCAGCACTTCGTTACCGAACATGTTGTTCCGTCCTTCGGCGAACGGAGCCCACGATTGGTGCTGGACCCCCTGCTCCTTCATAAAGGCGGCGCTCTCGATCTGGTGGTAGAACGGGTGTGTCTCGATCTGATTGACGGCGGGCACGATTTCGTTATGCACGATCAGGTCCATCAGACGGTCGGGCAGGAAGTTGCTGACCCCGATCGCCCGGATTTTGCCTTCGCGGTACAGGTCTTCCATCGCACGCCAAGCGCCGTAGTAATCGCCGAACGGCTGATGAATCAGATACAGGTCGAGATAGTCGAGCTGCAGTTTCCGGAGAGACTTGGCGAACGCCAGCTTGGCGCTCTCGTAGCCGGCATCCTGAACCCAGAGCTTGGTCGTGATGAACAGCTCCTCCCGCGGTACACCGCTCCGCTTGATCGCGCGGCCGACCGCTTCCTCATTCAGATAACCGGCGGCCGTATCGATTAGTCGGTAACCCGCCATCAGGGCTTCATATACGGCGTTCTCACATTCATCCGCATCGGGAACCTGGTAAACCCCGAAGCCGATAATCGGCATCTTCACCCCATTGTTTAAAGTTACGGTTTGCATGGACCTTCCTCCCTGTGTTCAAATGATTAACAGCAAAAGGATTCCATTTACAACCCATTTGCGTTACTCTGAGCTTAGTACCTTCGTGTTACACGAAGTCAAGCCGCTTTATAAATAAATGTTCCCGAGGAGGATGTCCCATGCATACGGTCAAAGAAGCCGCTCTGATGACGGGGCTTACTGAGCACGCCGTGCGCTTTTACACGGATAAGGGTCTGGTGCCAAGCGTACAGCGCAATGCGAATAATATCCGGATGTTCGACGAAGAATCGATCAACTGGCTGCATGGCGTCAAATGCCTCAAGCAATCCGGTATGTCGATTGAACGGATTAAAACGTACGTCGATCTCTGTCTCGAAGGGGATTCGACTATTCCGCAACGCTTCGCACTCATGATGCAGCATAAGAAGGAGGCGCTCGCGAAGCTCGAAGAGGCCAAACGGCACGTTGCCCATTTGGAGCAAAAAACGGACCTCTATCAGGCCATTCTCGAGCACCGCTGCCCAGACAAGACCAATCCTAGCAACTGGGACACCATCAAGCATATGCATAGTGATGTATTCTACTCAACCTCTGCTCGGAAGGCGTAAGAGGATAAGGGGGATGAAACCCATGACGCAGCTGTACCTCATCAGACATGGCGAGGCTTGTATGATCAAGAATGGAATCGTGAACGACTACGGATTAACGGAGACGGGCGTGGCGCAGGCAAGGAAGCTGAGGGATCGGCTGGTTCGAACAGGGGAAATGAGTTCCAGGAGATGCGTCCCGGTCAATTTTGGTACGGCCCTTAATCGAGTGTGTCTCCAACACGCTGGCAAAACCATTGCAATCGTCTGTCACGGTGGAGTAATCGATTGCACGTTCCAGTATTTCTTCGGGTTAAACGCCTTTGAGATGCCAAGGGTTGGGTTTCAAACCATCCAGACGTCCCTTACGCACTGGGCGCAGCACGAAGACAGATCTTGGTCTCTTATCAAATACAACGATGCCCGGCATCTGGAGGCTTAACAGATGGCCATCTGTTTGAACTTTGAGCTGGTGAGAGTAAGAGGGACTGTCGCAGAGTATCGATTTGGCGAATGCCTGAAGGAGCTTGACGGATTATTCGAGGTTGATCTGCCGAGATTGATAAATGGCGATATTTCATTGGACACACCCATCTCTGAACTGGTGATACTGAAGAATAAGAACCAGTCACAAGCAGCAGCGAATCGTGTGTTTAGTAAGATCTATAAATATTACCTTGCGCATAACGAATATCCTGAAAAGGGCGGTTACTATACGTAGTTGATTAAGGGAAAGTCTCCACGGTGGCCTTATAATTGGAAAGACCAATAGCTTAACGAAATAGGATATTGATTCTGCGAAATTCGCAAATTGGTAGTTATCGAAAATCCGCAAAGAGCTATAAAACAAGTATTTACATTATTGGCTCGAGAAGTGTATTCTGAAAATGGTAACTTATTTAACAGGGAGCGTTATTAAATGGCAAAGAGACGGTTTGTTGATCCATTTTTTCCTAATAGGCCTGTTGACGATCCTAATCGTTTTTCGGGAAGAGAGTCACAAGTAGACGAAGTTGTAGACTCTCTATTCCAAACGGCAAATGATAACCCAAAACATACTATAATCACCGGTGATAGAGGTATGGGGAAGAGTTCATTACTTCTTCAAACCAAATTGCTTGCAACTGGTGATAATCGATTAGCTGATAAGTTGAAAATTGATTTAGGGTTCGAGGTGTACAACTATATTGTTGCATGGCATGACGCCAACTATGACCAATCTTCTGAACATATTGTGCACGGTCTACTGAGAGACCTGGAGAGTAGCATAAAAAGATTTTTTGGAAAATTTAATTTAGAGCTAGATATTTACGGTGTGAAAGTAAATGGCAAAGAGGGAAGAGAGAAGACAATAGCTGACTTGGTAAACTATTTTTGTGAGAAACTCGAAACAAGTTACAAAGCAGTAACTGAAAATAAAAAACAAGGCATAATTTTGTTCATTGACGAGTTGGATCGGGTAAAGCCTGACTCTGGAATAGCCACTTTCTTCAAACTTTGTACGGAGAAGTTGAATAGGGAAGGAATGAAAAAAATATCTTTTTTTTGTGCGGGCATTACTGGTGCGGTACAAAAACTTGAGGAAGACCATGGTTCAATTTTTCGTACATTTCGTGATGTTCCAATCCCACGCTTAACATTGGAGGAAACTTCCTCTATTCTGACAGCTGGATTTGGAAAAGCGGGATTTTCATTTGAACCTAAAGTACTGAATTGTGTAAATGACTTGGCAGTCGGTTTTCCTGAACCAGTACATATACTTGGGAGTGAGATGTTGTCGGTAAGTGAAGACGAGCACTTGACAGAATTGGACTTTGAAAATGCCAAAATTAAAGTAGTTACAGATGTAAGAAGGAATAAATTGCGGTCATTGCTTCAAAGGGCAGGGTATGGAAAGTATCAACAAATACTTGAGGCTATGGCATCATATGATGGAGCTTATGTCCCATTAGACTATATCTCTAAGTATATTGGTTACGAACAGAATCAATTTAGCACGAATATTTCCAATCTTATTGATCGTGACACAATAACACGGGTTGACAAAGGCGTGTATACCTTTGTTGACCCATTACTTAAAGAATATATTAGGAATTTTGGTGTTCTTAATATTAAGAAAAATGATGAAGAAGATGAAGAAGAAAGAGAAGGGCAATTAACTATAGACATATAAATAACTACTAGCGGCGATCGAGACTCAACTCTCTTATCGCTGCTTTTTCACTTGAAAAAAAATATTGGGGGACTTTGCGCAGAAGTTGTGGACTTCCGATAACACCGTATTCACGCTGCGGGCCTGACGGGCCTTGGTCTGCAAGAGGCCTTTCGTGGAAGTGGAATTAGCAGACACAGACAATCCTGCACTGGCTAAGTCCGTCTGAGCCGGGGCTAGCGCCCTTAAGCCAGTGAGGATTCGTGAAATATCGGAAACTGACTCATTTGGGAGGAGCATTTCATTGAAGCAAGTTGATATAACCAAAACCCTCGAAGAACTTGAAGGACAACGCTGGGGTGAACCAGTATTTAATTCTGGACTGGTTATCCGGGGTCTGTCAAGAATTTTGTGTAAACTCATTTATAGGGAACTCCCCCGGGGAGGGGGAGTTGGCCTGTCTAGCGTAAATGTTGACCGACCCGATCCGGGAAAAAGACAGACAGTTGCAGCAGCATTTGTCCCCAGTTTT
>NZ_JBPPGJ010000028.1:0-61550 GCF_051594765.1 Oryzibacillus soli
AGGATCAAACTCTCCAAAAAGGTTCGTTCGATATAGCTCATTCATTACACTTGGCTGTGTTTTGTTACTACTCGTTGTTCAGTTTTCAAGGAGCTAAGTTGTTGTTGCATTTTGTCGTCTCTCAGAGGCGACTTTCTTAATATATCATATTCGCTTGCCACATTGCAAGAACTTTTTTTGAAAAACGACTTCTTAACGAAGTCTTAAGTTCTTGTTTAGTGGGGCGAATAATAAATTACCACAGCTGATCCCCCAAAGTCAAGCGCCTCTTTTGACTTTCTTTTTTTCACCCTATGATTGCCGCTGGTGCATACGTAAACCCAAGAGAGAAAGCCTCCATACGCCTCGTCCGAGAAGCTCTCTCCCTCTAGCGGTCAATTGTGCTGCATCCGGTTGCGCGCATACTTCGAGATGTCCTTGGGTGAAGCCAGACGCGCATACATACGGAAGACGATTTTATAACGGGCTTCGATGGCCCCTTTAATCTCGTTGTCCATACGCTTGTCGTTCAGGTCGTAAAGCATTTCGTCCAGCTCTTTACGCAGGACGTAATCCAGTTCTCTGCACTCTCTCTCGTTAAACAAAAAGCCCAGCATCGTCTGTCTCCCTTCAAACCTTAGGCTAAAGAGTGGTCAGGTGTCATAGCGTGTGCTTTACTGTTATGTACAAAATATGGCTTTTTTATGATGAGCGTGCAAAATAATCAATTCACCAACGCATAGGTGACGAAGCTCTCCACTAGCGCCGCAGAAAAAAGAAGCATCACCAAAAGCAGAACCAACGGCAAAGAGACTTTCAGCAGCCTCAAGAATTGTTGATTGTTGGCCGCTCTGCGGTTGGGAAGTGGCAGGAACAAAATACTCTTAACCGCCAGCGCTCCGAACTTGATACCGTACGAGCAAGCCAGGATGATTGCCGGAATCTCGATAACCCCATGGGGGAGAACGCTTAACAGGAAGGTGCCCATCCCCCTCTCGGGAATCGCAATCTGAGCCAGATAACCGATGAACAATCCGTTGGAGATCAGCGTGAACAGGGGGATAATCCCGAACATGACCCCCGCATATACCATGAATGTAGATACCAAGACGTTATTCGCGAAGATGAAGGCCAGCAACCACCATTGGGAGTTCCCCATCCGGTTGATCCCTTCCACCACATTCTTCATATGATCGGTCTGCCCGTTGAGATAGAACATGAAGCTATCCGACTCCATGTAGCCTAAGTACAGCCCAACGGCAAACGTAATGCAGGATGCAATCAAATAGTGCTTCATCTCCCGAAGATGAAGAAACAACAGCTTAAAATTCATCCGAACCCCTCCAAATCCTCCAGATAGAGTGACATAACTTGATGGTACGAGCATAGATTGTACTAATCATGAACCAAGCCCTCCCGCTCCGTTCCGGCGTAAGGGAGGCTGCCAAGGAGGCTTCCCCATGAATTTCTTTTATGTCGTAAACGGCAAGAGGCTGAAGCAGATGGCCATCATCGTCGTGGCCTGCTTCTTCGCGGCGGGTATCATCTATGCGGAGAAAGAAAACATCTCCGTCTTCTCCTTGCAGGAGCCGGCCGCGGTTTATAGTGTTCCAACGGAGAAAAAGGTCGTGGCGCTCACTTTTGACATCAGTTGGGGTGAAGTGCGAACGGAGCCGATTCTCCAAATTCTCGAACAGAAAAAAGTTCAAAAGGCCACCTTCTTCCTATCGTCTCCCTGGAGCAAAAGCCACCCCGACATCGTCAACCAAATCGTCAAGTCCGGCTATGAAATCGGAAGCCACGGGCACAAGCATACCAATTACAGCGGTCTGAGCGATGATGAGATCCGCTCCCAGATCCAGAAGGCACACTCCATCTTAACGGAAGTAACCGGCAAAAGCCCGAACTTGATTCGGCTGCCCAATGGGGATTTCAACAAAAGAGTCCTCCGAGTCGCAGATGAATTGGGGTATAAGGTGATCCAATGGGGAACGGATTCTCTGGACTGGAAAGCATCCAACGCCCAAGAAATCGTCGATCGTGTTACTTCAAAAACCCACCCCGGGGACATCATACTCCTTCATGCCAGCGATTCCGTAAAGTACAATCAAGACGCTCTCCCACAGATCATCGACCGATTGCGTGAGCAAGGCTACGAATTCGTCTCCGTCTCCGAGCTGATGGAGCAGTCCTCCATTACGACGAGCCAGGTGGATGAATAAAAGACAGGAGCAGGCCTTAGGCTTGCTCCTTTGTTCTGCGAAGAAAGCGGGGAAGCATGAGAATCTGCCATGCATTGCTGGCCCACAACGGAACAAGCATAAATACGATGGACAAAGTGTTGTAACGCAGCGCCGGCGTCACCTCGATGAATGTGCCGACAAACATAAAGAACAGAGTGGGTACCAACGCCGCGCGGTTCGTCCATTTGATCTTCCAGTATGCGATCGCGAAGGCCACCAAGGCCATCACACTCGGAAGAAGCGTGTAGGGGAACCAGCCCCCCTCCTCTGCTCCGCCGTTATAAGTCCAGCGCATGTAGACCATAATCTCGAAGCATACCGCGGTTACGATCAGTTGGAAGATGTTCCAGAGCTTGTGGGAGCGCAAGATCCCCAGGAAGATATCCCGGACGATTAAATAAGAGAAAAATCCGATATGACTGACTACGCTTACCGCAGCGCCCGCAAATACGATCAAGGATCCCGTCTGCCAATTAAAGCCAGGCTCGGAGAGCTCCATCAGCGTAAAATCCGGAAACAGGGCCACCAATACGCCGCCTGCAGCCAGAGCAGCAGCGGAGCCGGCCAGCAAGGTCGTCCAAAACAATCGAAGCCAATTGCGAATTGTCACAACGCGTTCCCTCCACCGTACCGTTCAAATATCCGAAAATTCCAGTTAATTGTACCAACCTTCACAACAAAATGCTAATAATCCCGTTCATGAAACCTCATTCCGCCAAGCATACTACACGTATAGACAACCTAAGGAAGGGAGCATGAACCCTTATGAAGGCCCATAGCCTCCGGCTTATATCCGCTCTTGTCCCCCTTATGTTCATCATCACTTCGTGCGGCCAGGAGCAGCAGGCACAACCACAGCAGCAGAGTTATAAGGATACGAAAACCATGGTTCTGGACGTGCTCAAAACTGAGGATGCCATGAAGGCGATTCAGGAGGCCTCGTCCAAAAGCCAGGATAAGACGACCAAGCTCTTGGCTACCGGCGAAGGGCAAAATATCCAGATTGCTGTTAAGGACCTTCTGACCACGGAAAATCATGGCGTAAAGATGCTCGAAAAAACCATGACGGACCCGAAATTCGCCGGCAGCTTCGCCAAGGCCTCAGAGAAGACGCTGAAGCAAATGCAGAAGGATCTGATGAAGGATCCTGAGTATCAAAAAGCTCTATTCGAAGCGTTCGATACTCCTGACTTTCAACGACTTGTATTAGAGGCCATGAAAAGCCCAAAATACCGGCAGCAAATGATGGATGTGATCCGAGAGGCATTGCAAAGTCCTCTGTATAAGGCACAGCTCATCGAGATGTTCCAGCGGGCCGTCAAGGAGGAACTGAAGCCAAAAGAGGACGAGACTCTGCTGTTATCTTCGGATGGCGGCAAGTCGGGAGGCAAATCCGAAGGCAAATCCGAAAGCAAATCCGAAGGAGGAGGAGGCGAATCCGGAGGTAAGTCGGGTGATAAATCCGGCGGGGAGAAGTCAGGCGGGGGTGAGTCTGGCGGCGGCGGTGAATCCGGTGGCGGCGGTGGCGATTCCAGCGGCGGCGAATCCGGTGGCGGCGGTGAAGAGGAAGGTTCTTCCAAGGATAAGAAGAAATAATGATAAAGAGGACGGGCCCAGACGGGCCCGTCCTTCTCCTTTTAACGGCTCAGCTTGTCGATAATATTGCGGGCCACTTCGTCGTAGATGTGACCCGTCTCCGATTCCGCCTTGTAGACGGAAGGCGAATATTCCGCTTCGGAAGGGTGGTTGTCTGGAGCTCCAAGCGGAATCTGAGCCAGCAGATCCGTATGCAGCTCCTCTGCCAGCTTCGCACCGCCCCCGCGGCCGAAGATATAGGCCTTTTCCCCGCTCGATTCGGTGTAGTACGACATATTCTCGATGATCCCGAGAAGCTCGTGGTTGGTATGCAGCGCCATGGCGCCCGCCCGTGCTGCAACGAAAGCAGCGGTCGCATGCGGGGTGGTAACGACAATTTCCTTGCTCTGGGGAATCATCTGATGGACGTCCAGCGCCACGTCTCCTGTACCCGGAGGCAAGTCCAAAATCATGTAGTCCAGCTCGCCCCACTCCACCTCGGAGAAGAAGTTACGAAGCATCTTGCCCAGCATCGGCCCTCTCCAGATGATCGGCGCGTTATCCTCTACGAAGAAGCCCATGGAGATCACCTTGACGCCGAATCGTTCAATCGGCAGGATCCGGTTGTCTACCACCTGGGGACGCTCCTCAATGCCCATCATGTCGGGCACGCTGAAGCCGTAGATGTCGGCATCGATGATCCCGACCTTCTTGCCTTGGCGAGCCAAAGCCGCCGCCACGTTCACCGTTACCGTGGATTTGCCTACGCCTCCCTTGCCGCTGGCAATGGCTATGAATTGAACGCCGGATTCCGGCGAAAGGATCGGAGAGGTGCCAGGAGCCGGCGCGTGGGTCGTCTGATGCTTGTGCTGCTTGTCGGAGGATTCTCCCTGCTGCAGCTTCCGTTCAGTCTCGCTGCGCTCCGCATCGGAGATCACCCGATACCGGATATGAACATCCTGCACGCCCAGCTTCTTCAGAGCTTCCTCCACGTCCTGCCGATATTGTCCCTTCAGCGCTTCGCTATCCTCGGTCAATACGACCGTCAGATTCACACGGCCATCCTTCAGCATGATATCGCGGATGAGGCCCAGCTCCACCAACCTGCGATTGTAGGTCTTATCGAATATATGCTGCAGGGATTCCAGAACTTGTTCTTTGGTAACCATGTCTCCACCTCTTGTCAGCAAGTTTCTGAACCCATTATAGCATAGTTTCAAGGAGTTCCAATTTTTTCACCCGAGTAGTAACGCAGCACCCCTTGATATACGGAGGTGGCTACCTTTTTCTGATACTTCTCCGAGGCCATCAGCTGTGCTTCTGCAGGGTTCGACAGAAATCCGACCTCGACCAGGGCACCGGGGATCTTCAAGGCCTTCAGGGGATAAAAGGTTTCGTTCGCCTTCGCGATCCGGTCAGTATTGCCCAGGTTCTTCTTCAGCTCGTTCTGAATATGCTCCGCCAGCTTGTCGCTTCCCGGCCGATCCGGGTTGTAGAAGGTCTGGGCACCGTTCCACTGGGAAGACGTAATGCTGTTCAGGTGAATGGACAGGATCAGGTCGGCCTTGCTCTTCTTCACCAGCTCCACCCGCTCAAGCAGATCCTCTGTCTTCCGTCTGCTGTAGCCCTTGGTCCCCGGTGAGGCCAAATCCTTATCCACTTCCCGTGTCATAATGACAATCGCTCCCGCCTGCTGCAGATAATCCCGAAGGTGTAGCGCAATGGCCAGATTGACGTCCTTCTCAATCAGACCTTCCTTGCTGGAAGCACCGCCGTCCGGCCCTCCGTGGCCGGGATCGATGGCGATTACCTTGCCCGACAGCGGCATGGTCCAGTAGGTCCAAGTCTTAGCCGCGGGCAATTCGTAGCTGATCAGGAACACCATGACCATGATTAAGAGTGCCGAGGCGGCCAGCTTCAGCAACCCGTTGGGCTTGAGCCAAACGACGACCCTCTTTCTTAATCCGCGCATGAAAAAATCCACCTCGTATCCACTAGATTCTTATGAATCTATATGGACAAAGGTGGATCTTTATGACAAGCAGTTTCGCTTACAGCTTGGATTCAGAGAGGGATTCGTCCTGCTCCTTCATGCCGTTGATCAGGATCTGAGCCACTTCCGGCCGGGAGAACTCCGGCGGCGGACAGATGCCGTCGCGCAGCATGGCGCGTACTTTGGTTCCCGAGAGAGCGATGTGAGCGGACTTGTCGTGCGGACAGGTTTTGCTGGAGGCCATGTTGCCGCACTTGGTGCAGAAGAAGCTGTGCTCGAAGAACAGCGGCGTGATACCCAGCTCTTCCTTTGTGAAGTTCACGAAGATCTCCTGCGCTTCGTAAGTGCCGTAGTAGTCGCCCACGCCTGCATGATCGCGTCCCACGATAAAGTGGGTACACCCGTAATTTTTACGGACCATCGCATGGAAAATGGCTTCACGCGGCCCAGCGTAGCGCATAGCTGCCGGGAATACACCCAAGAATACGCGGTCCTTGGGATAATAATTCTCCAGCAGGACCAGATAGCTCTCCATCCGGACGTCAGCGGAGATATCATCCGACTTGGTCTCGCCTACTAGCGGATTCAGGAAGAGACCGTCCACGATCTCCATAGCGCTTTTCTGGATATACTCATGGGCACGGTGAACCGGGTTCCGGGTTTGAAAGCCTACAACCGTCTTCCAGCCCTTCTTTACGAAGATCCTGTGGGTCTCAGCCGGTGTGAAGTAGAACTCCTCGAACTTCTCCGGCTTCGGACGGTTCAGAACCTGCAGCGGTCCACCTAGGTACGTATTCGGGCGGGAGAAGAGCTTCTGTACGCCGGGATGCGCCGCGTCATCGGTCTTGTAGACCTTAACCGCTTCATTCTTCTGATCGGCGGTATAGATGCTGCGAACGTCCAGAATGGCGTAGATGACTTGGTCATGCTCGCCAACCAACGCCACTTGCTGGCCGATCTTCAGCTTGGAGGCTTGTACGGAATCCACAGCTAGCGTAATCGGAATACTCCACACCAGCCCGTTGGCCAAACGCATGTTCTCCACAACGGATACATAGTCTTCTTCTTCCATAAATCCGGTGATCGGGGAAAATCCGCCGATGGCAATCAAGTCGATATCGGATATGGTCCACTTGTTCACTGCGATGGACGGAAGACTCGCTGCGATGCTCAACAGCTCCTCGCGTTCCGTTCCGGTAACCAAACGGTTCACCAGGCTTCCGCCATGGGCTTGAATCGTTTCTCTCACGTGTATGCTCCTCCCGGGATCTGGTTTTATTTATGCAGGCCGCATTCAGTCTTATCCGTGCCCGACCAGCGTCCCGCGCGGGGATCTTCACCCGGCATAACCTGACGGGTGCACTTCTCGCAGCCGATGCTCGGATAATAGTTGTCATGCAGCGGGTTGTAGATGATATTGTTCTCCCGGATGTAGTTCCATACATCATCGGAGGTCCAGTCCGCCAACGGATTGAACTTCACGAGACCGAACTTCACATCGTATTCCACCTTCTTGGCATTAGCCCGGGTTGGAGCCTGGTCACGGCGAATACCGGTAATCCATGCATCGTATTTTCCCAGAATGGCAGTAAGCGGATCTACTTTGCGTAGGTTGCAGCATTTGTTCGGGTCGCTCTTCCACAGCTCTTCACCGAATTGCTCCGCCTGCTGCTCCAAGGTCAAATCAGTCTCCGCCTTGACGAATTTCAAACCATAGTGAGCTTCCATCCGGTCGCGGGTTTCGTAGGTTTCCTGGAAGTGTAGATGGGTATCCAGGTAGAAAATGTCGCTTTTCGGACTGATCTTCTGCAGCATATCCACCAACACCACATCTTCTGCGCCGAAGCTGCAGGCCAACGTAATGTTCGGGAATGTCTCCACCGCCCACTTAATCAATGCTTCCGGCCCTTGCTTCTCGAATTCTTCTGCTGCTTTGTTGATAAGAGCTTCCTTCTCAAACAAATTCATCGTCATTGCCTCCCCGATAATGTATATCCTACTATTTATATGTGAATTAAAGGTTATCGATAAGATCATTTTATATTTGGACCCGGGTGCTGTCAACCTTTTTTTCAAGTTGGTAAAAACCTTTCTATAGGCACGGTTCATTATATGAACCCATGCGCCCAACCGTGAAAAAAAACCTTCTCCACACCAAGGGTGCGAAGAAGGTTTTCTGTGAAGTACCGATTAACGTTTGGAGAACTGAGGAGCACGACGAGCAGCTTTCAAGCCGTACTTCTTCCGTTCCTTCATACGAGGGTCGCGTGTCAGGAAGCCTGCACGTTTCAGTGCGCCGCGTAGCTCCAGGTCTGCTTTCAGCAGAGCACGGGAGATGCCGTGACGGATGGCGCCGGCTTGACCGGACATGCCGCCGCCGTTAGCGATGACGATTACGTCGTATTGACCCAGAGTCTCAGTCAAGACCAGCGGTTGCTTGACGATCAGCTTGAGGGTCTCCAAGCCGAAATATTCGTTGATATCGCGCTTATTGATGACGATTCGTCCTTCACCCGGAACCAAACGCACGCGTGCTACCGAGTGTTTACGACGACCCGTTCCATAGTATTGTACAGTTGCCATGAAATGGTCCTCCCTTTATTATCCGCGAAGTTCCCAAACTTCGGGTTGTTGAGCTTGATGCGGATGTTCGGCACCAGCGTACACTTTGAGCTTGGTTTTCATAGCGTCGCCCAGACGGTTCTTCGGTAGCATGCCGTGAACTGCGAGCTCGATGATCCGTTCCGGCTTGTTCTTGATCATGTCGCCGGCGGAAGTGGCTTTCAGGCCACCCGGGTAATGGGAGTGGCGGTAGTACATCTTCTTAGTCAGCTTCTTACCGGTCAGCACGATCTTGCTGGCGTTGATTACGACGACGAAGTCACCGGTGTCAACATTCGGAGTGAACTCCGGCTTATGTTTGCCGCGAATGATACTGGCCACTTCACTGGCCAGACGACCGAGGGTTTTGCCTTCGGCGTCGACGATGTACCATTTGCGCTCAACTGCATTATTGCCTTGTGGCATATATGTGGTACGCATGGTTATCCTCCTTAGGGCTTTCACAAAGAAAATTACGAAATCGATCATCCGCTGTCCGGATGGAGTTATTCATGGTGCGACACTTCAGGGTCGGTTGCTTCACAACTCGGGGCAAGTGGGGGTGCCAGTTGTGAAACACCAACTACTATATTACTACAGAACATGATGAATAGCAACATCTTATTGATACTCAACACGCCACAAGGTCAAACCATGCGAAACTGCTGTCGGACCGGCCTTGCTGCGGTCTTGGGCTTCCAGGATCCGCCTCATTTCGGCGGGCCCGACTTTTCCTTGCCCGATTTCAATCAGCGTGCCTACCAGAATCCGAACCATGTTATAGAGAAAGCCGTTTCCGGTAATCTCGATATGAATCGAGCACGCTCGATCGTCCCCCGGCAGCGGGTCAGGAATCACAATGAGCTCCGCGGCATAGATCGTGCGGACTCTGGAATCCTTCTCGCAACGGACCGTACAAAACGAAGTAAAGTCATGCTCCCCGACGATACAAGCCAAGGCCTGCCGCATTGCAGCTGTGTCAAGTGGCATCGGGTGATGGAGCCTTGTCCGCCTGTGCTCCAAGTCAGGAAATCTCGAATTCTGAATACAGTAGCGATAGGTCTTGCGCTTGGCCGACTTCCTGGAATGGAACTCCAGGGGGGCCTCCCATGCCTTGTATACGACGATATCGTCGGGAAGGCGGGTATTCAGAGCCAAGCTCCACCGCTCGGCAGGAATTCGGGATTCCGTATGAAAATGAACCACCTGCGCCTTGGCATGCACGCCGGCATCGGTACGACCGGAGCCGTGGATTTTAACGGTTTCACCCGTCAGAGCCCTTACGGCAGCCTCCAGTTTATCCTGAATGGTGTTGCCGCTGGGTTGGGTTTGATAACCCGAATACCCCGTTCCGTCGTAACCGATCACCATGGCAATGTTTCTCACAGCGGATCCTCCCCTGGAGATCGGTTGCTAGACGTGCATCCCCATCCTAGGATAGGGGAATACAAAAAAAGGGCTTCATCAGAACCATTGGCTCTGTCCACCCTTTCTCATCCGTCTTAAGCCCGATCCACCAGTTCCAGATAAACCATAGGAGCAGCATCGCCGCGACGAGGCCCCAGCTTCAGGATACGGGTGTACCCGCCTGGACGCTCCGAGTAACGAGTGGCCAATTCGGTAAACAGCTTTTGGATTGCGTCTTGATCGTTGCCTGCGTCCTCTCTGCGAACGAAAGCTGCTACTTGACGGCGTGCATGCAGATCGCCACGCTTGGCCAGGGTAATCAGCTTTTCTGCGATGGAACGAACTTCCTTCGCTTTAGCTTCGGTAGTTTGGATACGCTCTTGTATGAACAAGTCGGTCACCAGATCGCGGAAAAGAGCTTTTCTCGCGCTGGAGTCACGACCCAACTTTTGGTATGCCATGGTGTTCCCTCCTTCTTTCATTCATGATCCGATTAGTCTTCGGAACGAAGACCGAGTCCCAGTTCTTCCAGCTTCTCTTGAACTTCCTCCAAAGACTTCCGGCCCAAGTTACGGACCTTCATCATGTCTTCTTCGGTCTTCGTGATCAGCTCTTGAACGGTGTTGATGCCTGCGCGTTTCAGGCAGTTGTAGGAGCGGACAGACAGGTCCAGTTCTTCGATGGTCATCTCCAGAACCTTTTCCTTCTTGTCCTCTTCCTTCTCCACCATGATCTCCGCGTCTTTGGCCTCATCGGTAAGGCCAACGAAGAGCATCAGATGTTCGGTTAAGATCTTGGCACCGATACTAACAGCTTCTTCCGGACGAATGCTTCCGTCGGTCCAAACTTCGAGGGTGAGTTTATCATAGTTGGTCACTTGACCGACACGAGTGTTCTCGATGGTGTAGTTCACGCGAGTAATCGGTGTGTAGATGGAATCAATCGGAATGACTCCGATAGGAGTATCTTCGCGCTTGTTCTTATCTGCCGATACGTATCCCCGGCCTCTATTAGCGTGAATCCGCATATGAAGTCGGGCGTCGGAGGACAACGTGGCGATGAGAAGGTCGGGGTTCAAGATCTCGACGTCGCTGTCCGTACGGATATCGCCGGCGAAAACTTGCCCTTCCCCTTCTGCATCTATCTCGAGAACTTTTTCTTCGTCGGAATGAATCTTTAACGATAGTCCCTTGAGGTTGAGGATGATCTCCGTTACGTCTTCCGTTACACCGGGAATGGTGGAGAACTCATGCAGAACCCCGTCGATTTGAACGGAAGTCACTGCGGCGCCCGGCAAGGAAGACAGAAGAATCCGGCGCAGGGAGTTACCGAGTGTCGTGCCGTATCCGCGTTCCAGCGGCTCGACCACGAATTTGCCGTATGTGCCGTCATCGTGGATCGTTACGGTCTCTATTTTCGGTTTTTCGATCTCTATCATTAAAATAACCCTCCTTCGAAACGTCGTTCCGTCTGGATACGGTATTACCCCATAAATCAAGTAGTATGCCTATCCCTTCCAAACATTATGCACGTATTTGGAAGATTTATACTACTGCATCCGCTTGATTATACACGGCGACGTTTAGGCGGGCGGCATCCGTTGTGAGGGATCGGAGTTACGTCCTTGATCAAGTTAACTTCCAGACCGGCTGCTTGCAAAGAGCGGATAGCTGCTTCGCGGCCTGCGCCAGGACCTTTAACCATGACCTCTACGGCTTTCATGCCATGCTCCATTGCTGCTTTTGCTGCAGATTCAGCTGCCATCTGAGCGGCGAACGGAGTGCTTTTCCGGGAGCCCTTGAAGCCCAGGTTACCTGCGCTTGCCCAGGAGATTGCATTCCCGTGCGGGTCGGTGATGGTAACGATCGTGTTGTTGAACGTGGAACGGATATGAGCAACACCAGATTCGATGTTTTTCCGGTCGCGGCGTTTCGTACGAACGACTTTGGATTTAGGTTTAGCCATTGCGAGTTATCCCCCCTTATTACTTCTTCTTGTTCGCTACAGTCCGACGAGGACCTTTACGGGTACGAGCATTGGTTTTGGTACGCTGTCCGCGAACCGGCAGACCACGACGATGACGAACACCACGGTAGCAGCCGATCTCGATCAGGCGCTTGATGTTCAGGGACACTTCACGACGAAGGTCGCCTTCCACCTTAACGTTACGGTCGATGTATTCACGCAGCTTGCTTACTTCATCCTCGGTCAGGTCACGGATACGGGTATCCGGGCTGATACCGGTAGAAGCCAAAATTTGTTGGGCAGTGGCTTTGCCAATGCCGAAGATATACGTCAGACCAATTTCCACGCGCTTATCGCGGGGCAAGTCAACACCAGCTATACGGGCCATGTTAGAGACACAACCTCCTTATCCTTGTTTTTGCTTGTGCTTCGGGTTTTCGCAGATCACCATGACATTGCCTTTACGCTTGATGACCTTGCATTTTTCGCAGATCGGCTTAACCGACGGTCTTACTTTCATGGTAAACCCTCCTGGTAGTCTTATCAAACGACAAGACTTACTTCGTAAGAATCAAACACATTTATTTGTAACGGTACGTGATCCGGCCTCGTGTCAGGTCATACGGAGACAATTCCACTGTCACCTTGTCGCCCGGCAGGATACGGATAAAGTGCATCCGGATTTTGCCGGACACATGGGCCAAAACTTGATGGCCGTTCTCCAATTCCACTTTGAACATCGCATTGGGAAGCGGTTCGATTACTTTGCCTTCCACCTCGATAACGTCTTCTTTGGCCACGGTCATTCTCCTTTCGCTTGCGCTCGTTGAGCTTCTTCGTACTTGGCAACTGCGTGTCGCAGCTTGCCGTTGGTTACCCGTCCGGTTTCATGCAAACTATTGGCGACGATATCGCTGATTTCCGGTTGCAGTTCCAGATGAAGCAGGTTTTTCTTCTTCGGATGATCGAACTTCCGCTTACCACCGTCGGCTATCAGCGCAACCCGCTGATCCTCCAAACCGATGATAACCGCATACTGGCCGGATTCACGACCGCGCAGGATCTTGACAATCTGACCGATTACAGGCTGTTTGTCTTGTTCCACGCCGCTCACCTACGGAGTCTGTAATGTGAGAATCTCGTATCCATCTGCCGTTACGGCAACCGTATGCTCGAAGTGTGCGCATAAAGATCCATCCACCGTGACCACCGTCCAGTTATCCGCCAGCGTACGCACGAAGCGCTCACCGACATTCACCATGGGTTCGATGGCCAATACCATTCCGGGCTTCAGCCGCGGTCCGCGGTCCGGAGCACCATAGTTCGGGATCTGGGGTTCTTCATGCAGCTGACTGCCGATTCCATGTCCGACGTATTCTCGGACGATCGAAAACCCTTCACCTTCGACACAACGCTGTATTGCATTGGAAATCGTATAGAGGCGTACATCTGGTTTGATTAACGCCAGTCCTTCGTACAAAGAACGTTCGGTAACCTCCAGAAGCTTCTTGGCTTCCGCAGTGATCTCTCCAACCCCGTAGGTCCAAGCCGAATCACCATGGTAGCCTTTGTATTGCGCCCCTATATCTATGCTTATGATGTCGCCTTCGTTTAACACCCTGTCACCGGGTATCCCGTGTACCAATTCCTCGTTGACGGAAGCGCAGATGCTGCCGGAGAAACCGTTATAACCTTTGAAGGACGGTACCGCACCCTGACTGCGGATGAAGTCTTCCGCTAATTGATCCAATTGCCTCGTCGTTACTCCAGGTTTGACCGCCTTGGCCAGAAGCTTGTGCGTCTCCGCTACGATCCGGCCTGCTTCTCTCATAAGGAGCAGTTCGCCTTCGGACTTACATATGATCATTAGGACTGACCTCGCAGTATAGAGCTGATTTCCGCAGTAACCTGATGAATGTCCTGTTCCCCGTTTACCTCGTGCAGGATTCCCTTGTTCCGGTAGTAGTCCAGCAGAGGCGCGGTCTTGTTCGAATACTCGTCAAGCCGCGTACCGACTTTTTCCTCGGTATCGTCCGAACGCTGGTAGAGCTCGCCGGAGCACTTGTCGCAGATGCCTTCTTGCTTGGGTGGGTTGAAGATGACGTGGTAGGTTGCTCCGCAGGATTTGCAGATCCGGCGTCCGGTGAGACGGGCCAGGAGAAGGCCGCGGTCTACCACCAGGTTGAATACGACGTCGATCTTTTTGTCCAACTCAGCCAGCATGCCATCCAGTGCTTGGGCTTGTGCGATCGTCCGCGGAAAACCGTCCAGCAGAAAGCCTTTGTCGCAGTCCGGCTGGGCAAGACGATCCCGGACGATTCCGTTGGTGATCTCATCCGGTACCAGTAAACCTTTGTCCACATAGCTCTTGGCTTCAATGCCCAGAGGCGTACCCTGGCTCATGGCCGCCCGAAATGCATCGCCCGTCGAGATATGCGGGATTTGAAATTCATTCACGATCTTCTCGGCCTGGGTGCCTTTCCCGGCTCCCGGAGGGCCCATAAACAGAATGTTCATGCTCGCTAACCTCCCCCGAAGGAGATCGACAAAAACCAAAGCGTGATTTTCGCCGATCCTGTATCGCTTCTCGTGTGCTTACTTGTTGATAAAGCCCTTGTAGTGGCGTTTGATCAGTTGGCTCTCGATCTGCTTCATCGTATCCAGTGCAACACCCACCACGATCAGGAGCGATGTACCACCGATTCGGACAGAGTTCGGAAGACCTGCCAAGCTTACAAACAACACGGGAAGCAAGGAGATCAACGACAAGAAGATGGCACCGGAAAGCGTAATGCGGGTCATCACGCGGGTCAGGTAAACTGCCGTTGTTTTGCCCGGACGAATTCCAGGAATGTATCCGCCGTTTTTCTTCATGTTGTCAGCCATTTGCATCGGGTTGAACTGCACGAACGTGTAGAAGAACGTAAACCCGATGATCATAAGAACAAACAGTACCATGCCAAGCGGCCGTTGGTATGTGAATTCTCGGAGAATCCAATCCGCCACAGCGTTACCGCGCCAGAACTGGGCGATCGTGGACGGGAAATACAGAAGGGAGGATGCAAAGATGACCGGGATAACTCCCGCGGCATTCACCTTCAACGGAAGGTGGGTCGATTGACCGCCGTACATTTTGCGTCCAACCACTCGTTTGGCGTATTGAACCGGAATCTTCCGGATCCCTTGCTGGACAAAGATGACGCCGGCGATGATCACGACCACCGCGACGAGGATCAGTACAGCTGTTACGATATTCAGGAACAGCGCTTCTCCCGCATCCTTGAAGAGCTTCAGGTAGATCGTCTGGATCGTCGACGGAATCGAAGCAACGATACCGGCGAAGATGATGATCGATATCCCGTTGCCGATACCATTCTCGGTGATTTGTTCCCCTAACCACATCAGGAAAGCAGTTCCCGCAGTCAGCACGATGGCGATTAACAAGTAAGTTGTAAACTGCGGATCAATCACAAGACCACGATAGAAGTTGTTAAAGCCGATCGACGTCGCGAAAGCTTGAATCAACCCCAATACCACGGTTCCGTACCTTGTAATCTGAGCCAGCTTTTTCCTGCCGACTTCACCTTCCTTCGCCCACTGCGCGAACGCCGGAATAACGTCCATGGAAAGCAGCTGAACGATGATGGAAGCGGTGATGTACGGCATGATCCCCATCGCAAAGATAGAGAACTTGAAAAGCGCGCCCCCGGAGAATACGTTCATCAGTCCGAAGACGTCCGCGTTTTGTGCGTCGGTCGCCTTCAGAACTTCTGTATCGATATTCGGTACCGGAATGAACGAGCCGATACGGTAGACGATCAGGACGATTAATGTAAATAAAATCCGTTTCCTGAGTTCATCTACTTTCATGATGTTGGAAATGGTTTTAAACATTAAATCACCTCGGATTTACCGCCGGCAGCCTGGATTTTCTCTACCGCAGATTGGGAGAACTTATTCGCTTTTACTGTCAAGCTAACAGTCAGTTCACCGTTACCTAAGATCTTAATGCCGTCCTTAGGGTTCTTGACAACTCCGGCTTCCATAAGGGATTCCGGGGTTACCTCGGTACCTGCCGCGAATTGGTTCAGATCCTCCAGGTTCACAATTGCGTATTCCACGCGATTGAAGTTTTTGAATCCACGCTTAGGCAAACGACGGTACAGCGGGTTTTGACCACCCTCGAAACCAGGGCGAACACCACCGCCGGAACGTGCCCATTGGCCTTTGCTACCGCGAGTAGATGTTTTGCCCATACCGCTACCGGTACCGCGACCTACACGCTTCTTAGGATGCTTCGATCCGGGAGCAGGAGAAAGTTCGTGCAACTTCATCGTTGTGCACCTCCTTAGTCAGTATTTATGCTGAATGGTTGCTTCTTTTCATCTTAAGCTTCAACTTCCACAACTTCAACCAAGTGGCTGACCTTGTTGATCATGCCGCGGATAGCGGCATTATCTTGATGGAGCACGCTTTGGTGAAGCTTGCGCAGGCCCAAGGTTTGTACGGTAACCTTTTGAGATTCCGGACGGCCGATCAAGCTGCGCTTGAGGGTTACTTGCAATTGTTTCGCCATGGTTTCCCCTCCTTAACCTAACAGCTCAGCTACAGTTTTGCCGCGAAGTTTTGCAACGTCTTCGGCTTTCTTCAGGCGCTGAAGGCCCTCGAGAGTAGCGTTAACCATATTGATAGGGTTGTTGGAGCCCAGGGATTTGGTCAAGATATCGCCAACACCGGACAGTTCCAGAACCGCACGAACCGGGCCGCCTGCGATAACGCCGGTACCTTCGGATGCGGGCTTCATGAATACGCGGCCTGCGCCGAATTTGCCGGTGACTTGGTGAGGAATGGTTGTTCCGACGAGCGGTACATATACCAAGTTTTTCTTCGCGTCTTCGATGCCTTTTTTGATGGCGTCGCCTACTTCAGACGCTTTGCCGATACCGGCTCCGACCCAACCATTGCCGTCGCCGACAACAACCAGTGCGCTGAAGCTGAAACGGCGTCCGCCTTTTACGACTTTAGCAACGCGGTTGATATGGACCGTTTTGTCTTTCAGTTCTAACGTATTAGGATCTACGCGCAAGTCACTAACCTCCTTGTAAAGAATTTTTCCGATTAAAACTCCAGACCTGCTTCACGGGCTGCATCAGCCAGCGCTTGTACACGGCCATGGTACAGGTAACCGCTGCGGTCGAATACGACTTTAACGATGCCTTTTTCCTTCGCGCGTTGAGCGATCAGGGCGCCGATGGCTTTGGCTGCATCAACGTTGCCCCCATTAGTTACATTCAATTCCTTCTCCACGGTGGAAGCGGAAACGATGGTAACACCTTGGGTATCGTCGATGATTTGAGCATACATATGCTTCGAAGAACGGAAGATGTTCAGACGCGGACGCTCTGCAGTACCAGTAATTTTCTTACGCACACGCAGGTGGCGTTTTACACGGGCTTCGTTCTTATCGCCTTTTGTAATCATGAGAATGGTTCACTCCCTTCTGCTTACGAAGCAGATTTGCTAAGCCACTCGTTCAAGTGGATTACTTCTTCTTACCGGCTTTGCCTTCCTTACGCAGGATGCGCTCGCCTTCGTACTTGATACCTTTGCCTTTGTACGGCTCCGGCAGACGGACTTCGCGGATCTTAGCGGCAGTTGCGCCTACCAGTTCCTTGTCGATGCCCCTAACGGTGATTCTGTTCTGAGCCGGAACTTCGAACTCGATTCCTGCTTCCGGAGTAATCTCTACCGGATGGGAGTAACCGACGTTCAGGACCAGCTTATTGCCGGTTTTATTGGCACGGTAACCTACGCCAACCAGCTCCAGGTTCTTGGCATACCCTTCGGTAACGCCTGCTACCATGTTGGCAACCACACTGCGGGTGGTGCCGTGCAGGGAGCGGTGAAGCTTATGGTCGGACGGACGTTCAACCGTAATTTCGTTGTTCTCAACAGTTACTTTCATATCCTTATGGAGTTCACGGGACAAGGTGCCTTTCGGGCCCTTCACTGTGATAAGCGTGTTATCCAGCTTAACGTCTACTCCGTTCGGGATTGCGATCGGTTTGCGACCAATACGAGACATGGTGACACCTCCATTCTTGTTAATGCTGTATTACCACACGTAGCAGATAACTTCTCCGCCTGCTTTGGACTGGCGAGCTTCTTTGTCAGTCATAACGCCTTTGGATGTCGAGATGATCGCGATACCCAAGCCGCCGAGAACGCGCGGGATCTCTGTGGATTTGGTGTATACACGAAGACCCGGTTTGCTGATTCGCTTCAGGCCGGAAATAACGCGCTCGTTGTTAGGACCATACTTCAGGAAAACCCGGATGATCCCCTGCTTGTTATCCTCGATATATTCAGCGTCACGGATGAAACCTTCTTTTTTCAGGATCTCGGCGATCTCCTTCTTGATGGTGGAAGCCGGGATCTCTACGGTTTCGTGACGGACAGTGTTAGCGTTGCGGATACGTGTAAGCATATCTGCAATAGGATCGGACATAACCATTTTGCGAACCTCCTTCCCGTAATGGGGTGATTACCAGCTTGCTTTCCTTACGCCAGGGATCTGGCCCTTGTATGCCAATTCGCGGAAACAAATCCGGCAAATTTTGAATTTGCGCAGTACCGAATGGGGACGGCCGCAGCGCTCGCAGCGGGTATAGGCTTGAACCTTGAACTTCGGTTCACGCTGCTGCTTGATCTTCATCGAAGTTTTTGCCACTCTTTACACACCTCCGAGAGTCAGGCCCGTTTACTTCACAAACGGCATGCCCAACTGGGTTAATAATTCACGAGCTTCTTCATCAGAACGGGCAGTTGTGACGATAACGATATCCATACCGCGGATTTTGTCTACTTTGTCATACTCGATTTCCGGGAAGATCAGCTGTTCCTTCAGACCGAGGGTATAGTTACCGCGGCCGTCGAACGCTTTGTTGCTTACGCCGCGGAAGTCACGGACGCGGGGCAATGCCACGTTGAAGAGCTTATCCAGGAAGTGGAACATACGCTCGCCGCGAAGAGTGACTTTCGTGCCGATCGGCATTCCTTCACGGAGTTTAAAGCCTGCGATGGACTTCTTCGCCCGAGTGATAACCGGCTTCTGACCAGCGATGCGCTGCAATTCATCCACAGCAACGTCCAGAATCTTGGAGTTGCCAACCGCTTCGCCAACGCCCATGTTGATAACGACTTTCTCAACTTTCGGCACTTGCATCACAGTCGTATAGTTGAACTTCTGCATCAAAGCAGGAGTGATTTCGTTCAGGTAACGATCTTTCATTCTTGCCGCCATGCTTTATGGACCTCCTTTCCTAACTGCTTATTTGTCGATTACTTCACCGGATTTTTTCGCAACGCGAACTTTTTCTCCGTTTTCCAACACTTTGTAGCCAACGCGGGTCGGCTTGCCGCTTTTCGGATCGATCAGCATAACGTTGGAAACGTGGATTGCCGCTTCCTGCTCGATGATGCCGCCTTGCGGGTTTTGCTGGGTGGGCTTCTGGTGCTTCTTCACCATGTTTACCCCTTCAACCAGTACGCGGTTGAGACGCGGGTAAGCTTCGATGATGCGACCTTTTTTCCCTTTATCTTTGCCTGTGATTACGATGACAGTGTCATCCTTCTTCACGTGCAGCTTATTGTTGTGGGATTCTTTGATTTTCTTCAGTCTAGGCATTGATTTACACCTCCTGGTGGCTGGACTTACCCGGCGCTATACCGGATATTCACAAGGCAACTCCACAGGTTACCGCTTAGATAACCTCTGGAGCCAGAGAAACGATCTTCATGAAGTCTTTGTCACGGAGCTCGCGGGCTACCGGTCCAAAGATACGAGTACCACGAGGGCTCTTATCGTCCTTCACGATTACTGCTGCATTCTCGTCGAATGTGATATAGGAACCGTCTTTACGGCGAGTAGATCTTCTGGTACGGACGATTACGGCCTTCACCACGTCACCCTTTTTGACAACGCCACCGGGTGTTGCTTCTTTGACGGAGCAGATGATGAGATCACCGATATGTCCAACGCGACGACCGGTACCACCCAGCACACGGATGCACATCAGTTGCTTGGCGCCAGAGTTGTCGGCCACTTTCAATCGTGTAAATGGTTGAATCATTCGTGTCCCCTCCTTTCAGGTCAGGTTCGTTCTTTAGATGATTACGGCTTTCTCTACAACTTCTACCAGTCTCCAGCGCTTGTCTTTGGAGAGCGGACGGGTTTCCATGATTTTGACTACGTCGCCGATTTTGGCTTCGTTGTTCTCGTCATGGGCTTTGAATTTCTTGGTGTACTTGATGCGCTTGTGGTACAGGTCGTGCTTTTTATAGGTTTCGACCGCAACAACGATCGTTTTCTCCATCTTGTCGCTTACGACTTTACCGATCTGAACTTTACGCTCATTGCGTTGTTCCATGCTTCATATCCTCCCTTCTTCTCCCGGATCAATTAGCTGATGATCCCCAGTTCTCTTTCACGCAAAACGGTTTTGGCACGGGCGATGTCTTTGCGCACTTTCTGAATCTGAGACGGGTTATCGAGTTGGCCGGTTGCCAGTTGAAAACGGAGGTTGAAGAGCTCCTCTTTGAAGCCGGAGATCTTGTGTTCGATTTCTGCAGTGGTTAAGTTGCGAAATTCATTAGCTTTCATTTGCTTCACCACCCAATTCTTCGCGTTTCACAAACTTCGTCTTGATCGGCAGCTTGTGAGCGGCAAGGCGCATCGCTTCACGTGCGATTTCTTCGCTGACACCCGCCAATTCAAACAGGATTTTGCCCGGCTTAACCACGGCAACCCATTTTTCTACATTACCTTTACCGCTACCCATCCGGACTTCAAGCGGCTTCTGGGTGATCGGCTTGGAAGGGAAGATTTTAATCCATACTTTACCGCCCCGCTTGATGTAACGGGTCATCGCGATACGGGCAGCTTCGATCTGGCGGTTGGTTACCCAAGACGGCTCGAGAGCCTGCAGACCGTATTCACCGAAGGCGATTTCTGCGCCGCCCTTAGCGCGGCCCTTCATGGTGCCGCGGTGCTCTTTGCGGTGTTTGACGCGTTTAGGTAATAACATGATTAGTTGCCTCCTTCCTGAACAGCCTTCTTCTTGGCAGCCGGAAGAACTTCGCCGCGGTAGATCCAGACTTTTACGCCGATCCGACCGTAGGTGGTGTGTGCTTCAGCCGTGCCGTAATCGATATCCGCACGCAGGGTATGCAGCGGAACAGTGCCTTCGCTGTAGCCTTCGGAACGCGCGATTTCTGCGCCGCCCAGACGACCGCTAACAGCTGTTTTGATACCCTTAGCTCCGGAACGCATGGTGCGTTGGATCGCTTGCTTCAAGGCGCGGCGGAAGGACACACGGCGCTCCAGCTGCTGAGCGATGCTTTCTGCGACCAGGATCGCGTCCAGCTCAGGGTTTTTGATTTCGGAAATGTTGATGTGTACTTTCTTGTTGGACAGCTTGGAGATGTATTGACGGATGTTCTCCACTTCAGCGCCGCCTTTGCCGATTACCATACCCGGCTTGGCAGTGTGGATAGTCACGTTTACACGGTTAGCTGCACGTTCGATTTCGATATGAGAAACGGCGGAATCCTTCAGCTTTTGCTTCAGGTACTCACGGATTTTCACGTCCTCCATGAGCAGAGTGCCGTATTCTTTGCCTGCGTACCACTTGGACTCCCAATCGCGGATAATCCCGATTCGAAGGCCTACCGGATTTACTTTTTGACCCACACGTTGTCCCTCCTTATTTTTCGGATACCACGATGGTAATGTGGCTGGTGCGTTTATTGATACGGCTTGCACGTCCCATTGCACGGGGGCGGAAGCGTTTCAAGGTCGGGCCTTGGTTTGCGTATGCCTGGCTGATCACCAGCTTGTTCGGATCCAGCGAGAAGTTGTTCTCTGCATTCGCGATCGCAGAGTTCAGAAGCTTCTCCACTACCGGGGAAGAAGATTTCGGCGTGTGACGCAGGATTGCGATCGCCTCGCCTACTTGCTTACCGCGGATCAGATCGAGAATCAGCTGCACCTTGCGGGGAGCCAGACGAACATATCTTGCATGTGCGGTTGCTTGCATGTCGGTACCTCCTCTCGGAACTGTTCAGATCAACTATAATTAACGTTTGCCGGTTTTCTTGTCGTCGTCGGCGTGACCCTTGTAGGTACGGGTCGGTGCGAACTCACCGAGCTTATGGCCGACCATATCTTCCGTCACATATACCGGTACATGCTTGCGGCCGTCATAAACCGCGAAAGTGTGTCCGATAAATTGTGGGAAAATCGTCGAACGGCGAGACCAAGTCTTGATGACCACTTTCTTGTTGGAAGTGTTCATATCTTCCACTTTCTTCAGCAGGTAGCCGTCAATAAAAGGTCCTTTTTTCAAACTGCGTCCCATTGTTTATCCTCCCTTCATCCAACCATGCGCGTTACAAGCCTATTACTTGCGGCGACGAACGATATATTTGTCCGAAGCATTTTTCTTCTTGCGGGTTTTGTAGCCCAGGGTCGGTTTGCCCCAAGGAGACATAGGAGATTTGCGGCCGATCGGAGCGCGGCCTTCGCCACCACCGTGCGGGTGATCGTTCGGGTTCATAACGACACCGCGGACTTCAGGACGCTTGCCCAAATGACGGGAACGGCCTGCTTTACCGATGCTTACCAGCTCGTGGTCTTCGTTGCCTACGGAACCGATAGTTGCGCGGCAAACCTTGAGAAGCTTGCGAACTTCGCCGGAAGCCAGACGAACGGTTACGTATTTCTCTTCTTTACCGAGCAATTGAGCTTCGCCGCCAGCTGCGCGAACCAATTGGCCGCCCTTGCCAGGCTTCAGCTCGATGTTGTGGATAACGGTACCGACCGGGATGTTCTCCATCGGAAGGGTGTTGCCCACCTTGATGTCGGATTCCGGACCAGAAACGATGGTATCTCCCACCTTAAGACCCTTAGGAGCGATGATATAACGCTTCTCACCGTCTGCGTAGTTGATCAGAGCGATGTTAGCGGAGCGGTTCGGATCATACTCGATTGTAGCAACTTTGCCGGGTATTCCGTCTTTGTTCCGCTTGAAGTCGACGATCCGATATTTACGCTTATGGCCGCCGCCATGGTGGCGGGTCGTAATTTTACCTTGATTGTTGCGGCCTGCTTTCTTCGGCAGAGGTGCCAGCAACGATTTCTCCGGTGTAGATGTCGTGATTTCCTCAAAAGTGGACACGGACATCTGACGACGTGCAGGAGATGTCGGTTTGTACGTTTTGATAGGCACTTTGAATTCCCTCCTTACTTCACAGATTGATCTTATACGGACTCAAAGAACTCCAGTTCTTTGCTTTCTTCGCTCAGTTGAACGATGGCTTTCTTCCACTCGGAAGTGTAGCCGGAGTACTTGCCATAACGCTTCGGCTTAGCAGGCATACGAATGGTGTTCACGCCTGTAACCTTTACTTTGAAAATTTGCTCGATGGCTTGCTTGATCTCGGTCTTGTTAGCGCGAAGATCAACTTCGAACACGTAACGCTTACCGGCCATCATTTCACTGGTGCGCTCGGTAATGACCGGACGCTTGATAATATCGCGAGGGTTTTTCATTACGCGAACACCTCCTCAACCTTGGAAACCGCGTCTTTAGTAATGATCAGCTTGTCGTAAACCATTACGTCAAGAACGTTCAGACCTTCAGCAGTCAAGAATTTCACGCCCGGCACGTTACGTGCGGACAATGCTACATTCTCTTCGAAGCTGGAGGTTACTACGAGTGCCTTGCGGTCCACATTGAGGTTCTTCAGAATAGCTGCGAACTCTTTCGTCTTGGGAGCTGCGAAGCTCAGTTGATCCAGAACGATGATGTTGTTAGCCAATACTTTGGAAGACAATGCGGATTTGATGGCCAAACGACGCACTTTCTTAGGCAGTTTGTAGCCATAGCTGCGGGGAGTCGGTCCGAATACGATACCGCCGCCCTTCCACTGAGGCGAACGAATGGAGCCTTGACGTGCACGGCCTGTGCCTTTTTGTTTCCAAGGTTTACGACCGCCGCCACGAACTTCAGCGCGAGTTTTGACTTTATGGGTGCCTTGACGCTGGGAAGCCTGCTGCATTACAACCGCTTCATGAACCACATGCGTGTTCGGCTCGATTCCGAATACGGATTCGCTCAATTCTACTTCACCGACTTGAGCGCCGCTAACGTTAAACAAAGCTACTTTAGGCATCTGATTTCCTCCTTTCCGCTATCTTATTTCTTTACCGTAGATTTAACTGTTACATAACCGTTGTTCGGGCCCGGTACGGAGCCTTTCACAAGGAGTACATTACGCTCTGCGTCAACGCGAACGACTTGCAACTTCTGGATCGTGATGGTTTCATGACCCATATGACCCGGCAGGTGCTTGCCTTTCGGTACACGGTTCGCCGTACGGATGATGGCGTTGGAACCGTGGCCGCGATGGTAACCGGAACCGTGGGACATCGGACCGCGGGATTGACCCCAGCGCTTGATGGTACCTTGGAATCCTTTACCTTTGGAGATACCCGTTACGTCAACATATTCGCCTTCCGCGAAGAGATCGGCTTTAACTTCTTGTCCAACCTCGTAGTTTGCCAACTCAACTCCACGGATTTCTTTAACGTAGCGCTTAGGAGTTGCGCCGGCCTTGCCTGCATGTCCTTGCTCAGGCTTGTTCGGATGCTTCTTATCAGCATAACCCAGCTGGATCGCTTCGTAGCCGTCGTTTTCTTGGTCCTTCTTCTGCAGAACTACGCAGGAGCCTACCTCGATAACGGTCACCGGAACGACCAGACCTTCAGGTGTAAAAACTTGAGTCATACCCAGTTTCTTCCCTAAGATACCTTTCATGTTGACACCTCTTTTCATTCGTTCAGTAGTTGTGGATAGCTTCGTGTTTCTTCATATATAAATGAAGGAACGGCTTCTATTACAGCTTGATTTCGATGTCCACACCGGACGGCAGATCCAAACGCATCAGTGCGTCTACGGTTTGCGGCGTCGGGTTCACGATATCGATCAAGCGCTTATGGGTGCGCATCTCGAATTGTTCGCGGGAATCCTTGTACTTGTGAACCGCACGAAGAATTGTGATTACTTGCTTCTCAGTCGGAAGCGGAATCGGTCCGGATACACCTGCACCGGAACGCTTGGCAGTTTCCACAATTTTCTCAGCGGATTGATCCAGGATTCTGTGATCGTACGCCTTCAAACGAATACGAATCTTTTGCTTTGCCATGATAAGTCCCTCCTTCTATCGCCCAATTTAGTATCGGACATACTCCGCGAAAATCCCCTGATACCCTCTCCATGGCAAAGGAGCCGGGTGTATCAGCAACCTCTCGCATCATCGCAACGTCAGACCAACGTTCACTATTATATAAAAGTTCGACAACAAAAGCAAGAAAATTATGAAGCCCCCATCAAATTTCTTTGATGGGGGCTTCTTTCCATTCCCGTTAGCCGGGATAGGGGTTATTACTTAGTGATGCTAACAACGGAACCTGCACCAACGGTACGGCCGCCTTCGCGGATGGAGAAGCGAGTACCTTCTTCAATCGCGATCGGAGCGATCAGCTCAACGGTAACGGTGATGTTGTCGCCTGGCATAACCATTTCAGTACCTTCCGGCAGGTTGATGATGCCGGTAACGTCAGTGGTACGGAAGTAGAACTGCGGACGGTAGCCAGTGAAGAAAGGCTTATGACGGCCACCCTCTTCTTTGGTCAGAACGTAAATCTGAGCGGAGAAGTTGGTGTGCGGCTTAACGGAACCCGGCTTAGCCAATACTTGACCGCGCTCGATTTCCTTACGGTCAACACCGCGAAGCAGTGCGCCGATGTTGTCGCCAGCCATAGCTTGATCCAGCAATTTGCGGAACATTTCTACGCCGGTAACAACGGATTTCTTGCTCTCTTCGTGCAGACCGATGATCTCGATCTCGTCGCCAACTTTACATACACCGCGCTCGATACGGCCAGTAGCAACGGTACCGCGGCCAGTGATGGAGAATACGTCCTCGACCGGCATCAGGAACGGCTTGTCAGTATCGCGCTCCGGAGTCGGGATGTAGGTGTCGATTTGCTCGAACAGTTCAACGATCTTCTGAGCCCAGTCGCCAGTCGGATCTTCCAGAGCCGGACGAGCAGCGCCGCGGATGATCGGAGTGTCGTCGCCCGGGAACTCGTACTCGTTCAGCAGGTCACGAACTTCCATCTCAACCAGTTCGATCAACTCTTCGTCTTCAACCATGTCGCACTTGTTCAGGAATACGACGATGTAAGGTACGCCTACCTGACGGGACAGCAGGATGTGCTCGCGAGTTTGCGGCATCGGGCCGTCAGCTGCGGATACAACCAGGATTGCGCCGTCCATCTGAGCTGCGCCGGTGATCATGTTTTTAACATAGTCGGCGTGTCCAGGGCAGTCAACGTGTGCGTAGTGACGGTTCGGAGTCTCGTACTCAACGTGAGCGGTGGAGATGGTGATACCGCGCTCGCGCTCTTCCGGAGCCTTGTCGATTTGGTCGAATGCAACAGCTGCGCCGCCGTATTTCTTGGACAGTACAGTGGTGATTGCTGCAGTCAGGGTAGTTTTACCATGGTCAACGTGACCGATGGTGCCGATGTTAACGTGCGGTTTATTACGTTCGAATTTTGCCTTACCCATTTTTTCTCCTCCTTATTATGAGAAAAACTTAGTCGTAGTCATCTCAAAGATGTCCGTACCGCTATGTAGCGGAGTTATATCTCCAGGCGGAATACTCTTGCAAGCACTCCGCCGGGATATATAAAGGAAAGCTTATGCGCCTTTGTTCTTCGCGATGATTTCTTCGCTGATGGACTTCGGCACTTCTTCGTAGTGAGACAGCTCCATGGAGTATACGCCACGGCCTTGGGTACGGGAGCGCAGTGTAGTGGAGTAGCCGAACATCTCGGACAGCGGCACCTTGGAACGGATGATCTGTGCACCAGCACGGGAATCCATACCTTCGATGCGGCCGCGACGGGAGTTCAGGTCGCCCATAACGTCGCCCATGTACTCTTCCGGTACCGTAACTTCTACTTTCATGATCGGCTCAAGCAGAACCGGCTGACACTTGTCCTTGGCAGCTTTAAGAGCCATAGAACCGGCAATCTTAAACGCCATCTCGGAGGAGTCAACATCATGGTAAGATCCGTCGAAGATCGTAGCCTTGATGTCAACCAACGGGAAGCCTGCGATAACGCCGTTCTTCATGGATTCTTCGATACCGGCTTGTACCGGACCGATGAATTCTCTCGGAACTACGCCGCCGACAACCTTGTTCTCGAAGATAAAGCCTGTGCCCGGCTCCAGCGGCTCGAACTCCACCCAACAGTGACCGTATTGACCACGGCCGCCGGACTGGCGTACGAACTTGCCTTCGACTTTGGCTGCAGCTTTGAAGGTTTCGCGGTATGCAACCTGCGGTTTACCCACATTGGTCTCTACCTTAAACTCACGAAGCATACGGTCCACGATGATCTCCAGATGGAGCTCGCCCATACCTTGGATGATCGTTTGGCCGGTTTCTTCGTCGGTGTAGTAGCGGAAGGTCGGATCTTCCTCAGCCAGCTTGGACAGGGCCACGCCCATTTTGTCTTGGTCGGCTTTGGTTTTCGGCTCAACTGCGATGGAGATAACCGGATCCGGGAAGTTCATGGACTCCAGGATAACCGGGTGCTTCTCGTCACACAGGGTGTCGCCGGTGATGGTATCCTTCAAGCCTACGGCTGCAGCGATATCCCCTGCATATACTTCGCTGATCTCTTGACGGCTGTTGGCGTGCATCTGCAGAATACGGCCGATGCGCTCGCGCTTGCCTTTGGTGGAGTTCAGCACGTAAGAACCGGAGTTCAATACGCCGGAGTAGACACGGAAGAAGGTCAGCTTACCAACGTACGGGTCCGTTGCAATCTTGAATGCCAGAGCGGCAAACGGTTGATCGTCAGCGGATTTACGAACAGCTTCAGTGCCATCGTCAAGATGACCCTTGATGTCCGGTACGTCAATAGGAGAAGGCAGGTATTCTACAACGGCGTCCATCATCAGCTGGACCCCTTTGTTCTTATAGGAAGAACCTACGATAACCGGGAAGATTTTCACTTCGCATACGCCTTTGCGCAGCGCAGCTTTGATCTCTTCAACAGTCAACTCTTCCCCTTCGAGGTACTTCATGGTCAGTTCTTCGTCCAGCTCGGCCACTTTCTCAACCAGCTCAAGGCGAAGCTCCGCCACTTTATCGGCATAATCGGCAGGGATTTCTGTCTTCTCGATGTCCTTGCCCAGATCGTCCTTATACATGTATGCCACTCTCTCGACGATGTCGATGATGCCTTTGAAGTCAGCCTCAGCGCCGATCGGCAATTGGATAGCAACAGCATTTGCTTTCAGACGGTCGCGCATTTGCTCGATAACAGCCAGGAAGTCTGCACCGATAATGTCCATCTTGTTCACGTACGCGATACGCGGTACGCCGTAACGGTCCGCTTGTCTCCAAACGGTTTCCGATTGCGGTTCAACGCCTTCTTTGGCGCTGAATACGCCGACTGCACCATCAAGTACACGAAGGGAACGTTCTACCTCAACCGTGAAGTCCACGTGTCCCGGGGTGTCGATAATATTGATGCGGTGACCTTTCCACTGGCAGGTGGTCGCGGCAGACGTAATCGTAATGCCGCGCTCCTGCTCTTGCTCCATCCAGTCCATGGTGGCCGCGCCTTCATGTACTTCACCGATCTTATGAACACGACCGGTGTAGAACAGAATGCGTTCGGTGGTGGTAGTCTTACCGGCATCGATATGCGCCATAATCCCGATGTTACGCGTATCCTTCAAGGAGAACTCTCTAGGCATGGGTTGATCTCCTTTCAGATCCTCTTGTTATGGTGATATCTTACCAACGATAGTGCGCGAACGCCTTGTTGGCTTCAGCCATTTTGTGTGTGTCTTCACGCTTCTTAACGGAAGCGCCAGTGTTGTTGCTGGCATCGATGATTTCGGAAGCCAAACGCTCTTCCATGGTCTTCTCGCCGCGCAGGCGGGAGTAGTTGACCAACCAACGAAGACCCAGCGAAGTGCGGCGCTCCGGCTTCACTTCGATCGGAACCTGGTAGTTCGCACCGCCTACACGGCGAGCTTTTACCTCCAGAACCGGCATGATGTTTTTGATGGCTTGCTCAAAAACCTCCATCGGCTCTTTTCCGGTACGATCTTGGATCAGATTGAACGCATCATACAGGATGGTTTGGGCAGTGCCCTTCTTGCCATCGATCATGATACGGTTGATCAAGCGGGTTACAAGTTTGCTATTGTACACCGGATCCGGCAGTACGTCTCTTTTGGTTACGGGACCTTTACGAGGCATAGTTATCCCCCTTTCTTACAGGATTCATCCTAAACTAGGAGTTCGAATTACTTCTTCACTTTGGGACGCTTCGCACCGTACTTGGAACGAGCTTGCTTCCGGTTGTTCACGCCGGCGGTATCAAGCGCACCGCGGACGATGTGGTAACGGACACCAGGCAAGTCTTTAACACGACCGCCGCGCACGAGCACGACACTGTGCTCCTGCAGGTTATGACCGATACCCGGAATATACGCAGTAACTTCAATACGGTTGGTCAGACGAACCCTCGCGTATTTCCGAAGAGCAGAGTTCGGCTTCTTCGGGGTCATGGTACCCACACGGGTGCACACGCCGCGCTTTTGCGGAGCGGAGAGATCAGTCTCTTCACGACGCAGAGCGTTGAAGCCCTTTTGCAGCGCAGGGGATTTCGACTTGACGACCTTGGCTTGACGTCCTTTACGTACCAGCTGGTTGATTGTTGGCATTTCGGCACCTCCTTCCAGAGTTTGAATCGGATTGTTAAGCCCTTGTTAACAAGCCCACAGACCCAGGTGAATCATAAATGGACAAAGGAAATGTTTTTGCCCGAGAGGTTCAACCCCCCTCTAACAAAAACATAGGGATCTTTATTCATTCACCACTGCCGCGATGGCCGCTCCCACTTCAATCCCGCATGCCTTCCCCAACTGCTTCATGGAGTCGACATAGGTGACGGGGACCCCCACCTTCCGGCATAAGTTCACCATCTTGTTCGTTATGCGCGGATCTGCATCTTTCGCTACGAAAACCTCCGCCGCAATACCGGACTCAACAGCCTTCGTCGCTTGCTTGGTGCCAATGCTCAGCTTGCCTGCCTGTTTGACTTTATCGTAAGACATGATACATCCTCCAAAGCCCAGGGGGGTTGCCTTTTTGGCACACTTTGATATCTTAGCATTTTGAAAATCCGGTGTCAAGAACGATTATTGGGCGAACATCTAGTCTCTCCCACTCCGGCCTGACACCGGACCATCATGCATATATCCTTACTTCGTTAAGCCGATGGGTACTTCGCCGTCCGCTGCCTGCTGCTCTGCTTGGGCCAATGCCGCCGCTTCCGCCGCCTCGATGTACGGATCGGTTACTCTCACGTTCCGGTAGCGGGCCATGCCCGTGCCTGCCGGAATCAGCTTACCGATAATGACGTTCTCCTTCAGACCCAGCAGCTGGTCGACCTTGCCCTTGATAGCCGCATCGGTCAAGACGCGGGTCGTCTCTTGGAAGGACGCAGCAGACAGGAAGGAATCGGTCTCCAGGGACGCCTTGGTGATACCCAAAAGAACGGGCTTCGCCACAGCCGGCTCGGTGCCGTTGAAGAGAACCACTTTGTTAGCTTCCTCGTACTCGTGCATATCCACGAAGGAGCCCGGCAAGAGTGTGGTGTCGCCTGCATCCACGACGCGGATCTTGCGCAGCATCTGACGGATCATGACTTCCACGTGCTTGTCGTTGATTTCTACGCCCTGGTTCCGGTATACGCGCTGAACTTCCTGAAGGATGTAGTTCTGCACGCCGCGGATGCCCTTGATGCGCAGCATTTCCTTCGGGTCGATAGAACCGTCGGTCAGCTCGTCGCCGGCCTCTACGGACTGGCCCTTGGTTACGCGCACACGGGAACCGTAGGTGACAAGATAGGTCTTGGACTCGGCTTCGCCTTGGACCTCGATCTCGCGGCGGTCCTTGGTTTCACGGATGTCCTTAACCACACCGTCGATCTCCGTAATGGTTGCTTGGCCTTTCGGATTCCGGGCCTCGAAGAGCTCCTGAATCCGCGGAAGACCTTGAGTGATGTCATCCCCTGCAACGCCCCCGGTATGGAACGTACGCATGGTGAGCTGGGTTCCCGGCTCGCCGATGGATTGTGCAGCGATGATACCAACAGCCTCGCCGATTTCCACATGCTGGCCGGTTGCCAGGTTGCGGCCATAGCACTTTTTGCAGACGCCATGACGGGTCCGGCAGGAAAGGACGGAACGGATCTGAAGCTTCTCGATACCAGCCTTGATGATGCGCTCGGCAACGTCGGAATCGATCAGCTGATTGCGCGCTGCGATGAGCTCGCCGGTCTTCGGATCACGGATGGTTTCGAAGCAGTAACGCCCTTCGATCCGGTCGTAGAGATCCTCGATAACCTCTTTACCGTCTTGAATCTTGGTTACAATGGAACCCTTATCGGTGCCGCAATCGTCCTCGCGGACGATAACATCCTGCGCCACGTCGACAAGACGGCGGGTCAGATAACCCGAGTCAGCCGTACGGAGAGCCGTATCCGCCAAACCTTTACGCGCGCCGTGGGTGGAGATGAAGTACTCCAATACCGTCAGGCCTTCGCGGAAGTTCGATTTGATGGGAAGCTCGTAAATCCGGCCGGTCGGCGTCGCCATCAGACCGCGCATACCGCCCAGCTGGGTGATCTGTGATTTGTTACCCCGTGCCTTCGACTCCACCATCATGTTGATGGAATTGAATTTCTGGAGGTTCTTCATCAGAATATCGGTAATGGCGTCCTTGGCACCGGACCAAATGTCAATGACACGGTCATAGCGCTCATCATCCGTGATCAGTCCTCTGCGATACTGGTTGGTTACCGCGCGGACCTTCTCTTCGGATTCGCCGAGAATGACGTATTTCTCATTCGGCACCTGCACGTCGGCGACGGCGATGGTAATGCCCGCACGCGTCGAATAGGTGAAGCCGAGCTGCTTGATTTTGTCCAGGATGATGGAGGTTTCCATCGTCTTGTACTTGCGGAAGCACTCCGCAATGATGCTGCCCAAGAAGTCCTTGCCGACGGCGACCCGGTTGGTCGGAATATCCATGATGCGCTGGCGGATATCGGCGCCCTTCTCGAACACAAAGTAGGTGTCCGGCGTGCCGTTCAACAGGTTGTTCTTGGTCGGTTCGTTGATATACGGGAAATCCTCCGGGAAGATCTCGTTAAAGATGATCTTACCGATGGAAGTTACCAGCATCGCTTCCTGCTGCTTCGGCGTGAAGCTGGTCTTACCCAGCAATTTGGCCGGAATAGCGACTACCGCATGCAGCGATGCCGCTCCGCGATGATATGCGGATACTGCTTCCTTCACGGAGGACAGAATCATCCCCGTTCCCTTGGCCCCTTGGTCAGCCATGGTCAGGTAGAAGGAACCGAGTACCATATCCTGAGAAGGAGTTACGACCGGTTTGCCGTCCTTCGGGTTCAGGATGTTGCCGGATGCCAGCATCAAGATCCGCGCTTCCGCTTGGGCCTCTGCAGACAACGGAACGTGAACGGCCATCTGGTCACCGTCGAAGTCGGCGTTGTACGCGGTACATACCAGCGGGTGCAGCTTGATGGCGCGGCCTTCCACAAGGATCGGCTCGAATGCCTGAATACCGAGACGGTGAAGGGTCGGCGCACGGTTCAGAAGAACCGGATGCTCTTTGATGACTTCCTCCAGTACGTCCCATACCTCGGAGCTGCTGCGTTCAACCTTGCGCTTGGCGCTCTTGATGTTGTGGGCCAGACCCTTGTTCACAAGCTCCTTCATGACGAAGGGCTTGAACAGCTCCAGCGCCATTTCCTTCGGCAGACCGCATTGGTACATCTTCAGGCTCGGTCCTACGACGATAACCGAACGGCCGGAATAGTCAACGCGCTTGCCCAGCAGGTTCTGGCGGAAGCGGCCTTGCTTGCCCTTTAGCATATGGCTCAAGGACTTGAGCGGACGGTTGCCCGGGCCCGTTACAGGACGGCCGCGGCGGCCGTTGTCGATCAGGGCGTCGACGGCTTCCTGAAGCATCCGCTTCTCGTTCTGTACGATAATGTCCGGTGCGCCCAGGTCGAGCAGACGCTTCAGACGGTTGTTCCGGTTGATGACGCGGCGATACAGATCGTTCAAGTCGGAGGTGGCGAAGCGTCCGCCGTCCAGCTGAACCATCGGGCGCAGTTCCGGAGGGATAACCGGCAGCACGTCGAGGATCATCCAGTCCGGCTTGTTCTTCGAATTCCGGAACGCCTCAATCACTTCCAGACGCTTGATCGCACGGTTGCGGCGCTGGCCTTGGGCCGTCTTCAGCTCTTCCTTCAGCATCTCCATCTCTTTGTCGACGTCGATGTCCTGGAGGAGTCGCTTCACAGCCTCGGCACCCATGCCGGCCTGGAATGCGTATCCGTACTTCTCGCGGTAGCTGCGGTATTCCTTCTCGGAGAGCAGCTGCTTCTTCTCAAGCGGTGTATCACCGGGGTCGGTGACGACATACGATGCAAAATAAATGATTTCTTCCAAGGAACGCGGGGACATATCCAGCGCAAGACCCATCCGACTCGGAATACCCTTGAAGTACCAGATATGCGAAACCGGCGCAGCCAGCTCAATATGGCCCATACGCTCGCGGCGGACCTTCTGGCGGGTAACTTCTACGCCGCAGCGGTCACAGACCACGCCTTTGTAACGGACACGCTTATATTTGCCGCAATGACATTCCCAGTCCTTCTGGGGACCGAAAATGCGCTCGCAGAACAGGCCTTCCTTCTCCGGCTTCAAGGTCCGGTAGTTGATCGTCTCCGGCTTTTTGACTTCGCCGCGCGACCAAGACCGGATTTTCTCCGGGGAAGCGAGACCGATCTTCATAAATTCAAAGTTATTGACGTCGATCAAGGAGCAGCCCTCCTTAAGAATGATGGAGCGAAAACAAGTGGGTCCAATGTATCTGACGTTAAGGAAAAACGCCTTGCCAAGAGTGGATTACTCCACTCCCAGCTCGGCTCCTTCCAGGTTCAGGTTCAGTTTATCGCTGGTCGTCTCATCGTCGTCGATCTCACGCATTTCGATCTCTTCTTCGTTCTCCGACAAAATCTTGACGTCCATTCCCAAGCTCTGCAGCTCTTTAATCAATACCTTGAAGGATTCCGGTACGCCCGGCTCCGGCACATTCTCGCCCTTCACGATGGATTCGTAGGTCTTCACACGGCCGACCACGTCGTCCGACTTGACCGTCAGAATTTCTTGCAGGGTGTATGCCGCGCCATAGGCCTCCAGCGCCCATACTTCCATCTCCCCGAAACGCTGTCCGCCGAATTGGGCTTTACCGCCCAACGGCTGTTGGGTAACGAGGGAGTACGGACCGGTGGAACGGGCGTGAATCTTATCGTCAACCATGTGCGCCAGCTTGATCATGTACATGACGCCGACGGTAACGTCGCGCTCGAACGGTTCGCCCGTCCGGCCGTCGCACAAGGTCCATTTGCCGTTACGGTTCATGCCGGCTTCCACCATGGTGTCGAACACGTCATTTTCCCGAGCGCCGTCGAATACCGGCGTTGCGGTGTGAATGCCCAGCATCTTGGCGGCCATGCCCAAGTGAACCTCAAGCGCCTGACCGATGTTCATCCGGGAAGGTACGCCCAGCGGGTTCAATACAACCTCTACCGGAGTACCGTCAGGCAGGAACGGCATATCTTCTTCCGGCATGATGCGCGCGATAACGCCCTTGTTGCCGTGGCGTCCCGCCATCTTATCGCCTTCGGAGATCTTACGCTTCTGCGCGATGTAGACGCGGACCAGCTGGTTCACGCCCGGCGGCAGCTCGTCGCCATTCTCGCGGGTGAAGACCTTCACGTCCACGACGATTCCGTCCGTACCGTGCGGTACGCGCAGCGAGGTGTCGCGCACTTCGCGTGCTTTCTCGCCGAAGATGGCATGCAGGAGACGCTCTTCCGCCGTCAGCTCGGTAACGCCCTTCGGAGTGACCTTGCCGACTAGAATATCGCCTGCGCCGATCTCGGCACCGACGCGGATGATGCCGCGCTCGTCAAGATTCTTCAGCGCGTCTTCGCCGACGTTCGGGATGTCGCGGGTAATCTCTTCCGGCCCCAGCTTGGTATCACGGGCTTCGGATTCGTATTCCTCAATGTGAATGGAGGTGTAAACATCCTCTTTCACGAGTCTCTCGCTAAGCAGAATCGCATCCTCGTAGTTGTAGCCTTCCCAGGTCATGAAGGCAACTACGACGTTGCGGCCCAGTGCCAATTCGCCCTGCTCGGTGGACGGTCCGTCCGCCAGAATGTCTCCCGGCTTCACGATGTCGCCCTTGCGGCAGATCGGCCGCTGGTTGATACAGGTGCCTTGGTTGGAACGCATAAACTTGTGCAGGCGATGCTTGATGATGTTCCCGTTGACCAATCGGCCGTCTACCATTTCCTGGCGGCGGACCCAGATTTCGTTGGCGGAAACTTTTTCAACAATGCCATGAACTTTGGATACAATACATACCCCGGAGTCCTTGGCGGACTTGTGCTCCATGCCGGTACCGACCAGCGGCGCCTTCGGAATGAGAAGCGGCACAGCCTGGCGCTGCATGTTCGAACCCATCAGGGCGCGGTTGGAGTCGTCATTCTCCAAGAACGGAATGAGCGCCGTTGCAACCGACACGACCTGCTTGGGGGAGATATCCATATAGTCGACGCGCTCGCGCGGAAGCGTCGTGATGTCATCCTTGTAACGGACGATAACCGTCTCGTTAACGAAAGTACCCGTTTCGGACAACTCCGCATTCGCTTGCGCAATGACGTAGTTATCTTCCTCATCCGCCGTCATATAGACGATCTGCTCGGTGACGACGCCGGTGTTCGGATCCACCTTACGGTACGGAGCTTCAATGAAGCCATACTCGTTGATGCGGGCATAGCTGGACAAGGAGTTGATCAAACCGATGTTCGGACCCTCGGGAGTCTCGATTGGACACATCCGGCCATAGTGAGAGTGGTGGACGTCCCGGACTTCCATGCCTGCGCGTTCCCGGGTCAGACCGCCCGGACCCAGTGCAGACAAGCGGCGCTTGTGCGTCAGCTCGGCCAACGGGTTCGTCTGGTCCATGAACTGGGACAGCTGGGAGCTGCCGAAGAACTCCTTGATGGAGGCGATGACTGGACGGATGTTGATCAGCGCCTGAGGCGTGATCACATTGGCGTCCTGAATGGACATCCGCTCCCGAACCACACGCTCCATACGGGACAGACCGATCCGGAACTGGTTCTGCAGAAGCTCGCCGACGGAGCGCAGACGACGGTTGCCCAAGTGGTCGATGTCGTCCGTGCTGCCGATACCGTGCAGCAGATTCATGAAATAATTGATCGAGGAAATGATATCCGCCGGAGTGATATGCTTCACGGACTTGTCGATGAAGCCGTTGGCGATGACCTTGACGATCTTGCCGTCTTCATTCGGCGAATAAACGCTGATGTTCTGGAGCGGAATGGTGTTGTCATTCTCCAGAACTCCGCCGGCCGTATGGAAGTCCTTCAGACCCAGACCCTTCTCCAGATATGGAATGACCACATCCAGCAGGCGGCGGTCCAACAGCTGGCCAGCCTCGGCCACAATCTCGCCGGTCTCGGCATCCACCAGAGTCTCGGCCAAGCGCTGATTGAACAGACGGTTCTTAATATGAAGCTTCTTGTTGATCTTATAACGGCCGACGTTGGCCAGGTCATAACGCTTCGGATCGAAGAAGCGCGCAACGAGCAGGCTCTTCGCGTTATCCAGCGTCGGAGGCTCGCCCGGACGAAGGCGCTCGTAAATCTCGATCAGCGCTTTCTCCACCGAGTCGGTGTTGTCTTTGTCCAGGGTGTTGCGAATATATTCGTCGTCACCGAGGAGGCTGATGATCTCCGCATCCGTTCCGAAGCCCAATGCACGGAGCAGGACGGTTACCGGAATCTTACGCGTGCGGTCGATCCGCACGTAGATGATGTCCTTGGCGTCGGTTTCAAGCTCGAGCCAGGCGCCCCGGTTCGGAATCACGGTTGCGGTGAAGTTTTTCTTGCCGTTCTTGTCGACTTTGGTGCTGAAATACACGCTCGGCGAACGGACCAGCTGGCTGACGATAACACGCTCGGCTCCGTTGATAATGAACGTGCCGGTTTCGGTCATCAACGGGAAGTCGCCCATGAAGACTTCCTGCTCTTTAACCTCACCGGTTTCCTTATTGATCAAACGTACTTTGACGCGCAGCGGAGCCGCATACGTCACGTCCCGTTCTTTCGCATCGTCCACCGTGTACTTCGGTTCGCCCAGACTGTAGTCGATGAACTCCAATACCAGATTGCCGGTAAAATCCTGAATGGGGGAGATGTCCTGGAACATCTCGCGCAGACCTTCATCCAAAAACCACTGGTATGATTTTTGCTGAATCTCAATCAGGTTAGGGATATCCAGCACTTCGTTGATGCGTGCATAAGTCCTGCGTTTACGTCGACCAAATTGAACAAGATGACCCGCCAACTTTCATTCACCCCTCGTGCCTACTTAAAGTTGCTATGGCTTAGCCGTACATACATGACAACATACAGCAAACATGCAAAAAGCTGCCGATCCGTAAGTGGGCAAATCAACGGCAGACAGACCTTACCCAGTCTCCATCTACCTATAATTTGCTAAAAAATGGCCTCCTATACGTCATTACGGCATTTTTTATGCACCCAACACAGAAAAAAAGATCTTGACATTTTAACCAACTAAAGACATGTCACCCATCTTAATTCTGACATTTTATAATCATACCACAAACAAAAAATCAAGTCAAACTTTTTTCAATGCGCGGAATATCCTGTATCCCTTGTCCTTCGTGACTTCCTCAACCTGGTCTTCGCCGAACAGTTCTTCCAGCTTCGCGAACGCTGAAGGTGAACCCTGCTTCTTCTGGATGACGATCCACAGCTCCCCGCCCTCTTCCAGACAACCGTATGCCTGCTCGAAAATCCGATGGACCGTCTCCTTACCGGCCCGAATCGGCGGGTTCGTCAAGATGCAGTCGAACCGCTCCTCCAAAACCTCCTGCAGCGCATCGCTCTTCAGGATCCGGACATTCTCGACACCGTTCAGCGCCGCATTCTCCCGGGCCAGCTCCAGCGCCCGTTCGTTCACGTCCACCAGGGTCACTTGCCCGCTCGGGCTGAGCCGAGCCGCCGTGAGTCCGATCGGCCCGTAGCCACAGCCGACATCCAGCACCCGGGCTCCTGAGGGGATCTCCATCGCTTGAATCAGCACCTTGCTTCCATAGTCCACTCCATGCTTGGAGAATACCCCTGCATCGGACTTGAAGGTGAACTCCCAGTCCCGCAGCTTCTCCTGAAACCGGATCGTCTCGTGGACGGATGACGGCTTGGACGAGTAGTAATGATCGGCCATCCGGTCTAAGCCTCCTCTTATTTGCCTGTATCGCTTTGGAGCGCTTCCGTTCTCTCCAGTTGTCGCCTGCCGGCGGCAGCTGGAGAGAACCCGCTCCCCGTCACACCGCAAAACCGCGCCTAACAAGAAACAACCCCTTGAAGGATCTTCAAGGGGTCGTATGTCGCCGAAGTGAATTACTTCACTTCAACGGTTGCGCCAGCTTCGGTCAGCTTAGCTTTGATAGCTTCTGCTTCTTCCTTGGCGATCTTCTCTTTGATCGGCTTCGGTGCGCCGTCAACCAGGTCCTTGGCTTCTTTCAGGCCCAGACCGGTGATTTCGCGAACGACTTTGATAACGTTGATCTTGGACGCGCCAGCGTTAGTCAAGATTACGTCGAATTCAGTTTGCTCTTCTTCAACCGGAGCTGCTGCTGCGCCGCCGCCGAATGCTACCGGTGCTGCTGCAGTTACGCCGAATTCTTCTTCGATTGCTTTAACCAGATCGTTCAGTTCCAGAACGGTCATGCCTTTAATGGCTTCAATGATTTGCTCTTTGCTCATTGTGGTGGAACCTCCTATTTCATCGTTCGATTATTTTTTGGTTTTGGTGAAGCATTTGGTTCTAAGCACAAGCGGGTTGCTTACGCTTCTTTCTCGGATACGGCTTTAACTGCAAGGGCGAAGTTCCGCATCGGAGCTTGCAGCACGCTAAGCAGCATGGACAGCAGGCCTTCGCGGGACGGCAGATCGGCCAGAGCCTTGATCTGTGCAGTGTCGACAACGCGACCTTCCACTACGCCGCCTTTGATCTGCAGCTTGTCGTTCTTCTTCGCGAAATCGGACAGGATCTTCGCCGGAGCGACAACATCCTTACCGAAAGCGATGGCGGTCGGGCCGGTCAGGATCTCGTCCAGCTCGGTCAGAGCCGCATCAGCAGTAGCACGGCGAACCAGCGTGTTCTTCAGAACCTGGAACTCGATACCCGCTTCGCGAAGATTCTTACGCAGCTGGGTTACTTGCGCAACCGTCAGACCGCGGTAGTCAGCAACAACGGTACAGGAGCTTTCTTTCAGCTTTGTTACCACTTCGTTAACCAACTGTTGTTTTTCTTCCAACACTTTTGCGTTAGGCATTCGTTACACCTCCTGTTAAAGCAGTCAATTCTATCTGGTCCAACCTAAGCTACTGAAGGCACAAATGAAAAATGCCTTCGTAGACTCTACGAAGGCATGATCAGTCGATTCGAAAACATGCTAAAAGCATATCCGATCTATATCACAACACCTCGGCAGGACATTAAGCCCATGGGCACCTGCTGTCTACGGTCAGCATATTCAATTTGAAAGACCTTAGGTCATACTACCATGATCAAGGCGCGTAAGTCAAATGTCAGATCTTAGCGGTAGCTGCTGATGTTCAGCTTCACGCTCGGGCCCATTGTGGAGGACACAGCGGCACCCTTCAGATAGACACCTTTCGCTGCAGCCGGCTTGGAGCGCACGAGTGCATCGATCAGGGCTTTCAGGTTCTCGCTCAGCTTGTCGGCATCGAAGGATACTTTGCCGATAGGAGCGTGAATTTGACCAGCTTTGTCGAGACGGTACTCGATTTTACCAGCTTTGATTTCCTGAACAGCTTTGGTTACGTCGAAGGTTACGGTGCCGGCTTTGGGGTTCGGCATCAAGCCTTTACCACCCAAGATACGGCCCAGTTTACCAACTTCGCTCATCATGTCCGGAGTCGCTACGCAGACGTCGAACTCGAACCAGCCCTGCTGGATCTTGTTGATCATGTCTACGTCACCTACGAAATCCGCACCGGCTGCTTCGGCTTCTTTGGCCTTGTCACCTTTGGCGAATACGAGGACGCGCTTCGTCTTACCAGTTCCGTGCGGCAATACAACCACACCGCGAACCGCTTGGTCTTGCTTCTTCGGGTCAACGCCCAGTCGTACGGCAACCTCTACGGTTTCGTCGAACTTGGCCGTTGCCATTTTTTTCACGAGTTCAACCGCTTCAGCGCCTTCGTACAATGCATCGGCATTGACGTTCTTGACCGCTTCGGCGTATTTCTTACCGTGTTTCGGCATTGGTAGTCCTCCTATGTGGTATTAGCGGAATATCCTCCCACTGTGTGCGATCCGAAGATTAGTCTTCGATCACGATGCCCATGCTGCGGGCAGTACCTTCAACCATACGCATAGCCGCTTCCACGGATGCTGCGTTCAGGTCAGGCATTTTTTGCTCGGCGATCTCGCGAACTTTCGAACGCTTGACGGTTGCCACTTTCTTCTTGTTCGGCTCGCCAGATCCTTTCGGAACGTTAGCGGCTACGCGAAGCAGAACGGCTGCCGGCGGGGTTTTGGTTTCGAAGGTGAAGGAACGGTCTTCGAATACGGTGATAACCACCGGAATGATCAGACCTGCTTGGTCGGCGGTGCGAGCATTGAATTCTTTACAGAATGCCATGATGTTCACGCCTGCTTGACCGAGCGCCGGACCGATAGGCGGTGCCGGGTTCGCTTTACCTGCCGGAACTTGAAGCTTAACCAGTTTGATAACCTTTTTTGCCATGTGTGAGACACCTCCTTGCCGTAATGTGGTACAGATGGGGTGCTGCCCCTCCCACCGCGGAGTTCGCGAACGATCCCCGCAAATGCGAGCCTGCCCTTGCGGAATAGGCCCTTTTTAGAAACCACGCCGCCGTGTGTATCATAGCAACGCCGTCATCATAAACCCGAAACCGGGTTTATTTATACTTTCTCCACTTGAGTGAAATCCAGCTCAAGCGGGGTTTCCCTGCCGAACATGTTGACATGAACCTTCAGCTTCATCTTGTCGGTGAGAATCTCTTCTACGGAACCGACGAAATTCGCAAAAGGCCCTACTTTGACACGGACGTTCTCCTTCAGCTCGAAGTCGATCTTCGGCTTCGGTTCTTCCATGCCCATGTGCTTCAAGATAGCTTCCACTTCTTCCGGCAGCAGAGCGGTCGGCTTGGAGCCCGAACCCGTCGAACCTACGAACCCCGTTACGCCGGGCGTGTTCCGCACGACATACCACGACTCGTCGGTCTGAATCATCTCCACCAGCACATAACCCGGGTAAACCTTACGCTGGACTGTCTTCTTCTTGCCGTCCTTGTTCACAATTTCTTCCTCAGTGGGAACCAGAACGCGGAAGATCTTGTCCTGCATGTTCATGGATTCGACGCGCTTCTCCAAGTTCGTCTTCACCTTGTTCTCATACCCTGAATACGTGTGAACGACATACCATCTCTTCTCCATGTCCGCTGCCACCTTTACTCGATGACCAAACGGATCAGTTCAGAGATGCCAAGATCGAGCACATAAAAATACAGGGTAACGAACGCTACCGTACCCATAACCACCAACGTGTAGCTGGTCAGTTCCTTACGGGACGGCCACTTGACTTTCCGCAGCTCGGACCAAGCATCTCCGAAGAAGGAGAACGTGGAACCAAAGCCGCGTTTCATTTTGTCCATGAAAGCCACGGCTACACCTCCAAAAACTACTTACCGCGTTTCGCGATGTGGAGTTTGTTCATTGCAGAACTTGCAATACTTCTTCAACTCCATGCGGTCAGGGTTGTTCCGCTTGTTCTTGTTGGATGTATAGTTCCGTTGTTTGCAGTTCGTGCAAGCCAGAGTAATGATAACCCGCATGTTTTACACCTCCCGTAGACAACCTAAACTAATAAAGAACCCCGATTGTCTGGGACGTACGCCAATAACAATTTAGGGTCACTAAAATAATTTAACACAACGGAAAAACCATGTCAAGAAAGCATTGACAAATCGGAACATCCAGTTCCACCCATCCACGCGGTTATTCCATCAGTATGGACAACCCGTCAAACAAATAAACCCAATTCGGCCGGGGGATAACCAATGGGACCAACGCGAAAAAACCGGGGACCTCCGGACAATTCGTCCGCAAGATCCCCGGCCTTCAAGCTCACACCGGCTTGACCGGCACGCAGATGTCTACCGTAAACTTACCGTCCGCATCCGGGCCCCCATGGTAAAGCTCGAAGCAAAGTCGGTCGTCCGGCTCGTAGCCGCTCTGGGGCAGCCACTGCCCGTATACCCAAGCCCAAGCCTCTCCGAAGCCGTCCGTTCCCACCGTGAAGCGGGCGAAAGCATACTTGCCCGGAGCTAGGGTCATCCTCCCGATCTCCCCGTCCGTCTCCGTGTCCTCCGGCACGGTCAGGCAGACGCTGATCCTGAGCTTCTCTTCTTCCGTAATTCCGGGATCGTCATGGTACACATTCAACAGCCGACTCTCCGGAAACCGGACCAAGCCCCGGGCTCCCGCCCATCTCATCAGCTTGTCGTTCAGACGCTGGAACAGCTCCCCATCCCCAGCGTAGGGCCCGACATACCGAACATAAGCCACGGTCCAAGCCGGGATCTCCTTGACTTCCACCACACGCGTTTGTTCCATTTCCATTTCCACCTTCCACCTTTGAATATGGCCTGCATATTCAATATAGACCTTGGCGGCTGGAAACGATTGCCCGCAGTTGCGGTGCTCTTCACTCCGATTGCGGTCCGGTATACCCAGATTGCGGTCATCCCGGCTTCCGCCCTTGCTTCTCCATTCCGTAGCGGTAACCCCGAAGTGCTGCTTAAAGCTGCGCGCGAAGGCGGAGGAGCTGGCAAAGCCCGTCTCCAGGGCAACCTCCGTCACGGATTTCCGGCTGCTAGCAGCCAGCAGCCGCGCCCCTTTTTCCAATCGGAGCCGTTGAATGCAGCCAAAGAGCGTCTCTCCGGTCCCCGCCTGGAAGATGCGGTGAAAGTGATATTTAGAGAATCCCGCTTCTCCCGCCAGCTCATCCAGCGTCATCGGCTCCCCCAGCCTGGCCTCGATATAGTCCATCACCTTGTGGATCCGCCCTTGATATTCCCGAAAGGCATCCCCTTGCCCTCGATTGTCCTCCGTCGCCACTTCCGCACACCGTCCCGTTCTCTTCATCCGCTTGCCCGATATAAAAAAAGCACCTCTTCCACAAGTCGGAAAAGATGCTAATGCAAATCGCGAATCTCCAGGTATCGCTCCAATTTGCGCTTCACGCGCTGCAAGGCGTTGTCGATGGATTTCACATGACGGTCCAGATCCACGGCAATCTCCTGATAGGATCTTCCGTCGAGATAGAGCATCAGCACGCGCCGCTCCAAATCGCTCAGAATCTCCCCCATCTTGTCCTCCAAGCCGCTGAATTCCTCTTGGTTGATGATCAGCTCCTCCGGATCGGTAACCCGGGAGCCGCAGATCACGTCCAGCAGGGTGCGGTCGGAATCCTCATCGTAGATGGGCTTGTCCAAGGACACGTAAGAGTTCAGGGGAATATGCTTCTGCCGGGTGGCCGTCTTGATGGCTGTTATAATCTGTCTGGTGATGCACAGCTCGGCGAAGGCCTTGAAGGAGGCCAGCTTGTCCCCGCGGAAATCGCGGATGGACTTGTATAACCCGATCATGCCCTCTTGCACGATGTCCTCACGGTCTGCACCGATCAGGAAGTAAGAGCGCGCTTTGGCCCGGACAAAATTCTTATACTTGTTGATCAAGTATTCCAGGGCTTCGGCATCGCCTTCCCGCACGGCTTCGACATTGTCTTCGTCGGAACGGAGCTCTAATTCGGACTTTCTCAACTCATTGAGGTCGACACTCACTTAAAACCCCTCCGGCCAAGCCCCGCAAGGCTTTTTCCTAGCACTTCAAAGATAGGATTAGTATACATGATGCCTTGAATTATCGTCAACTAGCGCCATCTGGAAAAGAAGTGGATGAGGAAGAAAGAGAGCCGTTCTTCAGGAGCCTCCGCGGCGCCATTTTTCGAACAGGGCTCTCTGCTCCTCCGTCAGTTTGCTGTCGATCGAATTCTTCTTCAGGGAAACCTTCGACTCAATCCGCTCGCGGACCTCCCGCTGGGATTGCTTCACCTTCACGAGCAATTCCCGGGCCGGCAGGCGGAACGCCCCTTGGCCGAAGACGACGCTCTGCTCCGCCATGTCCGAGGTGGCCACATAGACGTGGCGCCGCCGCCCGATGAGACCCAGGGTCAGCCGCTCGATCAGCTCATCCGCCGTTTCCTTCTCCTTCGTGTAGAGAATCTCCAGCTTGCTCTGCTCGTACTTGCCGCCCAAGCCTGGGACCTGATGGGCATCGAACACCAGATACACCTTCATGCCGCTGAAGGCCTGGTAATCGGCCAGAGCGTCGATGAGCCGGTCCCGGGCCTGCTCCAGCTCGATGTCCCGGAGCTTGGCCAGCTCGGGCCAGGCCCCGATAATGTTGTACCCGTCAACGATCAGATATTCCTTCATGGGCGCCCCGCAGGCTTACCGCTTGGACAAGCGCTGCCGGACCACCTCGTACATGAAGATGGATGCCGCGACTGAGGCATTCAGCGAATTGATCTGCCCCTGCATGGGAAGCTTGACGTTAAAGTCGCAGCTTTCCTTGACCAGGCGCCCCATGCCCTTGCCTTCATTCCCGATCACGATGGCCACCGGCATATGGAAATCCACGTCATACAGAGACTTGTCCGTATGCACGTCCGCTCCAACCACCCATACCCCGGCTTCCTTCAGCTCCTTGATGGTCTGGGACAGATTCGTCACCTTGGCCACCGGCACGTATTCCACCGCCCCGGCAGAAATCTTGGACACCGTGGCCGTCAGCCCTACGGATCTCCGCTTCGGGATGATGATGCCGTGGACGCCGGCACAGTCGGCGGTCCGCAGGATGGAGCCCAGGTTGTGCGGGTCCTCGATCTCGTCCAAGATGATCAGGAAGGGCTGCTCTCCCTTGGCGCTGGCCCGCGCCAACAGATCCTCCACTTCCGCATATGCGTAAGGCGCCACCTGCGCCACAACGCCCTGGTGGGACACGCCTCCCGCCATCTGGTCCAGCTTGCGCTTGTCCACCGTCTGGACGATGATGCCCGCGGCCTTGGCCTCGGCCAGCACGGGACCCACATAATGCTTCTGGGCGTTCTCCGCAATCCAGATCTTATTCACGGTACGGCCCGAACGGATGGCTTCCGTAACGGAATGTTTGCCTCCGATATATTCTTCTTCCATGCCTTCCTCATTCCCCTCAAGTCCCCTTGTCACAAGAGGACAACGTTCTATTTCCCGGAAAATACATCGCTTCCGGCCTCATCGACCGCAAGCCTCATCAGCTCTTCCATCCGCTCTGCCTGTCCGGTGTAAAAAAGCCAGCCCAGCAGGCATTCGAAGGCCGTGCTGTGCCGGTAAACGAGAATATCCGTGTTCTTCGGCGAGGTGCCGGACTTGGCGTTCCGCCCCCGCTTCACCCACTCCGTCTCCTCCTCGCTCAAGAGGGGCAGCAGCCGCTCCAGAGCCTTGGCCTGAGCCTTGGCGGACACGTACCGGGTAGAGCTCTTGTGAAGAATGTTCGGCCGCTGGTTCGGCTGGGAGATCACATACTGCCGGACGAACACCTCGTAGACGGCGTCCCCCATATAGGCCAATGCCAGCGGGTTCATCTGCCTCGCTTCCTTGTGAGGCGGATAGTAAAATGCCTGACTTTTCCCGTCGTTGGACATGACGTCACTTCCTCTTCCAGCGCATGCCCTGGGGAGTGTCCTCCAGCAGGATGCCCTTGGCAGTCAGAAGATCCCGGATCTCGTCCGATCGGGCCCAGTTCTTCGCCTTGCGGGCTTCCGCACGCTCCGCGATCAGCGCCTCGATCTCCGCGTCCAGCAGGTCCTCGCCTTCTGCCGTTAATATGCCCAATACGCCGTCCATCTCTTGGAACAGCCGCAGAATGGCTTCCAGCGAGCCCTTCGTTACCGATTCGTTCTGGCCCAAGTACCGGTTCGTGTCGCTGACCAGCTCGAACATGGCGGTGATGGCGTCCGGGGTGTTGAAGTCGTCGTCCATCTTGGCCACGAACTGCTCAGAGGCCCGGACGGTGAAGGCCAGCACCTCATCGTCGGCAGGTCCTTCCGCCGCGGCGGACAGGCGGTGCTTCACATTGGCCACGCTGTTGTTCAAGCGCTCCAGACCGTTCTTGGCTTGCTCCAGCACCTCGTCGTTGTAATTCAGCGGGTTCCGGTAGTGGGTCGACAGGATGACGAACCGGAACTCCTGAGGCTTGGCGATGCCCAGAATGTCGCGGACATTGAGCACGTTGCCGATGGACTTGGACATCTTCTCGTTGTTCATGTTCAGATAGCCGTTGTGCATCCAATAGCGCGCGAGGGGCTGATTATTCAACGCCTCGGACTGGGCCACCTCACACTCGTGGTGAGGGAAGGTCAGATCCTGTCCGCCGCCGTGAATGTCGATGGTGTTACCGAGGTATTTCCTCGCCATCGCCGAGCATTCGATGTGCCAGCCGGGGCGGCCGTCGCCCCACGGGCTGGGCCAAGCAATCTCGCCGGGCTTGGCACCCTTCCAGAGCACGAAATCCTCCGCATGTTCCTTGCGCTCATCCACCTCGATCCGGATGCCGAATTGCAGCTCCTCCAGATTCTGCTGGGACAGCTTCCCGTACTCGGCGAATTTCAGCGTGCTGAAGTACACATCCCCGCCGCTCGGGTAAGCGAAGCCTTTGTCCACCAGACCTTGGATGAAGTCCACAATCTCCCGGATGTTGTCCGTGACTCTCGGGTGCAGGGTTTCCTTCACGCCCAGCGCCCGGCTGTCCTCCAGGAATGCCTGAATGTAGCGCTCCGCCACCTCTGGTACCGAGGTGCCTTCCTCCTGGGCGCGGCGGATCATTTTGTCGTCCACGTCGGTGACGTTCACCACATAAGTGACCCGGTAGCCGGTATATTCCAGGTATCGCCGGACCACGTCGAAGAAGATCACCGGCCGCGCGTTCCCGATGTGGATATAGTTATATACCGTCGGGCCGCAGACGTACATCCGGACTTTGCCGGGCTCGAGGGGCTCGAATGTTTCCTTCGCTCTGTGCATCGTATTATACACTTTGAGTGTCATGAAGCTGGATGCCTCCGTTTCGTTTTTTCTCTTCTTCCAATAGCCGCTTCAGGTCATCGATCTGCTCCTGCATGTGGCGGAACATATCCACCACCGGATCGGGCAGGCTGGCATGGTCCAGCCGGTCCACCCGGATGCCATCCCGCTTCACCACGCGGGCCTTGAAGCCGACTACCGTGCTGTTGGCCGGAACCTCCGACAGCACCACGGCGTTGGCGCCGATCCGGGAGTTGTCCCCGACCTTGAAGGAGCCTAGGACCTTAGCCCCGGACGCGATGACCACATTGCTGCCGATGGTGGGGTGCCGCTTGCCTTTTTCTTTGCCGGTACCCCCCAGCGTAACCCCCTGGTACAGCACCACATCATCGCCGATCTCACAGGTTTCCCCGATCACGACGCCCATCCCGTGGTCGATGAACAGCCGATGCCCAATCGTCGCCCCTGGATGAATCTCGATTCCTGTGAAGAACCGGCTGGCTTGGGAGATCACGCGGGCGATCGTGTAGCGCTTCTTCTTGTAGAGCCAATGGGCGACCCGGTGGGCCCATATGGCATGCAGTCCCGAGTAGGTGCAGATCACCTCGAAGCGGCTTCGGGCCGCCGGGTCGTTGTCGAATACCGCTTGCACATCACTTTTCATCGTCCTGAACAATCGTGCTCCCCCCTCCCATGAACTCTACAGCAAGCAAAAAAGCCCCCGCAGCCGTAATAAGGCTGCAGAGGCGTTCGTGACGCGGTCCCACTCTGCTCGGTATGGCCCGGGTCCATTCCTGGACGCAAGACCTACCCTTGTACGGTTGATATCGGCAACCGGCCGGCGGGGTCTACGGGTAGTCCGTTCGATCCGCTGCTCCCAGGTGCATTTCCATTCAGCGGGTATGGATGTCTCCCAGCCGACGGCCGCGGTTGCGGCGCGAAGGACATCCTCTCTGACAAACCCTGGCTGCCTGTACTCTCCTGATCATAGCCTTGACATGTTCTAGATTGGTTCCATTATACGGAACTTCGGGTCTTAAGACAATATGAGGCGAAGACGGGCGGCCACTTTTTCTTTGCCCAAGAGATGGATGGTGTGGTTCAGGTCCCGTCCATGCATCTGGCCGGTCAGCGCCACACGGGTCGGCATGAACAGCTGCTTGCCCTTGAAGCCGGTTTCCTTCTGCACTTCCTTCAGCATGGCTCCGATGGTCTCCGGTGCGAAGTCCTGCGCCGTCTCCACCTTGCTCAAGAAGGCGCCCAGCACCACCGGCACGCTCTCCTCCTTCAGGATGGCGGCGGTCTCCTCGTTCTCCATCTCCACATCGTCGCGGAAGAACATGGAGGACAGGGGCACAATCTCCGCTCCGTAGGTCAGCTGCTCCTGGTAGAGAGCCACCAGCTTCTCTACCCAAGCCTGTTCTTCAGCGGTACGCTCAGCCGGCACCAGGCCCGCCTTGACCAGATGGGGCACGCAGAGGCCGATCACGCGGTCGAGGTCCGCTTTTTTCATATAGGCGTTGCTCAAGTGGTTCAGCTTGTGGGTGTCGAAGATGGCGGGGGACTTGGAGACGCGACCCAGATCGAACTGCTCGATCAGTTCCTCCTTGCTGAAGATCTCCTGCTCGCCGACCGGGGACCAACCCAGGAGGGCGATGAAATTCAGCACGGCCTCCGGAATGTAGCCCAACTCCGCATATTGGTTCATGAACTGCAGGACGGTCTCGTCCCGCTTGCTCATCTTCTTGCGGTCTTCATTCAGGATGAGCGCCAGGTGGGCGAACTCCGGTATCGGCAGCCCCAGTGCCTCATACAGCAAAATCTGGCGCGGCGTATTGGACAGGTGCTCTTCCCCGCGGATCACCAGATTGATCTTCATCAGGACGTCGTCCAGCACGACGGCATAGTTGTAGGTCGGCATGCCGTCCGGACGCTCGATGATGAAGTCACCGATTCCGTCGGATTCGAATTCCACATGCTCCCGTACCCGGTCCTCGAACGCAATGATCCGTCCGGACGGCACCTTGAAGCGGACGGATGGCTTGCGGCCCTCAGCCCGGAAGGCTTCCACCTGCTCTGGCGTCAGATGACGGCAGCGGCCGGAGTAGCCGCCCATCTCTCCCCGGGCCTCCTGCTCCGCACGCTCCTTCTCTAGATCCTCCTCGGAGCAGTAGCAGTGATAAGCATGGCCGGAGGCCAGCAGTTGGTCCGTATAAGGCGCATACAAGTGGAGGCGCTCCGTCTGCCGGTAAGGCGCATAGGGGCCGCCCACATCGACACTTTCATCCCATTCCAGTCCAAGCCAACGGAGTCCGTCCAGCTGATCCTGGATCCCGGATTCCTTATGCCTGGTCTGATCCGTATCCTCGAAGCGGACCACGAATTGGCCGCCGTGCTTGCGTGCCATCAGATAATCGAACAAGGCGGTTCTGGCTCCGCCGATATGGAGATGCCCCGTCGGACTGGGAGCATAGCGTACGCGTACATCCTGATTCATCTTCCTGGTACCCCTCTTCTGTGAATGATTTCACCTGATCATACCATAATCTTCAATTCTTGATAAGGCATACGACGGCCTGGGCCGCGATCCCCTCTCCACGGCCGGTGAAGCCCAACTGCTCCGTGGTGGTGGCCTTGACGTTGATCTGATCGGCCTCCGCATCCAGCACGCCGGCGATCACTTCGATCATCTGCGGGATATACGGAGCCATCTTCGGCTTCTGGGCGATAATGGTTGCATCCAGGTTGCCCAGCTTGTACCCCATCCCCTTGCCCAGCCGCCACACGTGCTGCAGCAGCTTCAGGCTGTCTGCATCCTTGAAGGCCGGATCCGTGTCCGGGAAATGCTTGCCGATGTCTCCCTTGCCCAGCGCACCGAGAATGGCATCCGTGATGGCGTGCAGCAGCACGTCCGCATCGGAATGGCCCAAGAGACCCTTCTCGTAGGGAATGTCCACCCCGCCGATTATACACTTGCGCCCCTCTACCAGCTGATGGACGTCGAAGCCTTGTCCTACCCGTATCATCCGCTTCTCCCCTTTATCGTTGTTTCAGCCGGAACTCCGCCCACTCCAGGTCCTCGGGAGTCGTAAGCTTGATGTTGCCGTAGCTGCCTTCCACCACATAGACTGGCTGCCCCGCATGCTCCATGAGCATCGCATCGTCGGTGCCCAGGTAGCCCTCCCGCTCGGCCAGCTCATGGGCAGCCAACAGCTCCGAAAGCCGGAACCCCTGCGGTGTGTGGATTGCCCATACGGTCTTCCGGTCAGGGGTCGATTCGATCCTGCCGCCGGCACCGACGATCTTAACCGTATCCTTAGCCGGCACAGCCAGCACAGCAGCCCCGTAGGTACGGGCCCCTTCCAGGCACGCCAGGGTATCCCGCTCGGTAATGAAGGGGCGGACCCCGTCATGCACCAGCACCCATTCCACCTCCGGGTCCAGCGCCTGGAGCCCCAGATAGACCGAGGATTGACGCTCCGGCCCGCCGGTCAGAACCGCCGTAACCTTGCTCAGCCCATATTGGTCCACATAATTCCGGCATCGTTCCTCGTCCCCTGCCCCAATAACCAATACGACCGTATCTACGGCCTCCATAGCTTCGAAAGCCTCCAGCGTATGGACCAGCACCGGCTTCCCGGCCAAGGGCAAATACTGCTTGCTGACGGCCCCGCCCATCCGCGTTCCTCTTCCGGCAGCGACGACGACCACTCCGACTTGTCCCATCCTCCAACCTCCGCTATTAGCCCCATGAATCGTACAATCGAACGAAGGAGATTGCGCAAGCGCAATCTCCACGTTTATCCATTATTATTACTATACCGTTTTATTGAGCTTTTTCCAACAGTTTCGGCTTGGCGAAGATCATCCGGCCCGCGGAGGTCTGCAGGACGCTGGTCACCATGACCTCCATGGTGGTGCCGATGTAATCCCGGCCGCCCTCCACGACGATCATCGTGCCGTCATCCAGGTACGCCACGCCCTGGCCGTGCTCCTTGCCGTCCTTGATGACCTGAACCACGATCTCCTCGCCGGGAAGCACCACGGGCTTGACCGCATTGGCCAGATCATTGATGTTCAGCACCGAGACTCCCTGCAGCTCGCACACCTTGTTCAGGTTGAAGTCGTTGGTGATCACCTTGCCGCGGAGCAGCTTAGCCAGCCGGACCAGCTTGCTGTCCACTTCAGAGATCTCTTCGAAGTCACCCTCGTAGATCAGAACCTTCACGTCCAGTTCCTTCTGAATCTTGTTCAGAATATCGAGCCCCCGGCGGCCTCGGTTGCGCTTCAAGAGATCCGAGGAGTCCGCGATGTGCTGGAGCTCCTCCAAGACGAACTCGGGAATGACCAGGGTCCCTTCGATGAAGCCGGTCTTGCAGATGTCCGCGATCCGCCCGTCAATGATGACGCTGGTATCCAGAATCTTGCTTTGCTCATGGGACACCGCTTCCGGCTCTTTGTCCTTCGGCAAGGACCATTTGGAAAAAAATCCGATAAGATCGTCTTTCTTCGCGTACCCCAACCGGAAGCCCGCATAACCGAGAAGACCTGTCGCCACTACCGGCAGGAACGAGCTGCCCGCTCCCATATTCCCCAAGGCGGGAAAGACCATAACGGATACCAGAAGCCCCAGAATTAACCCAAATAACCCGGATAATAAGTGGGACAGGGGAGTTCGGACCATGTAATCCTCTCCAAGGCGGACCCATCTGCGGCCCACCGTGTCCGCCACTTGCACCACCACTAATCCTGCTGCCGCTCCGGCTAGCATCGTCCAGATGACCGGACCCTGGATTCCGCCCGTTCCCGGCAGCTCCTGAAGGATTCTCGCCGCAGGCGCGTTACCTCCGGTATTCCATTCATAGCCTAGAGCCGCTCCAACGATCACGGCCAGCAGTTGAAACCATTTTTTCATAACATTCACCTCCTGCTACCAGTATGAACCAATTTCCAACGGCCTAAACGTGCCCTGCCCCCCAGGAAACGCCAAATTGAATTGTGAAGGGGCTTGCTATATAATGGGGAAAAATAACCTCTTCCCGAGGAAAGTCCCCGAGGTGACTGTATGAGCACATTAAGCCTGAAGGAATTCCAGGATCAAGTCTCCGCCTTGTTGCTCCGCCATCGCAGCATGCTGGATGTCTTGTCCAAATTCCAGCAGTCCAACGCTGCGGCCAACCGTGCCGTCGTGAAGTCCATCACGGAATGCGGATGCATTGAAGTGCACGCGTCCAAGCAGCACTACACGTCGGAGATGACGCTGGAGCAGGCCAAGAATCAGCTCGATACCCACATGGACGGTCAGGTTTGTGAGCATTGCAAGGAGATCATCGCCTCCGAGCTCGGCAAGAATCTGTTCTACATGGCTTCCTTATGCAACCTGCTCGATATGGATATGGAGAAGGTCGTCGCCCAGGAATCCGCCAAATGCTCTACGCTCGGGTTGTTCAATATTCGATAATCCATGCCGGATGCATAAAAAAGCATTTATTTTCCTCCCCGGAAAATAAATGCTTTTTATTTGGGCTTATATGCAATTGTTAGGCTCTTACACGTTGGTTTCCTTCACCGGCTCTTCCTTCGGAAGATGGCGGTTGCGGCGCTTGCCGATCCGGTCCAAACGAGCGAAACGCTCAACGTTTTTTTTTAGTCCGTACAGGGCATAGATAACCAGCGGGATGAAGATCAGCTTGGTCAGGTGCTCCGGGAACTTGATTGCCAGAACCACAGCCACGATCACCACGATGGGCGTAGCCCAAATCGCGGACTTCGGAATGCCGAATTTCTTGAAGTTCGGGTACTTCACAGTGCTGACCATCAGGTAGGACAAAAGAAGGGTGCTCAAGAGAAGCACGATCTCATTCATGTCCTGCGCGAACAAGGCCAAGGTGCAGAGTACGCCTCCGGCTGCCGGAATCGGCAGGCCGATGAAGTAACCAGGAGTGCCGGCGATGACATTGAACCGGGCCAAACGAAGCGCGCCGCATATCGGGAAGATGGCGGTCACGATCCAAGCCGTAGGCTCATTGATGTTCTGGAAGCCAACCACATACATGATGAAAGCCGGTGCTACACCGAAGGATATGACATCGGACAGAGAGTCCAGTTCTTTGCCGAATTCCGATTGAGCATTCAATGCGCGGGCAACTCGTCCGTCCAATCCGTCGCACAGCATGGCCACGATGACCATGATGGCAGCCAGTGCCGGATAGTCGTTGAAGACAAGTATAATCGCGAGTATTCCCAAGAACAGGTTCCCGATCGTGAACATGTTGGGAACGGATTTTCTAATCAATGCCGCCACCTCGTTTTGTAAAGATTCGATGAAGCCATCAGGAATCTTTTACGATTTCTTCACAAACCCCATTCACTACTTCATGATTGTATGCAATTTAAATATGTCTGTCAATGAATACTTGATCCTGTATCCGCTTTAAACCTTCCTTGATGGCGCGGGCCCGCACCTCGCCTATACCGTCAACTTCATCCAATTCCTCGATGGTCGCCATGACCATGTGGGGCAGGTATTCGAACTTCTCCACCAGGTTGGCGATGATGATGGAAGGCAGTCTCGGAATCTTGTTGAGCACCCGGTAACCGCGGGGAGACAGCTGCTCCTCCAGCATGGAATTAGAATGCGGATACCCCAGAAGCCTTGCCAAATCATGCTGGTCCAGGATCTCGTCGGAGCTCAACCGTTTTAAGGCCATGCGAATTTCCTTGATTTTCTCGTCCGATGGGTCTCTTGCATAGTCTTTCAGTAAGAGAAGCATCTCATACTCCGTGTTGCCGACCAATTCTTCCAGCTGCATGCTGATCAAGCGTCCCTCGGTACCGAGCTCGTTAATGTAACGCTTGATCTCTCCTTTTATACGCAGCACCATCTCAATGCGTTGCAGAACATTACAAACATCATGGACCGTCACCAATTCTTCAAACTCGGAGGCCCCCAGGTTGGTTAAGGCCTGGTCCTGAACGGTCTTGTACTTCTCCAGGGTCTGAATGGCCTGATTCGCCTTCGTCAGAATGACCCCGATATCTTTAAGCGCATAGCGCAGGGTTCCCTGGTACAAGGTGATGACATTCCGGCGTTGAGAGATGGAGACTACCAGCTTGCCGGTTTGCTTCGCCACCCTCTCGGCGGTCCGGTGACGAATGCCTGTCTCCGAGGAGGAGATGGTCGGATCCGGGATCAGCTGCGTATTCGCATACAGAATCCGGCGGATATCTTCGCTCAGAATGATGGCCCCGTCCATCTTGGCCAGCTCATACAGGTGATTGGGCGAGAACTCGCAGTTAATGGAAAATCCTCCGTCCACAATGTCCATCAGGTCCGGGCTGTAGCCCACGACGATCAGCGCGCCGGTCTTGGCGCGCAGCACATTTTCGAGTCCGTCCCGGAAGGCCGTTCCCGGCGCCACCATCTGAAGCAGCTTGCTCATCAAGTCCTGTTTCTCCTCATCCTTACCCATGGGAACCCTCCCCTCTTCCGTTTAACGGTTCAGTGCCGCGGCCAGGGCTTCCTGCACCGTGCTCACTCCGATAATTTGAACCTGCTTGGGCGGCGTCCAGCCCTTCAAGGATTTCTCCGGCAGGATGATTCTCTTGAACCCCAGCTTCACCGCTTCGTTCACACGCTGGTCCACCCGTGATACGCCTCGCACCTCACCCGTCAGTCCGATCTCGCCGAATGCCGCGTCGAAGGGCTGCGTCGGCGTGTCTCGGAAGCTGGATGCCACGCTGATGGCTACGGCCAGATCCGCCGCGGGCTCATCCAGCTTAACGCCGCCCGCTACGTTCAGATAGACGTCCTGCGTCTGCAGGAACAGGCCGTTCCTTTTCTCCAACACCGCTATGATCATGGACAGCCGGTTATGGTCGAAGCCCGTGGCCATTCTCCTGGGGGACGGGAAGTTGGTGGGACTGACCAGTGCCTGCAGCTCCACCAGAACCGGACGCGTTCCCTCCATGCTGGCCACCACCGTGGAGCCGGCTACTCCCAAAGGGCGTTCCGAGAGGAACAGCTCCGACGGGTTATTGACCTCCACCAGTCCCGTCTCGCGCATCTCGAAGATGCCGATCTCATTGGTGGAGCCGAAGCGGTTCTTCACCGCCCGCAGCACCCGGTAGGTATGGTGGCGCTCCCCTTCGAAGTACAGCACACAGTCCACCATGTGCTCCAGAAGCCTGGGACCCGCAATGGCCCCCTCCTTGGTGACATGACCCACCAGAACCGTGGCGATTCCCTTCATCTTAGCTATTCGCATAAAGTGTGCCGTACATTCCCGAACTTGGGAAACACTACCCGGCGCCGAAGCGATGGCAGGATGGAATACGGTCTGAATCGAGTCAATGACGAGGAAATCCGGCTCCACCTGATCGATGGCGTTCATGATAGACTCGATGTTGGTCTCGCACAGCACGTATAGGAGCGGTGACATGGCACCCAGCCGGTCTGCCCGGAGCTTGGTCTGCCGCGTCGATTCCTCTCCCGATATGTACAGCACCTTCAGCTCCTTCTTCGTCAGCTCGAAGGAGGTCTGCAGAAGCAGCGTAGACTTGCCGATTCCCGGATCGCCGCCGACCAGAATGAGGGAGCCCGGGACTACGCCTCCGCCCAGCACCCGGTTCAACTCTTGGTTGTCCGTGGTGATCCGCGGTTCTTTCGCACTTTCTATATGTATGATGGAGGTCGGTTTTTCTTGCGTTTGGAATGCGGCACCCGACAAACCCGGTGTGCGGACCACCGACTCCACCTCTTCGACGAAGGTGTTCCAGCCTTGGCAGCCCGGGCATTTGCCCATCCATTTGGGGGTTTCGTAGCCGCACTCGGTGCAGCTGAATTTGGTCTTGGTCTTGGCCATGGAGATCGATTGCTCCTTAATCCGATGCAGGTGTCGTAAACTTAACTTTACCATTTTTGGGCGGTCGCGTCTATTAACAGCACGGGAAGACACAAAAAGTCCCGAACCCTTCAGAAGGGTTCGGGACGATCTTCATTCACCAGCGGTTTATTCGGCGGCGGCGCCCTGGTTGCGGAGCACCACCAGCTCGCCTTCCTTCTCATCAATCGTCAGGCTGTCGCCTTTATTGATGTTGCCCTTCAGAAGCTCCTCCGACAGACGGTCCTCGATGTGCTTCTGGATGGCCCGGCGCAGCGGTCTTGCGCCGAAGGTCGGGTCGAAGCCTTCCTTCGCCAGGAACTTCTTGGCGGAATCGGTCAGCGTGAACTCCACCTCTTGCTCCTTCAGGCGCTTCAGCAGTTCGTCAGCCATCAGGGTGACGATACGGGCAATATGCTCTTCGTCCAGGGAGTGGAACACGATGATCTCATCGATCCGGTTCAGGAACTCGGGACGGAAGTTTTTCTTCAGCTCGCCCATGACCTTATCCTTCATGTTGTTGTATTCACGGCCGGCGTCATTGCCGGCTGTGAAGCCCAGGGACGTCTGCTTCTTGATCGCATCGGCGCCCACGTTGGAAGTCATGATGATCAGTGTGTTGCGGAAGTCTACCGTGCGGCCCTTGGAGTCAGTCAGACGGCCGTCCTCCAGCACCTGCAGCAGGATGTTGAACACTTCCGGATGGGCTTTCTCGATTTCGTCCAGGAGGACGACGGAATACGGCTTGCGGCGAACCTTCTCGGTCAACTGGCCGCCTTCCTCGTAGCCCACGTATCCCGGAGGCGCTCCGACCAGACGGGAGGTGGAGTGCTTCTCCATGTACTCCGACATGTCGATGCGGATCACGGCGTTCTCATCGCCGAACATCGCTTCAGCCAAGGCACGGGCCAGCTCGGTCTTGCCGACGCCGGTCGGACCCAGGAAGACAAAGGAGCCTATCGGACGCTTCGGATCCTTCAGGCCGGCGCGGGCACGGCGGATGGCACGGCTGACGGCTTTGACGGCTTCATCTTGGCCGATGACGCGGTCGTGGAGGATCTCTTCCATCTTCAGCAGACGCTCGGTCTCCTCCTCCGCCAGCTTGCGGACCGGGATGCCGGTCCAGCTCGCCACGATCTGGGCGATGTCGTCCGGAGTCACCTCGGAATCGGTGCGGCCCTGCTTTTCCTTCCACTCGTTCTTCGTGGATTCCAGCTCTTCGCGAAGCTTCTGCTCGGTGTCGCGGAGTGCCGCGGCCTTCTCGAATTCCTGGCTCTGAACGGCGGAATCCTTCTCCTTGCGGACGTCCTCCAGCTTCTGCTCCAGCTGCTTCAAGCTGGGCGGTACGGTGTAGGACTTCAAGCGGACCTTGGAGCAGGCCTCGTCGATCAGGTCGATCGCCTTGTCCGGGAGGAATCGGTCGGTAATGTAGCGATCCGACAGCTTGACGGCTTGCTGCACGGCATCATCGGAGATCTTCACCCGGTGATGGGCCTCGTAGCGGTCACGCAGACCGTACAGAATCTGGATGGCCTCCTCCGGAGTAGGCTGATCGACTGTGATGGGCTGGAAGCGCCGTTCCAAGGCGGCATCCTTCTCAATGTATTTACGATATTCGTCCAGCGTGGTGGCGCCGATGCACTGGAGCTCGCCGCGGGCCAGAGCCGGCTTCAGGATATTGGAGGCGTCGATGGCGCCTTCGGCACCGCCTGCCCCGATCAGCGTGTGCAGCTCGTCGATAAAGAGGATGATGTTGCCCGCTTGGCGGATCTCATCCATGATCTTTTTCAGACGGTCCTCGAATTCGCCGCGATACTTCGTGCCCGCTACGACAGAGCCCATATCGAGGGTCATAACGCGCTTGTCGCGCAGGGTCTCCGGAATTTCATTCTGAACGATCTTCTGGGCCAAGCCCTCCGCGATGGCGGTCTTGCCGACGCCGGGCTCCCCGATCAGTACCGGGTTGTTCTTGGTACGGCGGCTCAGCACCTGAATGACGCGTTCGATTTCCTTGCTGCGGCCAATTACCGGATCCAGGTTGCCTTCCTTGGCAATGGAGGTCAGGTCGCGGGCCAATCCGTCCAGCGTCGGGGTGCTGACGTTCGACGGCGTGCCGTGGCTGGTGGAGACGGCTTCGCTGCTGCCGAGCAGCTGCAGCACCTGCTGGCGGGCCTTGTTCAAGCTAACCCCCAGGTTGTTCAGGACGCGGGCCGCTACGCCTTCACCCTCGCGGATCAGGCCCAGCAGGATATGCTCGGTGCCAACGTAGGTGTGGCCCAGCTTGCGGGCCTCGTCCATCGACAGCTCGATGACTTTTTTGGCGCGGGGGGTATATGCAATGTTGGAGGGCTGCTCTTGACCGCGGCCGATCAGGGATTCCACCTCGTCTTGGATCTTCTCGAGTCCGAGACCGAGGGAAATCAGCGCTTTGGCTGCAATGCCTTCACCTTCCTTGATCAGACCGAGCAGGATATGCTCCGTCCCGATATTGTTGTGCCCGAGCCGTACGGCTTCTTCTTGGGCCAAGGCCAACACCTTCTGTGCGCGTTCCGTAAATCTGCCAAACATCATATGAAACACCTCCAAATGGTATGAACTTTTATCTTTGAGCCAGACGGCTGCGGATCAGCTCCGCTCTCCGGATATCCCGGTCATCGGCTGAAAGCTTCTCTCCTGTTAACTGCTGCAGGAAGGCCGGCTGCGTCATGACGAGCAGCTCGTTCAGGGCCGCCTGCGGTACTCCCTTCAGGATGCCCAAGTCGGCGCCAAGCCGGACATCGGACAACCGCTGGGCGGCTTCCTTGGAGTCCATGATTACGGCGTGTGTCAGCACCCCGTAAGACCTGCAGACCCGGTCCTGAAGTCGTGCTCTCGACTCCGAAGCAAGCACTTGGCGGGCAGACCGCTCGTGCTCGATGATCTGCCGGACGACACCGTACAGATTATCGAGAATTTCCTCCTCCGATTGGCCCAAGGTGATCTGGTTGGAGATCTGGAACAGATTCCCCACCGCTTCGCTGCCTTCCCCATAGATGCCCCGGACCGCCAAGCCGACTTGCGTAATGGCCTGCAGAATCCGGTTGATCTGCTGGGTCATGACGAGTGCGGGAAGATGGATCATGACCGAAGCCCGGATGCCGGTGCCCACGTTGGTGGGGCAGCTGGTCAGGAAGCCTCTCTTCTCATCAAAAGCGTATTCCAATTGGTTCTCAAATATATCGTCAACCCGGTTGGCAATGGACCAAGCTTCCCGGATCTGGAAGCCTGAACACAGTACCTGGATCCGGAGATGATCCTCTTCGTTTACCATAATGCTGACCGACTCCGATTCATTCAGGAGCACGGCGCCGTTCTGTGATTCATTGGCCAGATTCGGGCTGATCAGATGCTTCTCCACCAGCACCTTCTTCTCCAAGTCGTTCAGGTTATTGAGCGTCAGGAATTCGAAGGATCCCCATTCCGCTAACCCGTCCGCCTGCAGCACCTGGCCTACCTTCTCCAGAACCTCCTGGGATTGGGACTTGGTGGCGAGCATTGGGAAAGGGTACCCGCTCATATTCCTTGCAATCCGTACTCTGCTGCTGATGACGATGTCGGATTCGGGGCCGTCGCCCTTCATCCAATCCGTCAGCGCCCGCTCGAAGAACTTACGGGAAATCATCGTTCGGATTCCTCCCTTTTACAAGCCGGAAATGTTGCGTTCCAGCTCCTTGATCTGATCCCGGATTCGCGCTGCAGATTCGAAGTCTTCCTGCTCCACGCGCTGCACCAGTTCCTTCTTCAACCGTTCGATCTCACGCTTCTGCTGGATTCTGCCGCCCGTCCGCGTCGGCACCTTGCCGGTGTGGAACGTATTGCCGTGCACCCTCTTGAACAAGGGATCCAACCGATCCTCGAAAAACTTATAGCATTCGCTGCACCCGAACCGCCCCAGCTTGCTGAATTGGGCGTAGGTGAGTCCACAATGCTCGCACCGGGGGGCTGTCGGCTTAGCGGCCCTGCCGGCGTTAGCCGGCTCGAAGTCCAGAAGTCCTGACAGCAGGTTGTGAATGGAGAAGCCCCCGGACGTACCGGGTATCATCTCCCCGCGCTCGCGGGCGCAGGATTCACAGATGTGAAATTCCGTCTTCTCCCCGTTCACGATCTTGGTGAAGTGAAGCGTAGCCGGTTTTTTCCCGCATTCCTGGCAAATCATTTCCGTTGGCCCTCCTAAGCGTTTTGTGACTGTTCGCCGGCTTGCAGCGAAGAAACAACACTTACATCGGAAGCATGAGCTTCAAGGACTTAGCAAAGCGATCAGCATCGCCTTCAGCAGCTTGGCTCGGACTTCATCCCGAATCGGAAGCTTAAGCTGGAGCACGTCCCTCGATATGGCGGCCCGGATGAGATTCGCCTCGCGACACGAGATTTGGTCCCCTTCCTCCAACTGATAGACAAGTCCTTCGGCGCTGGTCTGGTCAATTTGGTCCCCGATCGTCCGGAAGATGTGGTCCAGAATCTGCCCCCTCGAGGAGAGCTCCACCTTCTGGATCCGGATGTAGCCGCCACCGCCGCGTTTGCTCTCGACAATGTAGCCCTTCTCCAGGGTAAATCGGGTACTGATGACGTAATTGATTTGGGAGGGCACGCATTGAAACTCATCCGCCAGGTCATTGCGCTGAATCTCAATCACGCCGCCAGGACTTTGCTGCAGAATGCGCTTCAGGTACTGCTCTATGAGTTCCGAAATATTTCTCATCCCTCATCCCCTATCCTCCACGACGTCATGGTCATCTTGTATTGACTTTGACTTTCTTTGACCTTGTATTCATTATAATCATTTTTTTGGCGTTTGCCAAGTGGTTTGAATAATCGCACTTTTCAATTTTCAACAGCTCTCGGTTACAACACATTACTAAGTATATACCAAAAACCTCCGACTTACTGTTTCGAGCCGGACCAATTATTGCAGAAGCCCGTTAAGCATACTCCGGGCCGACCCCTCTCAAGCTGCTCGACGAGTAGGTTCGGACACTCTACAGCGTAGGACCTCGCGCACAAAACAAAGAAGCCTCTAAGCAGTATGCTTAGAGGCTTCTCAGTGCTTGGCGACGTCCTACTCTCCCAGGACCCTGCGGTCCAAGTACCATCGGCGCTGGAGGGCTTAACGGTCGTGTTCGAGATGGGAACGCGTGGTTCCCCTCCGCCATTATCACCAAACAGTCAAGGTTTGTACCTTGAAAACCGGATGCGAAACTTCCGAAAACCAATGGATAAGCCCTCGACCGATTAGTACTGGTCAGCTCCACGTGTTGCCACGCTTCCACCCCCAGCCTATCAACCTCGTCGTCTTCAAGGGGTCTTAC
>NZ_JBPPGJ010000029.1:0-54565 GCF_051594765.1 Oryzibacillus soli
CTCGACACGGAGCTTGGATACGAAAAGCACGATTTGAAAAGCAAGGCAACCTCTAACAGCCGCAATGGGAAGACAAAGAAAACGGTGACGAGCGAATACGGTGAGATGGAGATCCAGGTCCCACGCGACCGTAACGGCGAGTTCGAACCGATGATCGTCAAGAAGCATCAATCGAATGTAACCGGCATTGAAGACCAGATTATCGCGATGTACGCCAAGGGCGTGAGCACGCGTGACATCCAGGATCATCTGAACCGGTTGTACGGGATTGACGTCTCTCCTACGATGATCTCTAATGTGACGAACAAGATCGTACCCCTGATCAAGGAATGGCAGAATCGCCCGCTGCAAGGCGTTTACGCTGTTGTATTTCTGGATGCCATTCACTTCAAAGTGAAGCAGGATGGAGCCATTGTGAACAAGGCAGCCTACATGGTCATTGGCATTGATCTCGATGGCAATAAAGACGTACTGGGCATGTGGATTGGCGAAAATGAATCGGCCAAGTTCTGGCTGAGCGTTCTCAACGACCTGAAGAACCGCGGTGTACAAGATATTCTCATCACCTGTGTGGACAACCTGACGGGCTTCTCTCAAGCGATTTCTGCTTGCTATCCGATGACCGAGATCCAAAAGTGCATCATTCACCAGATCCGAAATTCCACGCGCTACGTGTCTTACAAGGACTTGAAGAAGGTTACAGCTGACCTGAAACCAATCTACAAGGCCGCCACAGAAGAAGCAGCCTTGGTCGAACTGGATCGCTTTGAGGAGGTTTGGGGAAGCAAGTATCCCCTTATCGTCCGTTCCTGGCGTAACAACTGGGATGAGCTTGCAACGTTCTTCAAGTATCCTCCGGAGATCCGGAAGCTGATTTATACCACCAATATCATCGAAAGTTACCACCGCCAGCTCCGCAAAGTCACGAAAGGGAAAAGTATCTTCCCCTCGGATGAAGCACTTCTCAAGATGCTCTATCTTTCCACCATGGACGTCGTTCGAAAGTGGACGGGACGGGTTCAAAACTGGGGACAAATGCTGCTGCAACTGTCTGTCTTTTTCCCGGATCGGGTCGGTCAACATTTACGCTAGACAGGCCAACTCCCCCTCCCCGGGGGAGTTCCCTATAAATGAGTTTACACAAAATTCTTGACAGACCCTTGCTAATCACTTGGGAGCGGATCGCTTTTTACTTTGGTCGTATCCGGACAAACTGTTGGGTCTTGTACCACCTCTCTTCCCCCATGACTACGTGCTTGTACCCGTCATAATGATGACCATTTATCAGTTCTATAACACAACGTTCCGTCGTTTTCTCACTGCGATACTAATCACCTCTGGCATATTGGCATTTATTGGTCAGCCGTTGTTTATATGGATGGGAATATATAAGGCGGAACCCTGGGTGTTAAGTATCACTTTTTCATTCCTTGTTATTTCAGCTTGTATAGCTCGCTGGGTGGTATCAATAACATCACCGCAAAGGCATAACTGACTAATGGCCCTCGCGTCTTATAAATGGATTCATATACTACTCCTATAAGGGCTGGGGGTGGGCACATATGGGTTTTCCGTTGTATATTGTCACGGGTATAAGCGGCGCGGGAAAGACAACGGTAGCTAAAGTCTTGTCACGTAAATTGGGAAAGAAATTTTTGGTATATGACATGGATGACTTAGTTCAGGGACAGGATTACATGTCAGCCTGCTTTGCTTGGATTCAATTTGCATACGAGAACGCACTTAAAGGGGAAAACACCATCCTGTTTGGAAGCGTGCCTTACCCTTATAATGTTTACCAAACGGAGATGGAGAATTTGTTTTCACCCGTTCATTATCTGCTCCTCCACTGTAATGATGAAGAAAGAACGAAACGGTTATTGGCAAGAGGCATTTGGACGCTTGAAGGGATCTACCATACTAATATCCTTGCTAATGTGTTATGGCGTTATGCTCAACATACAGGTACTCGGATTATTGACACGTCAGATTCAAGTGCTGAGCTTACCGCGGAACAAATAAAACAATGGGTTGAAAACCTGTAAATGTAAAAGGAGAACAGATGAAACACTATCGCTTAATCGTACTATCCATTCTAGTCGCGTTATGTGCATGCAGTTCAAGACCACAACAGCAAGGAACAACCAAAGTCCAGACTTCTGATTCAGCCCCAACACAGCAAGAAAGTAGAGAAGCCTCTAAAAATGGGTCAGAGTCCAAACAACCTGAAGAGTCGTTAAAACCTTCTGAAAAGGGACACGATAGTACACCAGAGGGAGAAACTCCAGGCTCAGCAGGAAGTAATTCATCAAAACAAGATGAAGGAAAAAAGGGTATGATAGGAAAGCATCGGTAAGCTATAGTCGGTGCACAAAAGAGCAGGAGGGTTAGACCTCGCTGCTTTTTTACCTTCCACGTAAGAGCGTTTGTTCTGTATATTGGAAATCATTGTTCGAGAAATTACAGGTGGAATAATGGACAAACAAGTTAGTTCATCAAACTCGTGGTATGGAAAGGAACTGGGATATGACGGTGGAGCGAATCCTCTTGACTGTGGTATGGATTCTAATCATGATAATGCTGTTCTTCATACCAAAGGGGAAGCGACGCGAAGCCATTATCGTCTTCCTGGCGGTTCAAGCGATGACATGGAGCTCCAGCATTCTGCTCAATGAATGGGGATGGATCAGGAATCCTACCCGGGAGTTCAGCCGGGCCGTCTCGCAGAACTTTACTTTTAACTTTGCTCTTTATCCGATGGTTGCAGTGATCCATAGTCTCTACTATCCCAGGAATTCCGGCATAGGCCGACGGTTCAGTCATACCCTTCTGTACACATTCGCTATTTCCCTGTTTATTTGCATAACCGAAGCCTATACCAGTTTGATTCAATTTCTTAAACCCAAGTGGATCATGATCCTCATTACCTTCCTATTGTCGAATTTCGTTTTGTATCTGGCGCAAAAGTATCATGAATGGTACTTTGACCATTTTCCTCATGCGAAGGTGAAATCATAATGCGACTTTCGTTGGAGCAATGGATCCTGATCGGAACCTATGCCGTCTCGATCATCGGATTTCTTGTCCTGAACCGGAAAAGGCCGCTAGAAGCCCAAGCGGTGTTTCTGTTTCACCAGCTGCTGACATGGCCCTTTGGAATATTAGCCGTTGAATTCGGATATCTTGAATATCCGGTAAGGGAATTCCCTAGCGCTACCCATACCAGCTTTTTGTATGAATTCTTTGCGTTCCCTGTAGTTGCATGTTATTTCAATTTGTTCTTTCCTGTTCATCGAGGTATTCGTACAAAAATATGGTTTTACCTCTCCTATACCATGTGCTTGACGGTTCCGGAGATCTTCTTGGAACGTGATACGGATTTGATTCATTATAACTGTTGGGCTTGGTACTGGAGCTTCTTGACTATCGGGTTCACCCTGATGGGGTCCCGGGTGTTTTACCGATGGTTTTTCTCTGCAAATATCTTCGGAACCTGGATAACCGTCCAATCCACGGGGCGGGTTTCTGCTTATGATGGTTCCATAGCAAACAGAGAGGAGGAAAATGAATGAGCTGCGTAGGAGTTGGTGGCGGGTCTTCCACTGCAATCGTTTTGGTTCTCTACATCCTATTGGTAATCGTGCTGGCTGCCGGATTTGCCATCTAATAACTCGGTATAAAAAAAGGAATTAAGAGATTAAGGAATCAGCTCTCGTGGGAAAAGTCCCCCGGGAGCTGATTTTGTTTGAAAACTAGCTCTCGAAATTGTTTTGCTGAAAAGTATCAAAAATTCTACTAAACAATTTTGATACATAGTTTCATCCCCAAAAAGGAGGATTTGCAGAACAAATATTGAAATAGTATTCGACATTATTCTACAAATAACAACATTATTCTTGTTCGGTCTTAATCCTCGTAATCTTCAGTCAGGAGGAACTTATGATTTTTCACTTTCTTAGCTTGAGGCAAAAGCTAATTATGGGATTTGGCATTATTGTGGTGCTGTTGATCGGAGTATTAGGGTATACGTATATCAACTATGACAAGCAGGTGGCTGCCGTCTCGGACAATCTCAACACTCATGATGTGATCCGCGAATCAGATGCCATTCTTGTCAGTCTCTTGAATATGGAGACGGGTGCGAGGGGATATGCGATCGCTGGAAAAGAAGAATTTCTTGAGCCATATTATCAAGGCCTGTCTGATTTTGATCTTCATTACGATAGGATATTGTCCCTTCTATCTGACCGTCCAGCGCAACTTACAAAACTGGAAGCCTTGAGGGAAGGATATAAAAGGTGGTTTGACTGGGAGACCAATGTCTTGATTGCCAGCCGCCGAAGTGCGGTGCTCGGGCTAGGTAATATGGATGATGTCATTGTTACAGTCCGGACGGACCAGGGGAAGAAGGAGATGGACCATCTTCGATCCATCCTAGCAGATATCAACCATGAGGAAGAAATTGTCCTTCAAAGTCGGAATGCGAAAATGAGCTCAGCCGAAGCAAGAACCGGTATGGTGATGAGCTTTGGAGGTTTACTGGCGGTGTTACTCGCCATCATCATCTCTTTCATTACTTCCTATTCCGTTTCCAAACCTTTACGGACAGTGATTACCGCCATTGAGAGAATTACGGTGGAGAATTATCAGGAGCCCATCCGGCTTAGGACGGACAAAGCATTGGCAGTGCTGATCGGACATTTTAACCGAATGCAGGCAGCCATCCAATGGAGGGAGCACGAACTCAAACGGAAGAACGAAGCGTTGAAGATTCGAATGGCTGAAGTAGATGAAGCTAATCGATTGAAGAGTCAATTTCTAGCTACCATGTCACACGAATTAAGAACACCACTCAATTCCATCATAGGATTTACGGGACGGGTACTGAAGAAATCCCAGGACGTTCTGCCCGACGTTCAGAAGGAGAACCTCGAAATCGTAAAGGAGGAAGCCCAACATCTGTTGGAGCTGATCAACAGTCTGCTTGATTATTCCAAGATGGAAGCAGGCAAGATGGAGATCCACTTGGAATCCCTAAATCTCCTTAAGGTATTGGAAGAGGTTCAATCCATGACTAAGACTCTGATGGAAGCAAAGAACATGTCCTTCGTTTTGGCGTCTTATAATCTGGTTCAGGTCCATGTAGTCACTGACCGAATGAAATTGAAGCAGATCTTAATCAATCTCATAAGCAATGCTTTCAAATATTCCGAAAAGGGGACCGTTCAGGTCCGAATAAAACGGAAATTCGGATTCCTAGTTATTGATGTGATCGACGAAGGAATCGGGATCGAGCCCGAAAACTTGGACAACATCTTCGATGAATTCCGTCAGGTGGATGGTTCATATACAAGAAAGGTAGGAGGCACTGGACTAGGTTTGTCCATCACCCGTAAATTGGTTCACATCTTGGGTGGACGAATTAGTGTCTCAAGTAGGCCAGGGATCGGAAGTCGGTTCCGAGTCGTAATGCACGCCGTACGTGATTTGGAGACCGAATTATCAACTGAGCGCTTACAAAAGTCCCATGGTTCTGCGAAAAAACGTATTGTATGCGTGGATGACGACCAAAACGTGCAGAAACTATATAGGCAAACCTTGGAGGAACACGGTTATGAAATTCTATCTTTGGACGGACGGGAGAATGTAGTCCGGGCTATAGAGGAATTTAAGCCGGAGGTTGTCATTTTGGACATCATGCTACCCTACAAGGACGGATGGGAACTGCTTACAGAGATAAAAAAGCATCCTCAGACCTACCATATTCCAGTGATTATGGCTTCCGTTTTAAGCGAAAGCAACCTCGCTTACCGTATGAAGGCCGATGATTATCTGATAAAGCCTATGAGCCAAGAAGAGTTAATCGGCGCTATCTCCCGAATCCTTAGCAATAGAGAAGGCATTGAAGTACTGCTGGCTGATGATGATGAGAATTTTCTCTATTTGATGGGCCAATTTTTGAAAGAGGAAGAAATTTCATATCGCTTGGCTCGTGATGGACTCGAGGTGTTGGATCAAATGATTTCTCATAAGCCGGACATCGTCATTCTGGATCTTATTATGCCCAAATTAGATGGCTTCGGTGTCATCGAGGCCATTCGGTCTGACAAAAGGATTCGAGATACACCGGTCGTAGTGGTCACTTCAAAGGATTTGACCCAGATTGAAAAAGCGTTCCTAGCCGAAAGGTCTGGCATCGTCATTCAAAAATCGGGAGCTCTTATCGATCAAGTGATGCAGATGTTAGTGAAGCGTATAAAGGAGAAATCTTATGAGCCCCAAAATACTGATCGTGGAGGACCATCTTCATAATATGAGATTGATGGTACAACTTCTTGAGGATCTGGAAGAGTCCGTTGAGCCGATTAAGGCATTTTCAGGCGAGGAGGCTCTGATGGCTGCTCGGGTGGAGTCCGTCCGTCTGGTGTTAATGGATATTTCTCTTCCAGATATAGATGGGCTCCAGATTACGAAAGAACTTCGAACATATCCTCACTTGACCGATACCCCTTTTATTGCTGTAACTGCGCACGCCATGCGAGGGGATGAAGAGGCCTTCCGCGGCGTATTCGATGACTTTATCTCAAAGCCTATTGACGCGGACGAATTTTTGAATAAACTTAACGATTGGCTGGTGAAGACCAGATGAGTGGAACAAGGATCTTGATCGTAGACGATGTCCCTAACAATCTTCGACTTCTGAAGGATATTCTAGAAGACGAAGGGTATGAAGTCGCCGCCGCGGAGCACGGCCGGAAGGCATTGGAACTGGCTAGTCTGTTCTGTCCGCACGCTATCCTGCTCGATATAATGATGCCGGATTTGGACGGCTACGAGATCTGTAAACGCCTCAAGGAGGAACCGAACACCTCTGACATTCCCATTCTGATGGTTACTGCAAAGACAGATAGCCTAGCTCTAAAAAAAGCTCTAGAACTAGGAGCCTTCGATTTTATCAAGAAGCCCATCGATGAGGTGGAGGTAATCGCCCGGGTGCAATCGGCTCTCAGGCTGAAAGAGCGTGAGGACCTACTAAAGGTTATGGCATCTAAAGATGGATTAACCGGTGTTTATAACCATGCTCTCCTCATGGAATGGCTGAGCAAAGAATTGGCCAAGTTACCCCGCACAGGGGGCTGTCTGTCTTATATCATGATGGACATTGATCATTTTAAAGGGGTCAATGATACCTATGGCCATCAGGCTGGTGACCAGATACTAAAGGGGCTCACCCGTCTAGTCGAAACGTCGATCCGAGGGAGCGACATTCTCGGACGCTACGGTGGCGAAGAATTCGGATTGATACTGCCGGAGACCCCATTGGATGAAGCCGTGCAAGTGGGGAATAAGCTTCGGAAGATCATCGAAACCCACCCGTTCCATTCGGGGAGTATTCCCATTAGCATTACCATTAGTATGGGGATTGCAGCCGTGAACCATGGCGGTGCCGGAAGAGAAGCAGTGTCATTAATTGAACAGGCTGATAAAGCGTTATATGAGGCTAAGCGTCGGGGTCGCAACCGAGTGGAATTTATACTGGATTGAATGATGATAAAACGAGTAGAAGGGGGCAGTGCGCAATCCTTCTCCGGTATGAGTCACAAAGAAGAACCATCAATGCTGTATTTATGGGGGAATTTCCTTGCAATCACCGCACCATAGACTAAGCGATGAACTGTTGCTTTCCATTTACTCAAGTGCTCTTGAGAATATAAATAAGTATCATCCTGTGTTTATTTCCTCCCTTTATACGGAAATTGTTCGACGCAAATTGGAACAATCCGTACAACAGCCGCCAATGTTATACGAATAATAAAATACTCAGTAAATACGTGGAGCAATATGTATCTAGGCTGCTGACTATCGAAAAGCACGTAAAGCATTGCCATCAAATTGAGGCGATGCTTTTTTATATGTATTGCTAATTTTAGGGGCGGTAAATCGGGTGCTTTCACGACTTACCGACTATTGTATAAAATACGAATTTTGCGTAAAAGTTATTATGGACGTATCTTAAATATCCGGATTCATTGTTCATTCATTCTGCATAGTTGGCATAGTCTTCCGTCCTATAGAAAACCGGTGAGCTTCTACCTTAGACTGTAGGCGATCGCTTGGGGCCTTCTCCAAATCAACGTCCGGGTAAGTAACTTCGGGTTTCGTTTTCGCTTCCTCAAGATTATAGCTTCGAACAGAGCCTACCGAAAGCAGACGATCAGAACCTGCTAATGCCTTTTGAACGGAATCCGACACAATATCAAGTGCATCCGCTTTATTCATTCTGGACATAGTTTGCAGGTTATAAATATGAATTCCCATGGGTATTTCCAATCGGTGATCCTAGGCATCAGCCCAACCCAAACTTTGACGATTGGCATAAAATGGTTATATGTCTATTTCAATAAGGAGTGAACTTCAATAATGGGAACTATGCAACAAGTAACCCCCTATGCGACAAATCCCTTTGGTCTTCAACATTGTTTATATCGTTTCACGTATATGTGGCTTCGTAATGGAGACAATTTCTGGTTCTTTTTGACGACTGTAGGAGAATCGAGAGCCTATGGCTATAGGTTTTTCGGCGGAAGATGGAATCAATATTCGATTGCATTAAGAGATATTGTTTTCTTCAACTGTTCCCCGATTCCAACTCTTTATTAAACAATTCGCTTCCTACGCATTAGGTTACTCCTCCCCGCAATGCGTTCTCTCCAAGAAAAACCAACTCGGAGAAACGTTCTTTTTTGCATAGAATTTTGTAGCGCCATTCTCTCGTCTCCAAACCTTTAGCGACAACATGGAGGTTTAGATTTTGCGCCAGGTAGATAATCGTCTTCAGTCCCGAAATCATCGAGACACCTCGGCTTCCTCCGCTGCCGCTAATCCCGGTGCTTCATCTTCTGTCCGGTAAACCATCGGTATCGGCTCAAATGTGGGAAAACGCTGAATCACCTTTACTATTTCCGAACGAGTGTATTCTTCACCTGTTGAAGAAGAGCAGGAACGCCTGTTTCCGTAAATCGACACAGCCAAGAGGCCCTCGACCGAATCTGGTCAAGGGCCTCTTCCTGCTGCATTGTACTTCGTATGCCTCTTACTCGCCTAATAGCCCCAGTTTTACCATTGCCCGCAGCACCAGAACCGCCCCTTGGGCGCGTCCGGCCGTGAGCTCTGGCTCGAAGCGTCCGCCGCCAATTCCCTGCATCAAGCCGTTCTTGCGTGCGGTCTCCACATAGCCTGCCGCCCATGCGGGGATATCCCTGCCGTCTGCAAAGTCCGGCACAGCGCCGTCCGCCGCAAGTTGCCGCTCCTCTTCCCTAGCATCGGCCTCGAGCCCCAACGCCCGAACGATCAGTACGGCCAGCTCCTGGCGGGTAAGCACTTCGTCCGGACGGAAGCGGCCTCCGTCCCCTTGCACGAGCCCCTTATCCTCCGCCCATGCGATATACGGTGCATACCATTCCGATGCATCGACATCCTCGAAAGGCGCCTCCGTAACCGCCGGCAAACCGCCAGAGCCGGGCCCTTGCAGCAGCTGCACCAGCAGCTTCGTGAACTCAGCCCGGGTGATGCCTTCCTCCGGAGCGAAGGTGATCTCCGTCTTGCCGTCGATGATATGGCGGGAGACCAGAACAGCAATATCCCGCTCCGCCCAATGGCCGCGAAGATCCAAGAACCCCTTGCCGTACACCATCAGAATATACGTTCCCGGCTGTAATATGTCCGCCTCAACGGTATGGCCGCTTGACTTCACCACGCCGCCCGCATAAACCCAGCCGCCGGGCAAGGAGGCATCCTCCCGGTATAGCGCCAGCAGCCTTGGATCCCAATCGGGCCGATTCAGCGGATCGTACTTCAAGATGAGCTGAACCGGCTTCGTCATCCGGCCGGATTCCAACTCCAGCCGGAAGGCCTTACTGAAAGCGGTGTAACCGGTAGGGACACGGTCCGGGCGGAGGGAGGGGACGGACAGCCGTGCACCTTCCGTAAATGCACCCGCCCCGTACTTGATGCGGATGCTCCCATTATAGCCTTCCCATTGGCCCCCCTCTGGGGACAGGGTTACTTTCACAGGCGGTTGTTCCCCGCCTGGGTTCCCATTAGGCCCCGGAACCCCACCGCCGCCCGGCGTCCCGGAACCGTTCCCGGACGGTTCCTCACCTGAACCGCCGGAACTGCCGGAACTGGCTGTCGATCCTTCCAGCAGGAGCCCGGAGGACCGGTTGCCGCTTGCATCCACGGCGATAAGACGGATCCGGTACCGTGTGCCGGATTCCAGACCCGACACACGGTACTGCATGGCGCCCTTGGCCACAACGGCTTCATCTCCGAAGACAGCGCCATCTGCCGCTTTACTAACCGCGATCCGAATTTCCTTCAAGTCCGTGTCGGCCGGATCCGTCCATGTGACAGTGAAGCCTTGAGCGGCTGGATCCCTCACGGCTCCCCCGCTAACCTCCTGCGGCGGCGTCCGGTCGGGCTCTGATCCCTCCCCGGTGGTGCTGACCGCAAGCTTCACCTCGTCCGAGACGTTCCAGTAGCGGTCGGCCGAAACCAGCTTCAGATCATAGCCGGTGGACGGCTCCAGCCCCGCAATGCGGAGGTGCTGCACGCCCGGATCCACGTACATCGGCATGCTGTAACGCGCATCCGTATGTTTCTTCCAGGACACCAGTACCTTGCGCAAGTCCCGGTCCGCCGGATCCGTCCAACTTACGGTAACGGCAGACTTCTCCGGTTGCGCCGAAGCATCCTGCACGGCACCTGCAGGGACTGTGTCCATGACAAGCGGCGCCTCCTCCACGGTCCGTCCTTCCACCGTCAGACCGACGGACTCCCGGCCGTCCTCCATGACACTCGTGAGCTTCAATTCGTAGGCCGTACCGGCGGAGAGACCTTCCAATACGTAGCTCGTTTGGCCGACGGGAACCGTAACCGGTTCCTGGAAGGCAGCCCCACTCTGGGCAATGCGCCAGTAGAGCCGGTACTGCTCTAGACCGATGGTGGCCTTCTTCGTCCACTGAACGCCCAGCTGTCTTCTTCCCTGCACAGCCTGGAGCGCTTCCGCCGCTTCTGCGGCAGGGGCATCGGCCCCCTTCAAGGTTACCTCTGCCGAATAATCTTGCTCCATCGGCACCCGCGCATAGCTGGCAGCCCCTGCCTTGACGGTCACCTTCATCTCCACTCCTGCTTCTACAGACCGTCCCGGCACCAAGAGAAACTGCTTGGCGAGAAGCCCCTGGCCGTCGCCCGGTTTGGCATCCACAGCTTCCACCGCTGTGGGGATTCGTTCCCCGGCTGTCGTCTCCAGAATCATACCCGCCCCCGTTATAGAGTCGGCCAGCATGTATTTATTGAACAGCACCCGGACGCCCGTTCCGTACACCGCATCGATGACCGCCACCTGCGGAGGCTCCAAGGAGGTCATCGGAATATTGACGTCCAGATGCGGCGGCAGCACGGTCAGCTCCGGACTCCTCGCAGGCAGATAGCCGGGCTTCTCGAACAGCACCTGCCACTTCCCTTCCGGCACATCCCAGCCGTACTTCCCCTGCGGGTCGCTCACTAACGGATTCTTCTGCCCGTACCACTCGGAATCCCAGACCCGCCAGCCTCCGTCCGCTTCCTGCTTCAGAATCGTGGCCGTCACGCCTTCGATCCGATTGTCGCGGAAGGCCTCATATACGTACCCGCTCGGATCCCAGATCCAGGTGGGATCGGCGGTCTTGGGCGGTTCGTTATGGGGTGGTTCATCCGGGTCATGGTCATCGTCTTCCTCATCCCGTTCGCAGCGCTCAATCGCGCCGGCTTCCGCCATATCATCCCGCCACTTCTTCTCTTCCTCGAAGCGGGCCTTCAGGTCATTCAACTCCTCCTGCCACTTGTTCTTGGCCATCTCCCCCATCACCGCAAGGCCGATGCCGAGCGCTATTCCTCCCACCGGAGGAATGGCCAATGTCAGGGTGCCGGCGACAAGCGCCAGACCGGTGGTGGCATTCTTGATGATCAGGTTGGTCTTGGCCCGGTCAAACAGCCGCTCGGTCTCCCGAAGGTACGAGTTGACCGTCGGGGAATGGCATTCGTTATTGATGACGTAATCCTGAAAGGCCAGCAGCTGATCCGCATACTCTGCAAAATCAAACCCGTCCGTCACATACTTCCGCAGGTTGTTCAAGGCCCCTGCGACCCGGAACGTGTTCTTGAACGTAATGCCTCCGGCCTCTTCAACCTCCGCGGGACCCAGCAGTGCCCGAACCGCATCACCTTGGCCGCTCTGGACCAGCAGGGAAACGGGTACCGTCCCCTGCATGACGATCGTTCCGGCGGATTCATTCACGTCCACGCTGAAATCCGGGTACGCACCGCCGTTGCTTCCGCCGGGCAGGGTAACGGCCTTGGCGGACACCCGGTAATAAGCGGTCTCCTGTGACTGGCCGGCATTAAATTTGATCTTCACCGTCGGGGAATGGACGTAGTCATCCAGAGCCAGGCCCGCCTGCTCCGGGAAGGGATTCTCCCCCGAGGCCGGGTCCAAGAGCTCATAAGACGCCGTTCCCCACTGCTCCGGCATGTTGGCATGCTCCGATCTCCAGGCCTCCTCCGTCGGGGACGGCTTGTAAACCGGCGGTTTGGTTAACTCATCGTAGGTGACATAGAGACCCGCCCCCATATTGGTGGACGGCGTGCTCATCACCGCATGGAACTTGCCGCTCTCCACATTATAGAAGGCGTCGGTCTCCCGCTCACCCAGCTTGATCTTCACGTTCTTTACCCGCTCCGGCGCAAGGGACTCCAGCTCGAAGAAGAGCGGCTCGCCAGGCACGATGACGAACGGGAATCGGGCTACACCGTCCGCCGGGTTGAAGGAGGCTCTGCCCCCGAACGTTTGGAACATGGTGATCTTCTTGAACAAGGCATGCTCGGCGTTGACTGATACGGATACCGGCTTCGATTGAACCGTCCCCTCCTCTGTATCGGCCTTGGCCAGGAGCGAATAGACGGACGTGTCGTTCCAGACTCCCCCCTTCTCCGGCAGGGTCACGCTCGTATACCAGAGTCCGCCTGCCGATGCCTGCGCGCGGCCGACCGTGCGGTCATCCGCGTAGAGAGTTACGCCTTGGCCGGCAGCGGCACGGCCGCTTAGCTTCACCGTGTGGGAGGCCGTGCGTTCCGGCGCCTCCAGCGTCAGGAGGGGGACACGGATCCAAGCGCTGCCCAGCAGCTCCTCTTTATGGCCTTGCGTACCGGTGTAGCCGATGTTCACCTTCGCCATGAGATCGCTCTCCACCTTGGCATTCAGCTTCAGCCGGTAGCTGAAGGTTCCCGATTGGTTGTACGGAATGCCTCCCACAGGGATTCTCATCTTACCGCCGGCAAGGGAGGTCTCCACAGGCGTGCCGTTCAGCATGGCGCTTCCCTCTACGAACCGGGCCCCGGCCGGCACCTCGATCCCTAGGTAGCCCTCTTGAAGCAGCTCTCCCTGCTGCCTCCGCGTCAGCTTGTAAGTCCCTCGCAGGGTAACCGTGCTTCCACCCGATGCGACCAGCTCCTGAACATTCAGCCCATTGTCCGGACGGCCGTAGAACAGCGCATCTCCCGGCAGCCGGATATCCGGCAGCTCCAGAAGCTGGCCTTCGGTCACTTCTACCGTGGTCGAATAATAATTCCCGTTGTAGGAGTCGGGACCGACATCGGACCGGACAATCAGCTCCACCCTTCCGCTCTCGGGCAGTGAGACCGCGAACCGTCCGGACGCATCCACCTCTACTCCCCGGTAGTACCCTCCGGTACCTCCGTTGATCCTGCTGGCAATCACGTGGAAGCCGGTGTAACTGGTTTCCCCCACGATTTTGCCGGTGATCCGGGCCCTCTCCTCCAGCTTCAGCTCCGCGACCCCATTCCGGTAGTCGTCCAGCACCACCTCATCGCAGGCGGATTGTAGTCCGGCCTCATGCCCTTTCATGCATACCGTAACCTTCTCGCCCGGCCCGGCAACAACAGGCAGCAGATTATTCTGAACCTCGTACGCTTTCCCGTAAAAGTTCGGGTTCTCCCCCTTAGCCTCCAGACCGTAATGAGCACCCGATCTCCAGTCCGGCATCTCAATGGGCCGCCAATCGCCGTCAACCGGCTTCAATAAGGTATTGAGAAGAATCGTGCCCGGCCCGCGGTCCAGCAATACCATATCCTTCGTGACAGTACCCTGGGCCAACAGCGTGACCGGCTGTGCACGCTCCGAACGGAGAAGAGGAGGTTGCGACCGCTCTGCCTGCACCAGATAGTTCCGCGCGTTGGCGCGCAGCACATAATGCCCCGAAGCGTCAGACCATGTCTCCCGGACCGTCTCAATACCGGCCGGATCCAGCAGCAGCACCCGGACCCCTTCGGCTGGACTGCCGTCCGGCCTCGTAACCTTCCCTCGCAGTTCCCCGTAGGTCACCTGCTCCAGAGTGAAGGTCCGGCTGTTCACCCCCGGGGTCAGCGTCAGCTTCGTCTCCGGCGGATTCACATACGGCGCCGGGGCTGTAATACGGACCGTGACCGCATCGCCTGCCCAATAGTTGCCGGCAAAGGCGGCTTCGCCCTTGGTGTCCGTCTTCCACGAGCCGAGGACCTCCCCGCCATTCGCCAACAGATCCACCGTTACCCCATAGAGATTCTGCTGCCCGACCTCCGCACTGTTCACCTTGATCAGGAGCTCGGCCGCAGGCTTCACTTCCGCCGTCAGCTCCGTCTCGACTCCGGCTTTCACCTGAATGCCGTTCTTCTCCACCAACAGTCTTCCCGATGCATCCATTATCCGAAGGGTATAGTCGTCCGCGGGCCCCAGTCCCAGCTCCACAGGCCTCACCGGATCGGTCAGCCGGGCACTGCCGCCGTAACGCTTCTCTTCACTCCACAGCACCAGATTCACATTGTGCAGCAGTTCCATGTACGAAGGATCCGTCTGAATCTGCACCTTCAAGGTCCCCGCCACCGCTACAGGAAGAGCCTCCGCATCCTTCACCACGGAGCCGTTCGTCAAGCTGCGGGCCCGGATCGAGGTCACTTCAACCGCATCCTCCTCCAGCTGGAACGAGCCCGAGTACAGCGTTGCCGCCGGATCCGCGGCAGCCAACGGAATGATCTTGAAGCCGGGGCTGCCGGACCGTGTCTTATAGGTTACTGCAGCTTGCAGCTGCTGCCCCTTGGTTCCATAGGCTTGGATGAAGATGTTGCCCCCCGCCAGAGGAAATCCGCTTACCGACGGTTCGGCGTACCATCCGACGTGATCGATGGCTGTCTGCGGCTGGGTCTGCCCGCAGGCCTCGAAGCACACCGCATACACCTCCGCCCCGTTCACAACAAACGCCGCTCTCCTTCCGTCTGCGCTAATATCCGAGCTGACCGTGCTTCTCGCCCGGCTCCCAACATGCTGCAGGTCTCCCGTGGTACGGTCATAGCGCATGGCCCCCCGCGTCGAGTCAAAAGGCCCCGAGCCGCTGTGAGAACGGTTCGTGTTATGGTAATCCATCATCACATAACGACCGTCCGCGCTGACACGCGGGTGACTCATCGAGATGTCCAGACTGCTGGGGAACTCCCGTACGCTCTGGCTCTTCCCGGTAGCCCGGTCCCACACATAGACATGCTTCTCCTCATTGCCGTAAGACGAAACATAGGCCACGATGGCGCCATCGCGGGATACGTGGGGTTCGTCCCCACTCATTTCGTCGGAGGAATCGTTATGAAGACTGACCAACCGGGTGGCTCCCGCTTCCACATCATAGAGATACACCCGGTTATAATCCCTGCTGAAGTCTCCTTCGACCAGGTTTGTGGACTCCGACATGAACGATACCCAGCGGCCATCTCCGCTGATGGCCGGATGGACGCTGCTTCCGTTGGATTGTTCTTGTTGGATCCCCACGCTCACCCGTGTAATCTTGCCTGTCGGCCGGTGAAGCAGGAACACATCCGACTGGTTGTTTGTATCGCCGTCGACCAGATGGTCGGCATAAGAGGAGAACACCAACCGGCTTCCATCATCGCTTAAAGAGAGCGCATCGGCGCTCCCCCGGATATGAACCAGCGATTTGGAGCTGCCGTCCGCCGTGTCATAGACCATCAGTTCGCTTCCGTTGTCATCCTCGGCCGTGGAATAAACCACATATCTCCCGTCGGCGCTAAGAGAGAAGGGGACTTCGAGATTATAAGTCGAGAAGGGAATGTCCCCTATCCGGAGCATCTTCTTCGTCTCCAACCGGTACACGTAGAGGCTGTAATCACCGGCATTCGGTGGCGGGGAACCGGCCAGATCCTTCTGGTCGGACACAAAAGCCACCGTCGATCCGTCCCGGCTCAGGACCGAGCTCCAGAACGATTCCTTGCCCTCTGACGTATCGGCTGCCCGGGCAATCAGATCTGCGTTCTTGTGGAAGGTGGACGCCTCCACCGAATAGGCATATTCCGACCGGTTTCCGGCCTTATCCACGGAATAAATGTCATAATAAGCGTAAGTCAGCTCCGGGAGATCTGTCTCCATGTAATACGGCAGCTTGGTCTCCGCCGTCTTCAGCACGTGGTATTCCTTGTCTAGTTGCTGCACGAGGTAATGGTCCACGCCCTGGTTCGGGTCGGCGGCCCCCCACTTCAGCTCGATCTTATCGTAGGACGGGTTGGACCAGGAAACGTATTCCGGGTAGGACGGAGCCGTCCGGTCCACCTCCAGCGTCAAGACGTTGGACTCCCCGCTCACCATGTCATGGATCTTGGCCGTGGCGAAGATCTCGTAGTGCCCCTCCGAAGGCAGATCGACCAGAGTGCTGAAGCGCCCTTCCCCTGTGGCAACCGCCGAGGCTCCCGGCTTCAAGTCGCCGCCATCAACCTTGTACAGGATCGTTACGGCCGAATTCGCAGGAGCCGTTCCGGTTACCGTGACCGAGGGTTGGTTCGTCACCGCCTTTGGCAAGGCATCCATCACCGGTGGTACGATCTGCCCTGCTCCGCCCCCTGCCGTCTGGTATACGGACTGATGGACGGATGGAGTGCTAAACTCCAACATCCCCAGCTGTTTAGTAACCGTTTGGGCTTCATCCGGGTCGGCAGCACCGGAACCGAACGTCATGGGGGCTAGGGGGCGACCGTCCGCAAGTGCGACTGTAGACCAATAGGACGGGCTCACCAAGCCCGACAACAAGCTGATTGCCGCCAGCCCGGCGGCCATTCGTTTCATCAACATCGGATCACCTCTATATCAGGTATGAATACAGCTTCATTTCAACGCGTACGGTTCGTACAATTGAATAGATACATTTTGTATCTTATCACAACCGAATGGAAGCTTGAATAATTTGGAAGAAACTGTGGCGTATGACACAATAGATGTCCATAAAACAAGACACGATCTCGGTTTGGGATCGTGTCCGTTATATCCGAAGGCTTCGTTAATCCACGCTCCTGCTCACTGCCTAAATTAATAAAAAGCACTATTCTACATTCACCCATGATCCTTCTTCGGACACAGTTGTGCCGTAACACAAACAAGCGGTGGATCAGATCCACCGCCGCACTCTTGTTATTCGCAAGCTCAATGCCACTATTTCTTGAATGTCAGACCACAGATTATCATTGTTACCAGTTGAAAATACGTTGGATATCCCTACAGCATTTGCACCATAGTTAGCTATGAATCCGGCCACTTCGCCCTTATTCCTATTTACATAAATTTGGCGGATCGTTGATTATTGTGGCAACTCCTCTTATAAATTCTCATCCCGTCCCGCCATCCAAAACAATTGTTACCAATACTTTACCATACTCAGGAGAAACGCAAAGGGGGTATTTTGCAATATAGTAATAAGTCCCTTTTTATCCCCAATCTTAAACTGGGGGTTTTCAGCTACATTGAACAAAACAAAGCCCCGCTTATTGAGCAGGGCTATGTTCATTTTCATTCTGCTTTTCCATCTTGCTGATTATGCCTGCGGATAGGAGACAAATTAAAGTCATACCCGCAACCTGGGCATATGATTTTTTCTTTCATGAGTAGGTCTTGGAGTGAGATTGGAATAATGAAACCGCATAGATTACACGGTAATCTTGGGCTCGTCTTTTCCAAAAAGACACCACCCTTTCCATAGACTTTGCACTCATTGTATCACAGAATAAACGAACTCCGGCGTCCGGAGCATGCTGTCTTGCAGCTTCCTCTCTACTCGTATGTTTGCCGGATTCGATTTTTAGCATCGCACCCTCTTATCCTTTAACCCCAGACATGGTAACACCTTCGACAAAATATTTTTGTGTAAATATAAACAGAAGGATCGTTGGCACTACAGCAGCAGCGGCTCCGGCCATCTGCAAGGAGTAGTCAGCGCCCGCCTCAGTCTGAAAGTAGGACAAACCGACGGTCAACAACTGCTTCTTCATATCCGTAATGAACACAAAGGGCGATGCGAAATCGTTCCAAGTCCATAGGAAGGTAAACAACACCATCGTTACGAGAGCCGGTTTGGCCAGCGGCAAAATGATACGGTAATACACCTTATAGTGGGAACAACCGTCGATGATGGCCGCTTCTGAGATTTCTCTTGGAATGACTATGAAAAATTGCCTCAGCAAAAACAGGAAAAACACATCGAAGGCCGCCGGCAGAATAAGCACCCAATGCGTATTGTTCAGATGTAAGTATTTATATAGCAGAAATCGCGCCACAATCGTTGTATCAGATGGGATCATCATTTTAGCAAGCAGCACAAGGAAAATCGCATTCTTCAATCGGAACTCGAGTCTGGCAAATGCGTAAGCTGCCATCGTCACGAGCAGCCCCCTTAGTACAAGCAGGCCGAGCACCACTTTGAATGAATTGAAATACCAGATGAAATATGTTTTATGTGTAAAGACCGTCGCAAAATTGCCGAAATACGGCCGTCCAACCAAGATGGAAGCCGGATTTTTTGTCAATTCCAACGGTGTTTTTAATGAGAACGAAATCATGTATAGGAAAGGTACGATCATCAACATGCCGAGCAGCAGCATGATGAAGGTCACGACCAGTCTCTTCGGCTTTAGTAATGTACCCATTTCTTCTGCCCCCTCCATTGGATAATCGTGATGAACAGGATAACGAGGAACAACAATATCGCTTGAGCGGATGCATAGCTATATTTGTTGTAGGAAAACGCTTCTTCATAAATATTTAAGGAAATGACCCGTGAAGAAGTTCCCGGCCCCCCATTCGTGAGTACGCGGAAAATGGCATAATTTTGGAAGGAACCGATAATGTTTGTTATGACCAAGAAAAATGTCGTTGGCGAGATCAGAGGCATCGTTACGCTCAAAAACTTTCGGATCCGCCCCGCCCCGTCGATCTCAGCCGATTCGTACAAATCTCGGGGAACTCCTTGCAGAGCCGCTAGATAAACGATTGTAGGAAATGCGATGGAGTGCCAAACTTCAATTCCCGCCACCGTCACCAATGAGGTCCGAATGCCTGCAAGCCATTGCGGTGGATGCGCGATCCCCCAAGAAACAAGAAGCTTATTCACAACGCCGTCGTAAGGATTCAGCAGGATGGAAAATACGATCGCGATGGCGACAACGTTCGTCACATAGGGCAGCATAATAAGTGTGCGCGTAAACGTTCTGAAATGAAATTTCGCATTGAACATCATGGAAAGCATCAAAGCCGTCACAATAATGCCCGGCACATAGCACGAGGTAAATAACAAGCTTCGCCCGAACGAACTTATCGCTATCGGATCCTTGAATACGCGAATGTAATTCGCCAGTCCGGCAAACTTCACATCCGTAAATTCTTTAAAGCTATTGTAATCGAGAGAACTGATGACGAAAGCGTAAAGCGTCGGCAGCAAATAAAATAGTGAAAATCCGACTAAAAAAGGAGCAACAAACCAGAAGGCGACCTTCTCTTCTTTCGTTATCCGCGGCATACTCCATTCTCCTTCGGTATAAAAGCAGGACCCTCAGAATAGGAGTCCCGCTTCGCATCTTCTGTTGTTATTGCTTGCTTGCCTCTCGAATAGCCTGATCCTCTCTTTGCTTAATACCTTTGACCGCCTCATCGAGCGATTTCTGGCCGGCGAAGTACAACTCAGATTCCTGCATCACGATGTTGCTGTATTCGCTCATGGCCGTTCCCAAAAGCTTCTCTTGGGTGAAGCCCAGTCCGTTATCAATCAGCGCTTTCCGAAGATCCTCTGTTGTTACACTTCCCTGCGATTTGTCCGCGATGTTCTGCAGCACGGTGCTCATGTCCTCTTTGCTCAAATTTTTCTGCGCTGGGAATTCTCCCCTCACCTTGTAACCGTTCTCGGCGAAGAAGGTGAGGAAATCGAACGCTTCCTTCGGATGGGCGGATTTTTTATTGATTCCGTATGCTGCAGTAACACCAATGTTGTTGTTGCCCTTTCCGTCGTCTGGTACCGGTGGCTGGACAACGCCCCACTTCCAGTCACGCGGGTATTTCTCCCAGTTGTTCAACGATCCCAAGTACCAAGTGCCAATGAAATGCATGGCATACTTGCCTTCCAAAAAACCGAGATTAGATAGCTTCTTCGTTTTGAATTCGATCCAAGAAGGCTGAATTTTGTGAACGCCGCTCAGATCGTTGAACCATTTCAGCGCATCTTTGAAAGCCGGATCGTCATAGTTGGAGGTGCCGTCCTGTTTATATCCGGGTACGTCCTTTTGTCTGGCCTGCAGGTACAAATAGTTATCGAACGTTAGCATGTATGAGCCGTAAATACCCTTTTCTGGCTTTGTCAGCTTTTTTGCTGTTTCGATATATTGGCTCCACGTCCATTTGCCGCTCGGGTAGGGAACGCCCGCTTCGTCGAAAATCTTCTTGTTATAAAATACCGCCCACATCGACAAGTTAATAGGAATGTAGTATACTTCGCCTTTATATTTGGTCAGTGATTCCCCATACATTTTGTCCATATCGTAGTTTGCTTTTTTCGCTAAGTCTGTAAGCGGATACAAAAATCCTTTGGATGCGTACTTGTTCTGATCCAGCGGATTGGTGAGGCCGATCAAATCCGTCGTATCGCCAGAGACCATCGAAATATCAATTTTCTTCGTAGCTTCTTCAAGCGAACCCGGCAAAATGTTCAGCTCCAGCTTATTGCCGGTCTTGGCTTCCCACTCTTTTTTCAATTTGTCGTTGGCGGAACCCTCTTGCCAGTCTTTTTGAGAGGCGGAAGTAATAAACATGGAGATCGTGACCGGCTCAGCCTTCTTCGACACGCCGCCCGTTGCACTGCTCACCGATCCATTCGCTTCATTCGCCGCATTTCCACATCCAGCCAACAGGCTCACTGTCAGTGCTGTCACCGAACTGATAAGAACCCACTTTTTCTTTAACCCATGCATAAATGCGCCTCCAATTTCGTGAATGGTAGTAGATTACTGCTTACGAAATTTATTGTAGAAAGATTGCTGTTAAAAAAACAGGGGACGATTTTTGGATTAGGTTCGATCTTTTTGAATGTTGCGGGTTGTCAAGGTTGTCGCTTTACACCGGAATATTCGATAAATTAATATAGACGTAAGGAGTGATCCCAATGGTCAGAAGCTATAAAATACTGATTGTCGACGACGAGTTCGAGATTCGGGAAGGTCTTCGATCCTTCTATTGGGAGCGGTTTCATTTCGAGGTAACGGGCTGTGTGGCAAACGGCAAACAAGCACTCGACATGATGCATAGAGAGGCTGCCGATGTCGTCGTTACCGACATTAAGATGCCCGTCATGGACGGAATTGAATTAAGCCATCAACTCCGCGTTCTCTACCCGCAAGTTAAGATTATCATCTTGTCCGGATATAAGGAATTCAATTTGGCGCGCAGCGCCCTCCAAGCGGGGGTAACTGAATATTTGCTGAAGCCCGTCAATCTGAAGGAGCTCGGGCAGACCATGCACCATGTTAAATCGCTCCTAGATGCTGAAAAGCAATCTTCTGAATTGCTCCAATCCTATGAGCTGCAGCTAGCCGAAAGCTTACCAGCGGCAAGGGATCATTTTTTTCGTTCGCTTATCGATGGCACCTTACCGGAATACCACGAAGCTAAGGAAAAAATGAGTTTACTCGAAATCGAGATGAACGCCAGCAGTTTTTGCTGTGCCTCCATCAAGCTCATCCCGATCGATGACCACGAAAGATCCACGCCAGGCGCAAACAGGATAGAAACGATGTGCAAGTTGCTCGAACAACAGCAAGAAGAAGATCAACACCATAGCTATGTGCTCGTTCGAAACCGCAGAGAGATTGCTGTCTTCTTCAATATAAATGCGGAAGCCGCCGACGCCCGCCGGGCGGCGTCACTGGTGTTAAAGCGGGTAGAATGCGCCTTTGAAGCTGAAACCGGATGGCACTCCGTTATAGGGTTGGGCGAAGTTTATCGGAATCTACTGTCCTTTCCCGATTCATACCAACAAGCGAAAAAAATGATGGACCGTTGCTTTTTTATGGAGCGATACGGATTGTTTGTTTGGCACGAATCCGCTGGGGGTTCGAGCGGACTTAAGGAATATCCCTTTCAGACAGAAAGTAAATTGCTCGACGCCGTACTGGAAGGTGCCCCTGAAGGCAGTCTGCAGCAGCTCCACCTTTTTTGGGAGGGCTGCGATCTTGGGCTCGAACATGCCGAACCGGCGACGATCCGCAAATATATCGTCCCCCTGCTGACGATGCTCGAGCGAAGACTGAACCTGCATGGTACTTCGCTTGAGAAGCTGGCCCCGCTGCAAGCGTCTTTAACCGATTTTATCGACCCCTTCCGCACTTTGTCCCAGCTAAAAGCCGCATTGGAACGTTTGATTGTAGAGGTTGCACGGCAAATCAAGAAAATGAACGATGATGTGCAGACAACCTCCCATACGGCTGTACAGCAAGTGAAAAAATATATTGAAGAACATTACCGCGACAAAATTACATTGAACCAAATGGCCGATCTTGTATATTTGAATCCAAGCTATTTCAGCATGCAGTTCAAAAAAGAGACAGGCGTCAACTTTGTCGATTATTTGAAATTTTACCGAATGGAGAAAGCGAAAGAGCTGCTGCGCCGAATCGATCTCAAGGTGTATGAAATCGGTGGATTAGTCGGCTACCAGGATAGGAAATATTTCGCAACTACCTTCAAAAGCTATGCCAAGGTTACACCGCTGGAATACCGTCAATCGTTCATCACTTATTGAAAGCGGTGCTGATATGGGAAGTATCCGAAGCAAGTTGAATCGCATTCTCTATCGGTACACCATTCGAAAAAAACTGCTCATCTGTTCCATGCTGCTCACATTGACTCTTGCTTCCACCTTTTATTGGCTGTCGGAAGCTTTCGTTAATCGCCTTGTCGTGCAGGAGAAAGCGGCACAGCAATTGAACGAGCTGAAGCAGAATGCCACCTACTTCAAATCTCTCTTCGCTGATATGGACGCAACTACGAACAAGCTGGTTGGCGAAGACACAGTTCAGGCGGCAGTTAGCATTCCGTACCGGAGAGACAACTTCATCCAGATCGGGGAATTGGTGCAGACCCTGACGACTGAGATCAACGATACGTTCCTTTACCACGATTATATCGACCGGATTATCGTATTGGGCAAGAATGATCTCGTCTATATGTACGCTTTTGATGTAGGGGGAAAGTATGCGGGGACTGACTTTAGGTTCGACGACTGGCTGCATGCAAGCCCCGTTTATCCACGCAATATGCAGGAGGGCGTTCCATTTTATAGTCAAGTTATAGGTGCGATTGCCGACGATACGGGGGATCAGCAAGTGTTGCGAGATTTGATCGAAGGCAAGATCGCCTACTTCCGATCCATCCGCCTAGAAAATGACATCATAGGCACGCTGATTGTCACCTTCAATACGGCACAGTTCGCCAAAGAAGTGTTCTATGGCTTAGATCCCGATGAATCTCTCATGATGATGACCAATCGACAAGTGCCGATTTGGAGCAGCTCTCCCGGTCGCATGGATGTTGATTCCCTCACAGCCCCCTTTCTTCATTTGGAAGATGTCTCCTACCGGGTAGCCCAAATAAACGGTCAGCCCTCGCTGCTTACGCACTATCCGCTTTCTTCTTATCCGTTCGAATTTGTAAGCGAAATTCCCAAGGCTGCGATTCTTAAGCACGATACGAGACCGAATTCCGCCATCGTCGTTTTTGCCTTGGTCTCGTTAATCTTTGTAGTGCTCTTGTCGTTCTGGTTTGCCGGAACGATAGTCGAACCGTTGCATGAGCTGACGCAAAAACTGACCGAAGGTTTTGCCGGATTGCAAAGCCGTTCCTCGGTGGAGCCTCGAATCGTCTTGCCAAAATACAGCGTTCGCTCGAAGCTGATCGCCTATTTTGTGCTTACGACATTCTTGCCGAACTTGCTTTTCGTCTTGCTCCTCACTTACGTCCATTATGGACATTATCAGAGCAAAGTGATGCAATTTACTGAAAGTACGATTCAACAGCTAAAACGGAATATCGACTACAGTTTGAAAAGCTACGACACGTTAACCCGGCAACTGATCTATTTGCCGGATATCCAGCAGCTCATGCGGAAATCAGAATCAGGCGGAGTGAAGTCGGATGACATGATTGTGTTAGAGCTGCAGTTCGGCAATATCAAGCAGCGAAAACGAGAGTTTATGTCCATGGAGCTGTACAATCGCAGCGGAGAGAGAATTTACACCGGCATTTATTCGGATAACGTGCCGATTGCGAGGACGAATCCGCATATTTTCGAGCGGTTGGATCACAGCTCGGGAGAGCTGCTGTTTATCGGATCCTACCGCAATTTATATCGGTCGCCGGTACTTACGTTTGCTCGCAAAGTGAGCAACAGCAGCGCATCAAGCCTTGGGGATCGTTTAGGGTATCTGATCGTGAATATTGAACAGGACATGCTGAACAATATTTTTCGTACGCTTCGTATCGGAGATTCGGGCTATTTTTTTCTGATCGATGCGAACGAAACCATCCTGGCTCATGATAACGACGACCTTACCTCCCATGTGCTGGACATGGCGGATCCAGTCACAGCCGAGATGATGCGGAATCCGTCCGGTTCCTATGCTAAGAATATCGGGAGCAAACGGTATATGGTTTTCTTTGATACGGCGTCCTATTTCGGTGTGAAGATGGCCGGGATCGTTCCTTCCGCCGAACTGAAAAAAAAGGTATACATGCTCATTTGGTTCGGAGCCGCGTTTTTCGCTCTTTTCGGCATGATGATTATCGTTGCGGCTACACTGATCTCCAGAACGATTATCAACCCGCTGCATAAGCTCCAGAGCTTGATGCAAGATGTACATGACGGTAACCTCGAAGTACAGATGAATTACAAGGGCAAAGACGAAATCGCCATTCTGGCCCATTATTTTAACAGTATGATTAAACAACTAAATGAGCTGATCACCGAAGTGTATCAATCGAAAATCCGTGAGCAGGAGCTCATGTTTCTTGAGAAGGAAGCGCAGCTGCGGGCGCTGCAGCAGCAAATTAATCCGCACTTCCTGTACAATACACTTGAATCGATCAAATGGATGGCGTTCAGGAAAGGCTCCGAGGAAATCGTCGAAATGACGACCGCTTTGGGTCAGTTCTTCAGAGGCAGCATTACGAAGAGCGCCGGTTTGATCCTCATGGAGGAGGAACTCAGCCACCTAAAACATTACCTGGATATTCAAAAAATTCGAGCGAAATCCCGCTTCGATATCATTTGGGACGTTGCGGAAGCGCTACATGCGTGTCTGACAGTGAAATTAATCTTGCAGCCTATCGTGGAAAACGCCATTATACACGGATTGGATCAGATGGAAGCCGATGGCCTTCTGCTAATAAGAGGTTATATGGACGGGGACCACATGTATATTGACATCCTCGATAACGGCGCTGGAATGGCGGAGGAACAATGGCTTGAGTTGAAGCGAATCGTGGAAGGTTCGCAAGGAAACGGCCATTTCGGTATTGGACTGGTCAACGTATTCCGTCGCCTGAACCTATATTTTAATGATCGATACGCATGGAGAATTGACAGCAGACCAGGCAGAGGAACCCTAGTGCAGCTCCGTTTGCCCGTACTGACCTTAGATGATCCAAAAAACCGTCAAGGAGAGCTTCCCTGACGGTTTTTGGAATGCCCTTGCTCCGGGCTGATGACGCTGTTATTCAGTGATAAGAACTTGATCAAAATTCACAGATGAGCCCGCTGTACGTAATCCAATTTTACCGGAGGTCAACTCAGTGTTCGTCACGCTGATTTTAGGAATTCCATCGACATAACCGGTGATTTGATTCCCGTTCACCGTGATCTTAAGGGTATACCACTGATTGATATTGCTCGTGAAAGAAGCGGATTGGACTGACTCTAAGGTTCCGCCAACTTTCTTGATAAGATCGATTGTCCCTGTGCTGTTGTTGAGACGGAACGTATAGAAGTTGTTGCTGTCCGTATATCGGAACAAAATACCACCGTTCGCATACAGATTGAGCAATTTCATTTTGGCGGAATACGTATAATTGGTCCAGGTTCCGCTGCCTGCCGTTGAAATAGCCTCTCCTGCCGTATTCGTCTGACTGTATACATAGGATCCATCTGTAACAACGCTCCAGGTTCCGCTGCTAGCAGTCCAATTATTCGCGTTTCCTGCTTCAAATTCATCCTGGAACAGCGTATTCGTTGTCACCAGCACATCATCGAAACTGGCCGGGGAGCCGTACATTCTAAAGCCAATCGAGCCGCTCGTCAGTTCGTTGACACTGTTCGTCGAGCTGATTTTTTGCACGCCGTCTACGTATGCAGTTATCTGATTGCCGGAAACGATTACTTTGAGGGTATACCATTGATTGATGTTGTTGGTCAACGCTGCGGACTTGATCTGATTAAGCGTTCCACCCACTTTCTTGTATAGCTCCACCGTCTGGTTCGCGTTATTAAGCCTGAACATGTAATAGTTATTGTTATCCGTTACCCGGAACATTAGGCCTGCATTCGCTGCAGGGTTAAGCAGCTTCACTTTGGCTGAATAGGTGTAGTCTGTCCAATTGCTGCCCGCTCCGCTTATTGCCTCGTTCGTTGTCGCGGATTGATTATACACCTTTGTTGTGCCATCCGTGATGACGCTCCATGTTCCGCCTGACGTTGTCCAACCCGTTGAATTGCCATCATTGAAATCATCCTGGAATAGGACGGTGGCTTGTGTTGCAACTTCGCCAGGACCTTCGTATGCGCCCCGATCGGTTACACTATTATAGGGTACCGTATTCCCCCAGTAATCCAGCCCGCCGTTGTTGGCAATGGTCGTTCCGCTATCAATAGCGGGCGAGCCTTGCAGCAGTTTGTAGCCAGCGACCGAATTGCGGCCAATACCGCCGCTTCCTGGACTAACAAACATTGGATCGGACGTTAATTTATGGGGATCTGCTGGCTCGGAAGTAGGGTGATTGCCATAAAACAGATTGTAATCGAACGTATTGTTCGTGCTATTCGTGAAGTCGTAGATACCGCTGCCTAAATTGTAAATAATGTTATTCTTAAACGACGTGCCATTGGGGTAACCGCCCCAATCGTCGTAATTTAACAGCTTGGGCGACAGCCCGCTGCGAACGTAGATCGTATTGTTATATATGCTCGCATTGCTCACGGGACCATGAACGTTAAAAATTTGGTTCTTATCGTTCTGACTAATGTTGTAACGCACAATCGTATCGTTGTTGAAATTACCCATGCCTGGATTGCATATCAATACAAAGCCGCCATCGTTGTCATGACTGTAATTGTATTGGATGATCGTTCTGTTGGTCACATAATCGGAATCGAAGCCTTGCCCATCCATTGTCGTATGAGTCAAATACGCTTCATTGAATTGAACCACCGCATCGTCGGTATTGAATGGCCATATGCCTCCACTGTTATCGTTGGAACGCATGTTGGCATCGCGGGCCGTGTTGTATTCAATACGCGGCCCCTGGGCGACACGCACCAGAATTCCGTCTCCCCCCGTATCGTACACGGTATTATTCTTCACCAGAACATTCGTCCAAGGATTCCATGGTCCGGAATCCGCCATGCCCCCGCGGTTCATCCAACGGGAATGAAGAGTAATTCCTGTGCGATCCACGGTATATACGATGCAATCCTCGATGCGAACGTCGTTGAATTTCGTCGTAGTAGTGCTGCCCAACGCTTGTACGGAGATGCCGCCGTTCTTCCTGTCCGAATTAATGCCGTTGACATTGTGAACGGTCAGGTTCTTCAAGTAAATATGGTTAGCGGTGCCATAATCGGCGGCCACAACGCTAACACCATACCGTTTAACAGCCGTCCCGCCGGAATTGGTCACTTCCAGGTTATTAATTTCCCAATATTCCTGATTGTACAGATAGACAGCGGCTCCTCCTGTCGCATCAGGATTGGCGGCCAAACCATTGCCGTTAATAATCGGCTTGTTTCCTGTTCCATACGATTCGATGATAATGGGGCTGCCATTGACGCCAGAGCCCTTCGGATACAGCTGGCCGGTCCACACTCCGCCCGCTTTGAACCTGATGGTGTCTCCCGGCATGAAGGTTGTTGCATTGACTTTGGTCAGTGTTTTCCAGGCTGTTCCCTGAGTGAGTCCGTCCCCGCTATCATCAGGACGTGAAGAATCTACATAGTAGATCGTTCCCGCTGCCTTTGCTTCCGGCGCAGGATACGCAAAGAAGGATAGCAGAAGAAGCAGGAAAAAGAATGTGCGTGATATTGCGAATTTCATCAATATAATTCCCCTCTCTTAACGTAATTCCAGTTTGTCAAACTGTTGTTCGTCCCATTGGACGGTTACATTGCGAATTCGTTGTGCCAGTTCCTGTTGATAGACAGAATGAACATAATCGTCTATAACATTCGAACGAATGGATGCTAACGGTTGAGCACGCTCCTCCGTTTTATCCAGACACGTTGCCATAAACCAGCCATTCTCCACTTGCTCGAATCCGCTTGTTTGACCTGCCGAAAGACCTGCCGAGATCACCTTCAATCGCTCACTCACCTCCGTTTCCTCCATTTTACTGCCAAGCAGATACTCACCGAATTGGACCTCGGCAGGGCTTGCCGTCAATGCTTTCACCACCTCCTTCAGCGAAGTTCCTTGCTGGGACAGCTGCTGCGCCATGGCCATGAGCTCCTTCGCCTGACTGCTCTTGTTGGAAATGAACAAGACCTCCATCTGAGCCGTTCCCTTTTCGGTATACCTGGTCTTGTTTTCCTCGTAATATCGGTGTATTTGCTCCTCATCCGGCTTGTATGCCGAGTCGGCCAACCGCTGCTTTAATTGAATGATCAAATTACTGAACACATACTCGTAATAGGTATCCGCATTATACTGTTGGGGTCCGTAGATGACGCGATGCTCCTGTAACGCTTTCTTACGCGATTCATTTTCGTCATGCAGCCGCTGCAAAAAAGATTCATAGCCGATATCTTCGATCAATCCTTCCTGCCTAGCCCATAATTGTTGGACTTTGATTTCCTTTAGCCTTTCCAATGTAAGCCCTTTCAATTTTTGGATTGGCTTCTCTCCGCCAACCTCCGTTTGCCAGAAATCTAGGCTGTCCTCAAGTCCATATCGCTGCATAAAGTAAGTGTATACTTTAGCTCTTTGAGCATTCGCCAGAAGCTGTACCTCCTTAGCGTCAACTTTCTCCCCGTCGACAACGGCGATAGGCGGAGGGCTTATAGCATGAGGCCTATCGGCAAACGGCATGAAGCTTAGAAGAGCACTCACCACAACAGCTGCAATCGTTGCCAATTTCAAGTATGTCCATATATGCCAGGTTCTTTGAATCATTGCATCAGTCCCTCCCATCTAAATAAATTGGTGCGACATTGAGATTCCTATATGTATTATAGGAGATAGAATAGTTTGGAATATAGGGGGCTGATTTTGGAATAGTTTCGATTTTTTCAGCAGAAAAGCGTTCGTTTTTAACAGAAAGAGCAGCTGCCGGCCGCGGCGAACTGCTCCTACAAGAACTGCAATTGTATCCTGTACCCATGCAAGACGATCATCCATATCAAATTACAATTGAATAATAATACAGATTATTGTATTATAATGCATATTATAGATGGGAGGGTTCCGAATGTCGCTTATCATCAGATGTGCTGAGTCAGATGATCTGAACAGTTTGACCGAGATCATGTATGAATACATCGTTGATTTTTATAAAAACCCTCGGCCTGCCACTGAAAAACTTCATCAGTTGATTCATACCTTATTAGAGAAAAAAGAAGGAGTTCAGTTTGTGGCTTTGCTAGATGGAAAGGTAGTTGGTTTTGCTACATTATACTTCACATTCAGCACGATGAAAGCAGATAAATACACGGTCATGAATGACCTTTATACACGGGAGCCATATCGAGACACTGAGGTGGAAAGAAGCTTGTTTAATGAATGTCTCAAGTACACCAAGGAGCATTCATTCACTCACATGTCGTGGATCACAGGGATGGATAATAAACGAGCTCAACAGTTCTTCGATAAGATGGGCGGTACTCAAGGGAATTGGGTTCACTATACCATGAAGTGAACAGCAGCTCTTTTTATTTCAATACAAAGTCGGAATAGGCGGACACGATACGGCTTGAATAAATCTCGGGTCTATCCCGTAATAGGTCCAGAAATACCCCGTCCACCGGTAACCGGATACTTCTCCGTATTCCACTCGAGTGGGAAAGAACCAAAAGCTGTCGCCATTCCAAAGCCATACATACGTATAACTGTGTACACAATCAATAATATAGGATACGTCGGGTTTGGGAGGGATATAAGTTGGGGGCGGAGACTGAGGCATCATGGACATACGCTTCACTCCTAGAAGAGATTTGATATGTTTACCATATGTAGGTAAACGTCCCGATGACCTAGTCTTCCGCCCAGTTCTACTCACTCCTAGAAGCGTCCGCAGAACGCACGGATATACTCGCAACACTCCTGAGCGGCTTCCTCCTGCAAGAAATGACCGGCGTTCTTAAAGGTAACGATATCCCGATTCGTTAAGAATTCTGACCACGTTCTGAGTTCCTGATCACGAAATGCGATGTCCTTCTGGCCCCACAAGATCAGTGCCGGCAGAGCTTGAATGGCCTCCCTTCTACTCCACAAAGACTCCAGCCATGGGGTTGCCCCGATGATCTGCCCTGGGAACAGACTGCAACCGATGCGTTCGCGCGGGCTCGGCAAAGCCTTCAAGTAATGGCGATGAACAGCGGGCAGCAGCTTGGATGGATCCCCCATTGCCTGCTTCATGATGACCCGCGCGAACAGATTGAAGCGCCGAATCATGAGCCTCCCTATGCTTCCCCCAGCAAATCTGCTGAACCTCTCGTAATGAGGATCACCGCGAACCGGCCACATCCATGTGTTCAAGATAATCAGACGTTTGATATTGGCAGGCTCCTTCAGCGCGTAAGACAATCCGATAGGGCCGCCCCAGTCCTGGACTACCAAGGTTACGTTCTTCAGTTGCAGGGAGTGAATCAGCGCTTCCACATGCTCCGCATGTCTGGAGGGATGATAAGACCAATTCTCAGGCTTATCCGATAAGCCGAACCCGATATGGTCCATGGCGACGCATCGGAAATGCGGGGACAGCGCCTTAATAAAATTCCGGTACAAAAAAGACCAGGTCGGATTTCCATGCACCATCACGATGGGATCCCCGTTGCCCTCGTCTACGTAATGCAATCGACCTGCGGGAAGCTTCAAATAATGGGAGCGAAAAGGATATTCCGTTCTGTCCAACCATTCCAAGCCAGGCATAGTACCCTCCCCTTTCTCGATTCGATCGATTCAAGTTATTGGATTATGGACCGAATGGCTGCCAGCTCCTGAAGCAAGTGTTCAAAACGTTCCGCTCCGAACTCCTGTTCAACCGTGTTCTGAGCCTGTTGCCAGAGTGGCCACGCCTCCTTCAAGGCTTGTTCTCCCTCTGGTGTCATGGTGATCAGACGCAAGCGGCGATCTTCTCCCGTCACCATATGGATCAGCTTCTTTTCCCCAGCCAGATTGATATTGCGGGTCACGGTCGTTCGGTCCATCCCCATGACCTCGGCCATACGATTGATGCTTACCGGCTGCATCGCGGCCAGATAAGCTAGCAGCCCGAATTGGATCGCGGTCAGTCCGGACGGCGCGAGGCTGCGGTCATAGAAGTGGGCAAGGAGTCGATCCGTCTTGCGCACATTCGTGAAGGCACAGCGTAAACCCGGGTTCGTGTTGAATGGAGTACTCATGGGATATCCGTCCCCTTCCGTCATATATGTGTATATACACGTATATTACCTTAACAATTCCGAGCCGTCAATATTTGGCAAATGAAAAAGGCTGCCATAAGCGGCAGCCTTTTGAATGTAATTACTTCTTAGTCGCGTTCGTTTCTACAGCTGCAGCCTCTTCCTCAGTCAGAGTACGGAAGGTGTAGCCGGACCTTCTGATTTTGGCACCGTCACTCATGTAGATGATCTCGGTGTTCCAGCCGGAGATATAGGCGGGACGACGTTGGATGATCCCTCCATCGATAATGTAGACGAGCTCTTTTTCCTTAATGGCGGCTTCAAACTCATTATCCGTGACGATGGATTGTCCTTTTTTTAAGGTTGACATTTTACACTCCTCCAGATGCAAGTCATAGACAGTTACAATACCTCAAAAGAGGCAAAATGTCTACAACAATATTTTGTTTTCCTACAGCTTCACGATCTTCGTGGCGATGTGCTCGCAAAATTCGCGGTCATGTTCGACAAACAGGATCGTCGGGCTGTACTCCAGAAGCAGCTCTTCGATCTGGATCCGGGAGATCACATCTATGAAGTTCAGCGGTTCGTCCCAGATGTGCAGGTGGGCATTCTCGCACAGGCTCCTGGCGATCAGCACCTTCTTCTTCTGTCCTCCGCTGTAGGAGGACAGATCCTTCTCGAACTGAACACGGGCGAAATCCAGCTTGCGGAGAATGGCTTTAAAGAGGCTTTCGTCAATCCCCGCCTCTCGGGCATATTCGGTCAACGATCCGTTCAAATGCGCCGTATCCTGGGACACATACGAAATTTTCAGTTGGCTGCCGATTCGCACGGTACCGGTATAGGGAATATTCTCACCAAGGATCATCTTGAGAATACTCGATTTGCCCGATCCGTTCCGTCCGAATAGCGCAATCCGGTCGCCCTTGTTGATCGTGAAGCTCACATCCGTACACACGGTCTTCTCTTCATAAGCAATGGAGACTTGGTTCAGCTCGACGAATTGGCTCTTGTGGTAGGCCAGCTGGGAGAGCTTCAGGCTTTCGGAGGATTCGATATTTTTCAGAAGCCCGGCTTTTTCCTCGATCGCTTGCTGCTGCCGGTGCTCGAGATTTTTGGAGCGCTTCATCATCTTGGCCGCTTTATGCCCGACATATCCTTTATCCACTTTGGAGCCGGAATTCAGCGTCCCGTTTTTCGTCTTCTCCACTTCATCGGACCAGTGGCTTGTTCTTTCCGCGGCATGTGCCAGCCGTTTGATATCTTTTTTTAGCTTCTCATTTTCGGCCCGTTCGTATTGATCCTGACGCTCCTTTTGCTCCCACCAGTCGGTGAAGTTCCCTTTTTGAATCTCAATGCTGCACTTATTGATGGATAAGATGTGATCCACACAATGATCCAGGAACGCCCGGTCGTGAGAGACCAGAATATATCCGCTTTTCGTCTTCAGATACTGGCTAACCAATTGGCGGCCTTCCAGATCCAGATGGTTGGTCGGCTCGTCGATCAAGAGAAAGCGGTTCTCCTTCAAGAAAAGCGCCGCGAGCATCACCTTGGTCTGCTCTCCATTGGATAAGCTATCGAAGGGGCGGTACAATACGTCTTCGGATACCTTAAGCAAGCTGAGCTCCCGCATGAGCTCCCAATGGACATAATCGGGATAGATCTCCTCGACGACATCCAATACCTGGTTATCCATCTGCTGGACACGGAACGGGAAGTAATCAAACTGCACCTGGGCGGATATCGTGCCCTGGTACTCATATTTGCCCAACAGCAGATTCAAGAAGGTGGTCTTCCCCCTCCCATTCCTCCCTGCGAATCCCAGCTTCCAGTCTGTATCCATGTTAAAGCTGACGTCTTCAAATATCGGGTCATAGCTCCCGTCATAAGCAAAGGTTAAATGCTGAACTTGGATTAATGACATACAGATCCTGCTCCTTTACAAAAAAATAAGCTGCAAGAAAGTTACTTTTCTCGCAGCTCATTGCATAATAAGGCAATCCAACCCTAAGAGCCGGAAAGCCATATCGTATGAGTGGAAAAGAATAAGTAACCTTCTTGCTGAATCATAATAAAACGGATCACCACACCTCTTAAGGGTGCAGTGTCGTACCGATTTATTATCATCATGATTAGCAAGAGACGATTACCATTATCCTCTTCAACTCCATTCGTAAAGGTAATTGCATCTTAACATAGAGGAATCCTGTTATTCAAGATGTGAAGACCGGAAAGAATGGATATAGTCATTCCTTCTTCTTTATATCCTATCGCCTACAAAAGAGACATAATAAATATTATGTAAACTACCGGTCTACCCGTTCACCTTCATACCCCAGAGATAACCAAGCAGGATCAATTGAGCGATCAAGATGGCGGGAATTCCGATATAGAAGGACGCGTGCTTCGTCTTATGGCGGTAAAGCTGCATCCCGGTGAAGATCCCGATAGATCCCCCAAGGATGGCCGTGACGAACAAGCGGCGTTCCGGTACCCGGTACCTTCCCTTCTTCGCCCTAGCTTTATCCGACCGCATCATCATGATCCCCGCCGCGTTTATCGCAAGCGCATATACAAGCAGATAGATCCACATATCCTTCCTCCTCCTGTTCAGGTACAACGATATCACACCGATTCCCATTCGTCACTCTCGTACGGTGATAACGGGGGGGGGCCGCCGCGGACATGGCAAGAGGCCGCCGATTGTCCGGCAGCCTCTTGCAGAGACTTCGATTCAGATGACCACTTTGCGGTCGTTCATGCTCTCAGAGGAGTGGCTCTTCGGTCCAAGACCAAGGGCCTTTGACGTGTAAGCGTCGATCTCTTGGATGAGCTCCGGGTTCTTGGACAGGGAGATCCCGAAGGAAGGGATCATTTCTTTGAGCTTCGGCTCCCACTCCTTCAGCTTCTCTGGGAAGCATCTCTGGATGACCTCCAGCATGACGGATACGGCCGTGGATGCGCCCGGGGATGCGCCAAGCAGGGCTGCAATGGAGCCGTCCGCCGCGCTGATGACTTCGGTGCCGAATTGAAGAATCCCCTTGCCTGCTGATGTATCCTTGATGACCTGCACCCGCTGTCCCGCCACCACCAGCTCCCAATCCTCGCTCTTGGCATTGGGAACGAACTCACGGAGCGCTTCCATGCGCTGCTCCTTCGATAACAGTACCTGCTCGATCAAGTATTTAGTGAGAGACATATTTTTGACGCCGGCGGCCAACATCGTAAGGAGATTATTGGGCTTGACGGAAGTGATCAGATCGAACATGGATCCGAACTTCAGGAACTTCGGCGAGAATCCGGCGAAGGGTCCGAAGAACAGCGACTCCTGATTGCCGATGTATCGTTTATCCAGATGAGGCACTGACATGGGAGGAGCGCCTACCGGGGCTTTGCCGTATACTTTGGCGTGATGCTGAGCCACGATCTCCGGCTTCTTGCACACCATGAAGATGCCGCTGACCGGGAATCCACCGATGCCGCGTCCTTCCGGAATGCCAGACTTCTGCAAGATATGCAGGCTGCCGCCTCCGGCGCCGATGAAGACGAACTTGGCTGCATGTCGCTCAACGGCCCCATTTTCCAGGTTGCGTACCTTCAGCTCCCAGCTGCCGTCTTCAGCCCGCTTAATGCCGTCAACTTGATGCTTGAACTTCATTTCCACATTCTTGCTCTTCAGATGATCGAACAGCATGCGCGTTAAAGCGCCAAAGTTAACGTCCGTCCCGGTCTCAATCCGCGTGGCAGCGATCGGTTCATTCCCATTCCTGTCCTTCATGATCAAGGGAATCCAGTCCGCAAGCTGTTCCGGACGATCGGAGAATTCCATCCCGTGGAATAACGGATGCTTGGACATGGTTTCATGCCGTTTCTTCAGGAAGCTTACATTTTGCTCCCCTTGTACCAGGCTCATATGAGGCAAGGGCTCGATGAAGTCCTGGGGATTGCGGATCAGCTTGCTGTTGACCAGGTAGGACCAGAACTGCTTCGAGACCTGGTACTCTTCGTTGGTCTTGATCGCTTTGCTGATATCGATAGAGCCGTCCGTCTTCTCCACCGTATAGTTCAGCTCGCAGAGAGAGGCATGCCCTGTCCCTGCATTGTTCCATTCATTGGAGCTTTCCTCCCCTGCTTTGTCGAGGCGCTCCAGAACAGTAATATTCCACTCCGGGACTAATTCCTTCAGCAGTGACCCCAGAGTCGCGCTCATGATGCCGGCACCAATCAAGATAACGTCTGACCTAGTTAGTCGGTTGTTCATTTTTACCGTCCTCTTATTGAATGAATTATTTACTTACTATTATATGATAGTTATTAGCTATTTGAAAGCCAGAAAAAAGTGAGAGGTCAACTAGTTATATGGAATTATGCCCGCAAGTGCGATTCCGTCTGCTTCTCCCTGTATTCGGTCGGGCTACAAAAGTACACTTTGCGGAACTGGCGAGCGTAGTAATTCTGATCTCTGAAACCGCTTTCTTGTGCAACCTGGAGAATCGATAAACGATTGTTCCGGAGCAGCGTGCATGAATATTCCAGCCGCCGGCGGATGATGTAATCCACCGGGGTGGTGTGGAAGGTCCTCGCGAACTCACGCAAGAACTGCCTCTTGGATAGAAAGGCCCGGTCCGCCAGCTCCTGAAGCGTAACCTGCTGCAGGAAATGCTCCTCCAGGTAGCTGATGGACTCGGCGATCCGAAGTGCACGGTTCTCCAACTGGCCGCTGTTGGCCACATAGAACCGGGATAGCGTGCCGATAAGCGCGGTGAAGTAGGAACGGATCATCATCCGGTATCCGTCATGACGGGAGTGATGCTCCTCGAGGATCAGATCCAGCATCCCGGTTACCTGATTCAGCTGCCCGGGAGACAGCGTGAGCATGCCTTTGAAGTTCATCTCCTTCCGGTAGAAGGGCTCGAAGTAGAACAGCGCCTGGAAGCCGGGCATGAGCTTCAGCTCCGGCGGCTGCACGATCTGATCCGGATGGAACATGACGTTAAAGTACTGAATGCCGCGGACATCCTTGTAGCCATGGGACACGTTGCCGTGAATCAGGAACACTTGGCCCGCGGATATCGGATATTCTCTTCCTTCGATGATGTGGACGGCACTTCCGTCCAGAATGACGACAAGCTCAGAATAGTCGTGGCTGTGAATGTCAAAGTCATGGTTCAGAGGGCACTTCTGGATGTTGAAGATAAAATCGGGCTCCAGCCCTTGTTCTCGGAATAAGCTTTTTCTATTCATGTCACTATTATGCTAAGAATAGTCGTTTTCGTCAAGGCGAACACCGTTCCGATGCAGTACCATGAGGAGGAGAACTCTTCACGGAGGTGCCCTATGAAGCGCTATCAATTCAGAGCCCAGTGCCGTCCCGGCATAGAGCCGGAGACCTTCGTCCGCGAGGCGTCGTTGGGGCTTCAAGATCGGATGAGCGAAGCCGGCGTCCGTCATCTATGCCTGTTCGGCTGGAACAGCCAGCTGTTTCTCTATTATGAGAGCCTATCCGAGGAAACGGCTCCTCACTCTCTTCTCTCCTCTTCGGAATCCATGCTGGAGCTGTGGCCGGGGGCGGATATGCCCAGGAGCTGGGTGCCGATGCTCGACATCTTTCATTATCAGGTGCCTGCAGGTGTTGCGCATTGGCAGCGGACCAATCCGGCGGCCAAGCCGTATGCGCGTATTGCCCGGCTGAAGCCGGAGCAGGCGGCCAGCTATATTTTTTACCATTATCAATATCAGGAGGAGCGGCCCGGTGACGGGGACAAGTATGGGATTATCGCGCTGCATGAGAATCTGATGTTCTTCTATTCGGAGACTCCGGCCACCATCGAACCTCCCCCCTACCGGGGAAAGCTGACGACGTCCAACACCCCGGCGGACTGGATGGGCGTTATGATGCCCCACTTCTTGTTATGGGAAGGCGAGACGGTCTCCAACCCCGTATGGATGGAGCTTCCCCTTCTGCTGCAGGCCTGACACCATTCCATATAAATGAGGAGCATACTGCCGATGAGAACCAACTATTGCTTGAACGGCGAATGGGATTTTATGCCTCTCTACGGAGGCGCTGCTGGCTTCGAGCTCCCACCGGAGCCGGTCTATGAGGAACGGAAGGTGCAGGTGCCATCCAGCTGGAGAGCTTCGTACCGGCGGCCGACGGGCAGGAGCTTCGGGGTCATTCCCGAGCATGATTATGCACCGTGCGATCTGTTCGGCTATCCCCAGGAGTGGGCGCAGGCGGATGCAGGGGTGCTGCACCGGACCATCCGTCTACCTAACTCGATGGCGGGCGGTAAGAATAGACTTTTCCTTCGCTTCGACGGGATCATGCAAAAAGCGGCGGTCTACTTGGACGGCGAACGGATTGGATGTTGGGAGGACGGGTATCTCCCCCTTCTCGTTGATGTGACGGACCAGGTTCAGCCGGACACTGACCACGACCTGCATGTGGTGTGCGGCAGCTTCGATAAGGTGACACTACCTTCCGGCCAGCAAAAAATCACCGGACTGGCGGGCTCCTGGTTCGGAGCACTGGCCCGGGGCATCTGGCAGGACGTCACTCTCGAGAGCCGTCCTGCCTTCTCCCTCTCGGATATGTCGATCCGTACGTCTGTCCGGGAGAGGCGCTTGGAGGTCCAAGCCGAGGTGAGCCCCCCTGCTTCCTCCGATTTAACCTCCTGCAAGGCTGCCCTATTCGTTCGCGAGTGTGACGGACGACAGCCCGTTCTGCAGGCCGAGGCTCAAGCAGCAGAATGGCTGCGGCAGCAGGATGGGACATACCGGGTCCGATTCATGCTCGACTGGCCCGATGCGAAGCTGTGGAGCCCGGACCAGCCCTTCCTCTATCGGCTGGAGCTGGTGTTGTCGGACGGGAACGAGATAGGGGATCGGCTGGAGGAACGCTTCGGCTTCCGGGAGATCCGTACCGAGGGTCCCCGCTTTCTGTTGAACGGCATTCCCCTTAATCTGCGCGGCGACTCCTGGCACTTCCAAGGAGCGATCCAGCAGACGGAAGACTATGTCCGCAGCTGGTACCGGATGTGCAAGGAAGTCGGAATCAACTGTATCCGGCTGCATGCCGAGCCCCATCCTTCCTATTATCTCGACATCGCGGACGAGGAAGGGATGCTGATCGTCGACGAGACGGCTATCTACGGCTCCGGCAAGTCCATGCTGGCTGATCACCCTGACTTTCTGGACAATTGCAGAGCCCACGTCCGCAGACTCGTCCAACGGGACAAGAATCACCCGTCCGTGATCCTTTGGAGCCTGCAGAACGAGATGCGTTGGGTGGACGGACGGGACGGCTTCAAGCTGCACATCCCTTCCATGATGGATAGCATCCGGGAGCTGGACCCCACACGCCCCATCCTGGTGGAGGGCGACAACCGGCTCCTTGCCAAAGAGCATACGGAGATTGAGAGCCGGCATTACAACATCGACGGAACCATTGCCCAATGGGACCGGGTGGTGCCGTTGGTGTTCGGTGAGCATGGCGGCTGGTGGTATGTCTGCCCCCAGAACAGCAGCATGTACGTCGGTCTGTCCGCCTACCGCCATACCGACCAATGCGTCAAGGGCTTAGCCGTGAAGGAGAAGCTGTTCGTGGAGTACGCCAGGCGCCAAGAGGTATCCGGCATCGCCACCTTCAACTTCGCCCATTATTTCATGCGAGCCATGCCGGACCGGGATATTCCCCTGTCTCCAGGCGCGCTGGACACGCCCGGCCCGAAGCCGCGTGTCATACCGCGGTATTCCTTGACGCTGAACAACGGGCTTCTTCCGGATGAATATCCGTCCTATAAGAAGAATCCGTCGTTCGACATCATGGCGGCGGCCTTCAAGCCCGTCACCATCATCCCGGCGGAATACAACCGCTCCTTCTTCGATGACGAGCCGATCGTGCGGAGCTTCGATGTCTATAACGACACGCTTCATACGCGCAGCGTCCAATTGCAGTACGAAGTGCGGCAAGGAGATCATATCCTCCATCGGGAGCAGCTGGAGTGGGTCCAGAATCCCGCCGAACGCAAGTCCGTCACTATGGAGTGGAGACCGGAGCCCGTCTCGGATACGGCAGAGCTCCGCTTCCTCGCCGTGCTACTGCACGATGGTGCTCTCGTGCATGAGCTTAGTCTGGATTACCGACTGGTTTCCGCAAGCCGGAAGAACACGCCTGTAGAAGTCGGACGGCCTGTTGCTTACATCGGCGGAGATGCTGACTTCCGCATCATACGGACCTTTGCCCCGGCCTGCATGCGGCTGACACCGGATGGAATTGAAGGGCTGACCCCGGATCACCTGCTGGTTGCCGGCAGCAGGCTGGAGGATCCGGACGGTCGGCTGGAGAAGCAATTGCAGCGTTACGTTGCGCTTGGCGGACGGGTCCTGCTTCTGGAGCAGCATCATCTTTCGCTGGGGAATCTGGCGATATCCAGACAGGACTTTATTCGCGCGCATTCCAGCTGCTATGATCATCCGGTGCTTCAAGGTCTCTCCGACGACGACTTGATGTACTGGCACGAGGATATTCAAGAAGATGGCCCCCTGCCGATTATCCATGCCGCCTTCGAGAAGCCGGTCCAAGGAGACTTCACGATGCTCCTGGAATGCAGCTCCGGCGATTTCGGGGACGGCGGAGATCTATGGTCCCCTCTCCTGGAGTACCACAATGGGAACGGCCTGTTCATCGCCAATCAACTGGAGCTGATGCAGCATGCAGACCGGGTTCCGGAGGCCTGCCTTCTCCTGCGCAATCTGCTGACATACCTGGGCGCAGCCGATATCGCCTCGGTCCGGACCGGAGTATTCGTAGGAGCCGGGAGCGGGACGGTGCCTTTCCTTCGCTCCCTAGGCTTGAAGTTCGATCTGCTTCCGGATCTCCGATCCCTTCGGCCGGAATCGTATGGTCTCCTTGTGGTTGATCCGGGCCTGCTGGCGGACCCGGTGTCTGCCTCGGCGATTCAGGCCTATGCACAGAGCGGCGGTAAGGTCGTGATTCTTCCGGCAGTACCCGGTCAAGAGAGCGGGCTGATCGCGCTGCTGAACCGGCCGGCGATGATCCGGGAGCATGAGACCTATCATCTGGAGATGGTCTCCGAAGCTCCAGCAATACGAGGGTTCAGCCCGGTGGACCTGTTCGGCTTCGACAAGGTCTTCTTGTCTCCACGCGAGGTGGTGAACCGGCCGCTGGCCGCCTACAGCCTGGAGATCCCCGGCGCGGCGGTGTGGTGTGCAAGCGTGGAGGGCACGGCCTGGAAGGATTATTACGTCGGACAGTATACGGACGAGTACAGCAGGGTGGCATTGGTGGAGCTGAACCGGGACAAGGCGCAGCCTGCGGGCAGCTTCATGCTGCAAGCCGAAGCGGGTCAGGGACTTATCGTGTTGTCCCAGCTCTTGCCCGACCCGGACAGCGACAAGTCTATTCGTCTCTATACCCGGTTATTGGCCAATCTGGGGGCGGTCTTCGACGACGGACTTCTGTCCAAGTCCAAGGGCGACGCCCAGTGGGCGGTGGAAAAGATCATGGCCCTCCCCTGTCGGCCCTATATGGATGCGGAAGCGATGAAAGCCTATTACATCGATCCGGAGTTTTCCCTGAACAATCTGGGGGAAGGACTGTACGGCTGGATGCTGAAGAAGGAACGCAGCCCCACGGACGGCTCCTTCGTCATTCGGGAGCCCATGAAGGACCGGTGGTTCCTGAGCTGCTTCGTTCACCTGCATGAGCCGGACGATGGCACATCCAACCTGGAAGGGCGGATCGGGCAGCTTCATGTGAGCACGAATGCAGCCTATGAGATTTATATGAACGGCACGGTGGTTCCCAATCCGGAGAAGCGCATCACCCTGAAGCCTGGGCTGAACCGTCTGATCGCGATTCTCCAAGGCGCAGACGAGGAGATTCGGTTCCGGATGGTGTTCCGGAATGCAGACGGCACTTACATGCGCAACCTGCAATATAAACTGACCATTGATGAAGTGGAGCCCAAATAGCGGCTTGCGAAGGAGGATAAGCACCCGATGACCGAATCCAAAACACTCCAACAGCTGCTCCAAGCGGCGGACGCCAACCTGACGGCAGTGAACCACGCCCTGCCCGTGTGGGAGATCCCCGGGTATTATTGGGATACAGCCGGCCATACGGCGGCCAAGCGGTTGATGGAAGCGGATGTGCAGACCGCCTATACCACGGCACTGGCTTACCGCTGGACCGGACGTTCCGCCTATGCGGACAAAGCCAAGGAGCTGCTCCATGCCTGGGCGTCCGTTAATCAGTCCATTGCGGGCCATGACGGCCCCCTGGTTTCCGCTTATCTGGGAGCCGGACTGCTTCAAGCCGCGGGATGGCTTCAAGCTTATCCCGGCTGGACCCGGGAGGATCAAGACCGGTTCACCGGCTGGATGACCCGGGTGTGCCTGCCGGAATGGGAGAGTATTCCGATCCGGAACAACTGGTGGAACTGGAGCCTGTATGCCCGATTGGCCTTGTTTCGGTTGACGGGCGACTATGCCCGGTTCGAGGAAACGGCTGTTCAACTGAAGGAGCATATCGACTCCTCCCTATCGCCGGATGGACTGATTCCTGAAGAGACCATGCGGGGCAACAAGGCGATCTGGTATCATTACTTCGCCTTGGCTCCTGCCACCGCCGCCGCGAAGCTCATCCGGGACGTAACGGGCGAGGACTTGTTCCACTGGACCTCCCCAGGCGGCAAAAGCCTGAAGAAAGCGCTGGACACCTTATTCTATTATGCCGTTGAGCACTCCTCGGAATGGCCCTATGAGAAGGACCAGAGCCTTCCGGAGCCGTTCGCGTCCGACACGTGGCCGGTGGATTTGTTCGAAGCCATGTCGATGATTTATGATGAGCCCGACTATGAACGGTTCGTTGCCCCCCACCGCCCTGTAATCGGCAACCGGAACCGGAACACCGGCTTTTTCCATTCCTACGCCTGGAATTACCCGGAGCTTCAATTTTGATCGCAAAAAGGCCCTTCCGATCGATGTCGGAAAGGCCTTTTTTAACGTGCGGTTATTGAATTACAGGTGGTTCCAGTAGGTGACATCCTCCACCGGCAGACGCGCTTTCGGGAAGCCCGGGTTCAGAGCCTTACCGATGGAAATCAGCATCACCGGCACCAGGTTGGAGGGGATCTTGAACTCCTCGATCAGCTTCTCAGCGGAGAAGCCGCCCATCGGAACCGTATCGTACCCGTGAGCCTTGGCAACCAGCATCAGCTGCATGGCCACCAATCCGCCGTCCACGAGAGCGACGCCGCGTGCGACTTCCGGAGGCATGGAACGGTAGGCTTCCTTCATCCGGGGAACGTAGCTGTCGCGGGCTTCCTTGGGCATGCCGGCTTCAACGGCAAGATCGTAGATTTTGTCCGCTTGCTTGTAGGCCTCTGTGTCTCCGAGCAGGATGACGGTGGCGGCGGAGTCCACCACTTGCTTCTGGTTATTGGCGATCGGAAGCAGCTTCTCCTTCACGGCCGGGTCATCGACAACCAGGAACCGCCAGGGCTGGAGATTGGACGAGGACGGTGCCAGGGCTGCTTCGGCCAGCATCTCCTTCAGCTCTTCGGCAGGAATGCGGACGGACGGATCATAGCTGCGGATGGATTGGCGCTCCCGAATAAGGGTGAAGAAATCCGATTGAACTTTTTGAGTCATATGAGTTTCCTCCATTCATCAACTGTTATAGATTTAATTACTGTTTCTTTAATAGTTACAGTATAAAAAGAAGCGCTCCGTCTGTCAACAGGAACGCCATATTTTTTCCAAAAAATATCTGATCCCAGGGTTACTCGGAACGGTGAAACGGTCAGAACTCCAACCCCGGCATAGCAGTTATGCCTTCCTCGTAATAATGCTTCACCGCCACGACCTCCGACACTAGATCCGCCGCGGCGATCACCTCCGGCTTGGCGCCCCGACCGGTCAGCACGAGATGCAGGTGCCGAGGCCTGCTGCGGATCAGCTCCAAGACTCCCTCCAACGGGAGAACGTCGTCAACCGGGAATCGGTCGATTGCCAGCGCATTGTGGATCTCATCCAAGATCACCATATCCCAATCGCCGTTCATCACTTCCTCCCGGGTCATCGCCCAAGCCTCCCGAAGCGCGCTGCGGTGCTCCTCCGGTGTCTTAGTCCACGTGAAGCCGACTCCCAGCTGCCGGACGTCAATTCCGATCTGGGTCAGGATCAGCTGTTCCCCATAGCTGCGCTTCGGTGATTTGATATACTGAAGAATCAGCACCTTATAGCCCCGGCCCGCCGCACGAACGGCCAGCCCGACGGCTGCGGTGGTTTTCCCTTTGCCATCCCCTGTGTAGACCAGGGTATAGCCCTTCCTTTTGCTTCTCTTGTCCGGTGCCGTCTGTTCCGTCTCACTCATGTCCGCTTCCTCCTCTTCTTCTCCTGTACGCTGCACATCTCGCAACCAGCCGCTTGGCGGCTTCCGGATTCGAGGCGAAGTGCACGTGGGTATATCCCGCCGTTAAGGTATCGGTAGCATAGCCGTCTTGGCCGGCTCCGCGCAGTCCTTTGGTATCGTAAGCGTGAGGGTAGATCTCCGAATCGGGAGTCAAGGTGGAATAATGATACTCGTGTCCCCGGATCGTATCCCCCTCGGCCAGGAGCACGCCGTCCCGGAGCCCCGTTACCTCCCGATAGCCGAAGGACGAGAGCTTGGACTGCATCCGCACCTCTGCGGGAATGATGCCCGCCATCGGGAACGTCCGGCCGGACTGGTCCGTAATGGAGCGGCTCAGATACATATATCCCCCGCATTCGGCGAATATCGGCAGTCCCACCTCGGCCCGGGCCTTCAGATCCCGGCCCACATGTCCGGCCTGCGCCAGCTGCTCCGCAAATTCCTCGGGGAAGCCGCCTCCGATATAGACGCCATCCGCTTCCGGCGGTACCGGCTCCCCGGCTAAGGGGCTGAACGGTTGGATACGGGCTCCCAGCTCTTCCAACAGCTCCAGATTCTCAGGGTAATAAAAGTTGAACGCCGCATCCATGGCTACGGCGATGGTGAGCGAATCCTCCGTCTGAGGATTCACGTCCGCTTGATCCGTTCCGCCGGCAGGCGTGGAGAACACCCACTTCTCCGGCCAAGGCAGGGGCGGGACCCGGCGGGCCAGCTCCAGCAGCGCGTCCAGATCCACACCCTGCTCCACCGCATCCGCCGCCCGCTCGAAGAACGGCTCCAGCTCTCCCCGTTCGATGGCAGGTACCAGTCCCAGATGCCGCTCCGGCACCTGGAGCCCCTCTTCTCTGCCCAGCCAGCCAACCACCGGGATGCCGCATACTTGCTCGACGGCGGCTTGGACGAGGCGGAAGTGGGCTTCACTGCCGCATTGGTTGGCTATAACGCCGGCGATCCGGCCCGGACCCGCCAGCTCGCGGAAGCCCAGCACCATGGCGGCCGCTGTCCGGCCGATGCTGGAGGCGTTTACGACCAACAGCACCGGTGCGGCCAACAGCTCGGCGATCTCCGCCGTCGATCCGGTATTGGCCAACGGATCCTTCCCGTCGAACATGCCCATAACCCCTTCGATCACGGAAATGTCCGCTTCTCTGGATCCTCGCAGGAAGATCTCCCTCATCACGTCCAGAGTCGTCATCCAGGTGTCCAGATTCCGGGAGATTCTGCCGGTGACTGCAGTGTGATAGCTCGGATCGATGTAGTCCGGGCCGCATTTGAAGCCTTGCACCGCCAGCCCGCGGCGTTTCAAGGCCGCCATCAGACCGATGGTGACGGTCGTTTTGCCGGCACCGCTCCCGGTGCCCGCTATCACCAAGCGGGGGATTCCGCCCCCTATCTCGGATATCATGCCGTTCCGATCCCTCCTTCTGAAGCCCCAGCACGCACAAATAAGCATCTCCGCCGGGAGATGCCTACGCGTATCGAATCCACTTACACCACCCTATGACGCGTAGGATATGAGGTGAGCGAAGAACGGGCAGGTCTCCTGACTTGCGGCTCTTCACCTGATCTCCCGCCTTCCCGCTTCATGTTCCATGAAGCAGTGGCTAATTTGGAGCGGCTCCCCGCTTACAGTGGCGCGACCGTACCGGATTTTCACCGGTTTCCCTATTAAGTCGGGCTGTGAACACCCGACACCCGTTCCCGAAGCTTACGGTATAGAAAATAATTCTCAATATACCATATGTCTATGGATTCGTCTATTGAACCCGGCTGCTTCGTCCTCTGATAGTTTCCGCTCCATCACCAAAACGAAGACCCCGTGAATCATCACGGAGTCTCCATTTTTTCAGGAAGCTTGATCTTATACCCGATGCATCATCGGCAGCGAGAACAGATAGAGGTTGATCACGGCCAGGACCGCCATCAGAACGTAATACGGAAGCAGCTTCCGCCACGATGCCCGTTGGCCGATCCGATAGACCGTATAAGCCGAGCCCACGGTACCGAGCACAACGACAAGATATTGAAGCCATTGGACGGTTCCGGCGGATGCCAAACTCAGGTCTCCGGAGAGCTGGTAACCGAACAGGCTCACGGTATTGAACCAGATCGCCTTGCCCTCTGTGAAGGCATGGAACAGGTTGTGCGCCAGATGGCCAGCCAGGTCCAGCGGGATAATGGCGTAGCCGAACCGGACGAAGTTCTCCCGGACCTTCTCCGCGCTCTTCGAGCCGGCCGTTAAGCGGGCGGTGACCCACAGCATGGCGATCGGGAGCATCATGGAGAGAACGAAAGCCACGGTGAAATTCACGTTGTAGTTCGTGGTCTGGGTGACCTTGCTGATGCCGGTCAGGATGCGGTCCCAGATCTCCAGCATGGTGATATTCTGTACGAAGACGATCCCCATGATGACCGCAGCCAGAAACGCATGCTCGGCCTTCGGCTTCTTGATGCCCCACAGCTCAGCCGTCGGCTTGCGGGGGGAGATCCGGATCGAATTGTTCGGACAGGTCTTCACGCAGTTGCCGCACAGATTGCAGTCCGCGCTGCTTTCCATGGTTCGGGGGAACTCGAACATCGGACATCCTTCCGCCTTCTCGTTGCCCTTGTAGCAGGACTGGGTCTTGCACGTTTTGCAGATGTCCGGAGTGCCCCGGAGCTCCAGCATGCCGGACCGGGAATAATTCCCGGCCAGGCCGCCCAGGAAGCACAGCGTTTTGCAGAAGGTCCGCCGTTCGTAGAATACCGACGTTCCCACCACCATCGTGGTCAAGAGAAGCAGCAGGTATCCGGAACCGCGAGGGGACTCGACGATTCCCCAGATGTGGTCGGACCAGGTGATCAGAATGAAGAACAGATCGATCAGCCAGATCCCGTATTTCTTCAGGAAGGCTGGCATGGGTCTCTCGGAGCCGACCAGCTTCCGGACGATGTCGCTGATCTTTCCGAAGGGACAGACGGCGCACCAGAATCGGCCCAGCACCAGGAAGATCACCGGGATAGCGGGCCACCAGAGCACCCAGGTTAAGGAGGTACCGAAGTTCCGGCTCGGGTTCATCGTGCCGGCCGCCAGTTCGTAGACAATGACGGAGAAGACGACCATAGCCGCCCACTGGAAAATACCCGGGTACCATCTGCTGCGCACGAAGGCCCGGATAGCAGGAACGTCCAACAGATTGTACCGCTTGCCGGCGGCGGAGACATCAGGGGATTGCGAAGTGCTGCGTACCGGTGTGCTCATGCTAGCCCCTCCTTCTTCCGGAACCGCTTGTTCCAGATTCCAATCAGGATGAATGCGGCGTTAACTGCGCCGAAGGCATATAGAACCGGCAGGTTGGGCGGGGTTTCCACCACGTTCTCATGGCTCCCGTGGCCGCCGGTGCTTGAGCTTTCGTGCGTCCCATTGGAGGTGGCGCTGCCGGTCGAACCATGGGAGGCATGCGCATCCGTTGACGATGTGGCGTGCTGCTCCGCAGGCGTAGACATCTTGCTGTGCTCCTCCGTTGTCATATTGTGGGCCGCGTGGGCATCGGCAGCGGGTGCCGGCGCCGGGCTCGGAACCGGACTCTTCACGGCCTCTTGCTTGGCTGCCGGTTGAACCTGTGTGGTTCCATGACCGGCATGCTCGTCCTTCTTGGCTTCGTCTGCCCATGCGGTGCCGGCGAAGAGGACCACACCGGCCAATCCCGCGGCGATGGCGATTTTTTTCATCATCCGATCTTCCTTTCTTCTCGATGCTACTGGCTCTATTCTAGGAAGAAAGTATGGAGAAACGATGTGGATCGATGGACATCCTCGATCGGAATCCCGTTAAACCGCGATTGTTCACAAAACCTTCACGCCCCAAATAGAAAGAGACTGTCCCATCGGACAGCCTCCTTCCTATGCCGGGCCGCTTGTAGGCAGAGAGATGACGAAGCGGGTGCCTGCTCCCGGTTCGCTGGCCACCTCAACCGTCCCTCCTTGGAGCTCCATCAGCTTCTTCACGATGGCCAAGCCTAATCCGCTGCCTCCGTGCTCGCGGGACCTGGACTTCTCCACTCGGTAGAACCTCTCGAAGATATAAGGAAGCTCCTCCTGCGGTATTCCCCTTCCCGTATCCTCCACGATCAGATGGACGGACTCGGGTTGTGCCGATAACCGCACCCGGATCGTCCCCTGCTCCGTATACCGGATGGCATTCTCCAGAATGTTCAGGACAACCTGCTCCATCCGAAGACCGTCCGCATAGACGAGTGGGATATCGGCCTTCTCGTAGTGAAGGGACAGGCCTTTTTCCCTTGCCTTCAGCTGTACCTTCTGAACGCTGTTCTCCGCCAGCTCCGACAGATCGAGCCATTCCATCAGGAGATGAATCTTCCCTTCCTCCATCTTGGAGAGCTCGAAGAGGTCATGGATGAGCCGGCTCAGCCTTAAGGACTCTTGATAGATAATGGTCAGGTATTGCACCTTCTCCTCCTCGGAGTCGTACAATCCGTCCGTCAGTACCTTGGCATAGCCCTCCAAGTAGGTAATGGGCGTACGCAGCTCGTGGGAGATATTCGCGAAGAATTCCTGCCGCGTATCCCGGTAATGCTGCAGATCCCGGGCCAGATCGTTGATGGCCGCACCCAAGTTGCCGATCTCGTCGCTGGACCGTACCTCCACCCGGGTTTCCAGCTCTCCCTTGGCGATACGGCGTGTCGCCTGCTCCATCTGGACCATGGGACGGGACAGAATTTGGGACACGACATACGTGAACCCCAGCGCCAGCGCAAAAGCTCCGCCCCCCGACAGCAGCAAGTAGCTGCGGACCCGTCTTAGGGATTCGTCCATGCTTTGCATGGAGGACAGGACATAGATCGCAATGCCTTCCTCCGGAACCGGCCTTGCGGAGACGAAGTAGCTCTCTCCGTCTTGGGCCGCGAATTCACGGAATAACGAATGGCCCGCCCGCAGTCCGGCTAGATCGGATGGCTGGAGGAACTCGGCATCCTGGATCTTAAGCCGGCCCAGGCTGATGGGATCTCCGGTGTTCAGATGGATCAGATAGATGCTCACGTTCGAGAAGTCCGCATAGGTCTGCATCATCTCCTCGGAGCTCGTGTCGTGAGACTTGGCCATGCTGGCGAAGTGAGTGGCCAGATCCTGAACATCCTCCTTCATCTTCGTATGATAGAAGGAGGAGAACACCCGGTCGATGACGAGCCCCAGGAAGGTCAAGATGATAATGAATAGGGCAATGATGACGGCCCCCAGCTTCAAGCCGATCCGGTTGATCCTCATGTGGCTTCACCTTGGGACTGGAACTTGTAGCCGACCCCCCACACCGTTTGGATCGGGTTGTAGGACAGACCGGCCCGTTGGATTTTTTCGCGGATATTCTTAATATGGGTATCGACGACCCGGGAATCTCCCAGATAATCATGCCCCCACAAGGCTTCAACCAGGATCTCGCGGGAGAAGGCCCGGTGCGGACTGCGGGCGAGCAGCAGGAATAGGTCGAACTCCTTCTGGGTCAGCTCCACCGGCTGTTGATCCACATGAACCTGGCGGCCCTCCGGATAGATGATCATTCCCGGCGCTTCCAAGCGTTCCTCCGTGACCATATGCTGCTGCTGGTAGGCCGACCGCCGGAGCAGGGCGTATACCCTGGCAATCAGCTCGTCGGGATCGAAGGGCTTGGTCAGATAATCATCGGCCCCCAAGCCGAGTCCTTGAACCTTATCCTTGACCTCCGTCCGGGCCGTGAGCATCAGGATGGGGGTCATATCCTTCTCCCGGATCTTCCTGCATACCTCCCACCCGTCCATATCCGGCATCATGACGTCCAACAAGATAAGATCATACGCGGCGTTCCGCAGCTGTTCCAGAGCCTCTTGGCCGTTGGTGGCTTCCTTAACCTCCATCCCCTTTCGGGTCAGATAGATCCGGAGCAGATTCCGCATATTCCACTCGTCGTCGACAACCAACACTTTAATTCTGTTCATGGTACCACCCGATCCTGCAAGATTTCCCTTATTATATCCCCCAAATATGTGGAAACGATGAAGGCAGCATTCTTTACCAACTCCACACTTTCTACACAACTGCGAATTATTATAACGTTAAAGTTGTTATCAAAGGACGGAGGAATAGGATGCGCAAGCACTTGATTCGAACGGCAGCCGCTGCAGGACTGTTCGCGTTCCTTCTAGCAGGCTGCTCCGGCACAGGCTCGGAGCACTCCATGGAAGGTATGAATCACTCGGAGAAGCACACGGATTCAGCCCCGATGCCAACCACGGGTTCCGATACCTCAGGGTTAACGAAGACCGTTGCCATGTCGGCTATTCGACAGACAGAGTTCACCTTGACTGCACAGGCGAGCAATCTGGAGATTGAATCCGGGAAGATTATACCGGTCTGGACCTTCAATAATTCGGTTCCGGGACCTGAGATTCGGGTACGTCAAGGGGATCAAGTGAAGATAACCTTGAAGAACACGCTGCCGGAGCCGGTCTCTATCCATTGGCATGGGCTCCCCGTACCCATCAGCATGGACGGAATTCCAGGCGTGACTCAGAATGCGGTTCAGCCCGGTCAATCGTTCACGTATCAGTTTAAGGCCTCTGTGCCCGGGACGTACTGGTACCATTCCCATCAAGACAGTGTCAATCAGATTGACCGCGGCTTGTACGGCTCCTTCATTGTTGAATCCGCCGCGGATCCCATCGACCGGGATTATGTGGTGATGCTGGACGAATGGATATCCGGTACCCCTTCCCCTGCCGCTTCTGCAGGGGTCCATGAATCCCATTCCGGTCATGGCATGTCCTCCGGTTCTGCGGCTCACGACATGAGCATGTACGATCTGCTGACCATAAATGGCCGCAGCGGCACATCGGTTCAGAGTCTTGCGGTGAAGCAGGGGGACCATGTCCGGCTGCGCATCATCAACGCCGGTTACAAGTCCCATGCCCTCCACCTCCACGGGCACGAGTGGAAGATAACGGCAACGGACGGCCAGTCTGTGAACCAACCCGGGCTGCTGAAGGATTCGTTCTTGAGCATTGCTCCGGGAGAGCGTTACGATGTGGAATTCGAAGCCAACCGCCCCGGCGACTGGTTCCTGGAAGCTCACGGATCGGAGCCTGGGGTGAAAGGGATGAAGATCAAGATCGCCTACGAGGGAACTCGCGGCGGCACCGACACACCCAACGACATGGAAACGGGGCTGCCGACCCTGAATATCGCAGCATATGGTCAATCGGGGCCTGCTCCGTTCAAGCTAAATGGGCCATACGATCTGACGTACACCATGAATCTCGGGACGGAGAACCGCGATGGCGCCACCATGTACACCATTAACGGCCGAGCCTATCCGAATACGGAGACCATTCGCGTGAAAAAGGGGGACAAGGTCCAGGTGAAGCTGGTCAATCTCTCCAAGAGCGATGATCATCCGATGCATCTTCACGGGCACTTCTTCCAGGTCTTGAGCCATAACGGCACGCCGCTCTCTGGGTCTCCGATTGTGAAGGATACCTTGAACCTGAAGCCGGGCGAGGAATATGTGGTGGCTTTCGAAGCAGGGAATTCAGGGGATTGGATGTTCCACTGCCACGACCTGCATCACGCTTCGGCAGGGATGGTCACGCATCTCTTATATTCCGACTATAAGAGCGACTTTGTCGCGGATCCGAAGTCCGGCAATAAGCCGGAATGACGGAGCACCTAATGAGGAAGAGGGGCGTCCCCTCTTCTTTCTTTTTGGGCGTGCTGCGCTTTGCGGATGCTATTACGACCTTCTTCCCCTATTCCGGCACGTTAAGTAAGTCGTAATCGCGTCCTTCACATCTTCTTCAACTTCCTCCCGGCTTAACCCGGTCCACGACGTTTCCCCAATCAGAAGCTTGTTGCTCTTGTTCCACCCTTCGCTAGAGTCTGCTGGAAATAGATAAGCCGTGACTCGTATACAGTGGTCTTTAACGAAAAAGGCAAACTCATACATATCTTCGCCATTGCAACGCAGGATGGCATCGGATACCCAACCGATATAATAGAGCGCCTCCTGCTTATCCGGGTTTACAACCCAATGATCCGCGGGCGGCATCCCATCCTCCAGCGGCTTCTTAAACTGATACTCTTGCAGCTTCTTCAACCAAGTCGTATCGATGGCTTCATAGACGAACATGTGGTTTCCTCCAATGGGTACGAATGAAATTCGACTACCGGTCTTTCGCCTACACGCTGTTGTTTATCTCCTCATAGAATATAATCCTATTGCCAAACGGATCCGTCACACAGCATTCTTCCGTTCCCCAAGACGTTCTTTCCAATCCAGGTCGTGAAAAACGATATTGTTTCTCCAACAAACTTCTTTGAAATGCAGTTACTTCTTCCATTTCAATCCTAATTGCAGCACCTGGAGTGCAGTCCCCATAATGCTCGCTTAAATGTAACCTCAATTGATCTTTGGAAACCTGCATATACAATGGCAAATGATCTTCAAACCGATGCTCCCAATCCAACTGAAATCCTAAGTAATCGATATAGAACTCTACCGCTTTTTCTGCATCAAAGATCCGAAGGATCGGAATTACGACTTGAAGCTTCATGGATCCATCTTCTCCTAGCATGTTATATATATATCGCCAACGTCGCCTCTTCTCGAAGGATCTTTCTTCACTTGCTATAGCACTTGATTGATGATCTCATCCCATTTATTGTTTTCTTCAATTATTCCCGTCATCTCAATCAATTGATGATAAATCCTTGAAAGCTCTGGAATCATACTTGTCAAGGTTTTCATGATTTCGATTTCATTCCGGCTGCAATCCCAGCTTTCAAGCATTGTTAATTGCCATGGCATGAGGTGAGTTCGTTCTCCCTCTATCTTTGACCAGTCCCACGCTTCATTAGGCAATCTATCTGTCTCCAAATCCCATCCTTGAACGATAAAATGTCTCAAGTTATTCAGATTCGTCAGTGCATAATAATATTCCCTACGCAAGACCCTTCGGTAAATTTCGTGCATGTAAGCGAAGACTTTGCCCCTCCACCGGAATACATCATCCTGTGTTACCTTGTATTTTAATGCTTCCGATTTGGCGTGGATTTGACTAATGATCTCATCAGGATCAAACAAAATCTTTATGCCCTTAAGCCAGATCGAGGGCTGCAGGGTTTTCGTATTGTAAAAAAACACATCGACCTTTAGAAAGGTGTCATAGTGCGCGATTGTAAAGGGTGCTTTCGGATAATAATCTTCAAAGAATAGAACGTTTCCCCATTCTTTTACGATTTCCTGTTTAGATTCGATGTATCGGGATAGTGCATCTTCTTGTACAACTACACGCAAGTCAATATCAGAGAATTGGTCAGCAGTTCCTTGAGCAATGGAGCCCCCTATAAAAATCCCTATCACTTCTGTTCTTAACTTTAATGAATGTACAATCGTTTCTAATAACGCTTGCCGGACATGGGGTAGGCTTTCGTCTCTTTTTGTATGTCTTGAACGATACTTCAAATGCATGCACCTTCTCAAATTTAGACATATATTAAAACCAACTATAAATTGTCCCCCTAGTTACCTTTATTTCGTTATTCCTTGCCCACTGTTTCAATTCTTCTATGTGAACTCCATCATTGTTCTTAAATCTAAAATACAGATTCATCCATCCTAATATCCAACAGTTTACCACAATCTGGATCCCCCCGCCGCAGGCAAAAGAGTCATAACCACCGGCTTAGCCGGTGGCTTCCATTAGCCCTATAAGGGCATGTTACTAGCCGGCGCCTAAAGGCGCTCTGAAATGGCTGCCAACCGCGTGGGTTCACGGGCGAGCCCCTGAAAAGGGGCCTCGTTACCTGC